>CALCRU010000016.1 GCA_937894335.1 uncultured Treponema sp. | reverse complement strand
TTTTTGAGAAAACGCCTTTTTCAAGAAAACGGCTTGTTAATCAGCGTTTCCCTAGGTCTGTCCTTAATTCCGTAAATTAGATTCATATAAAACTCCACTTGTTTATTTTTAACAGTTAGCCAAGAACTGTTCTTTCAATTTCAAACATCTGAGAGCGGTACAAACTGGAAATGTTGTGTCCGTAGTCAGACAAAAGCTGAATAATGTTGCGCGGATGATCTTTTTCGTCGCATCCGTTAAGCCTGTCTCCAGCGTCACCCAAGCCCGGCATGATGTAGGCCTTTTCGTTCATAACTGGATCAAGCCAGAGAGTGTAGCAGGTACAGTTCTGAAGTGCCCTTGTTACGCGAATGCTTCCCTTGAGTGTGGAAATGGTGTTGAAGAAAGCGATTGACTTTGGCTTTACACCCTGACTTAAAAGATATTTTACCACAGTTACCAAAGAGCCACCAGTTGCGTTCATGGGGTCTGCAAAGATAAGGTCTTTTCCGTCAAGCTGTTCTATGTTAAAGAAAGACTTGTCTAGGTCAAGAATGTATTCCATGTTGCTTTCGTTCTTTGTATCGTTTCTGCTGATTTTAAAAAGTGCAAAGGGCGTAATGTAACCGGTTGAAGAAAACTCTTCAATTTCTTTAGAAACAATCATGCTGGGAAGTAGGGCACCCCTAAGCATGACGCACATGACAGAGTTGTTTATCTTGTGGTCAATATCTGGAATTTTGTGAACGGCATAATTTTGTACTGGAAAGTTTACCGGAGTTTTTACGATGATGTGTCCCTTCTTTACAGTGGCTTCATTTGCATAGGCCATGCGGAAGAGCATTTCGTAAGCTCTCTGACTGTAGTACATGAATTCCTGATGATCAGTTTTTTCGTCCCGAAGTTTTGCAATTACTCGGCTTGCTTCTGCCTGTGCCTGAACATCGGTTTCAAAGGAATACACTTTTATTTGGGGATGTGCCGAGCAGATTTTCTGCATTTCGTGGCCCATTTTGTCGTAACCCTCTATGATTTTTTCTTTATCAATAGGGTCAAAGAATTTCATGGTTTCTTTGAACATTTCGTCAAGTCTTGCCAAGTCCGCCATGTCGGTTTGGGTAAGATATCCGTCCAAATCTTCTGCTTTTAAAATTACCTGATTGCTCATGCTTACATTATACTCCCTGTTCTTCTATAATTCAACTGTTGTACAGACGGCTTCTGTGGACCCCAGCGCCATTGCCCTTAAAGAAGGTGAACTGTCGCATACCGTTACCCTGTATTTTCCCGGAATTAGGACAGATTTTCCGTCTTGGTTTATGCTTTCAAATGCGTCTTTGGGAAGGGATAGGGTAAGTTTTTTTCTTTCGCCTGCTTTTACAAAAACTTTACAGAAGGCCTTAAGACTGTGGAGTGGGTCCTCTTTGTTCCGTTCATTCTTTGAAATGTAAACTTGTACTGCTTCCAATGCATCAGTGTCGCCTTTGTTTATTACATCAAGGGTAACTGCCTCTTTTGTAGCATGCACATTTTCAAACTTCCATTTGGTGTAGCTTAATCCGAATCCAAAGGGAAAGAGTGCTTCTTTTGTTTCGTAACGGTAAGTGCGTCCCTTCATGCTGTAGTCGTCAAAAGCAGGCAGGTCTTCCGTGCATTTTGGAAATGTAATGGGAAGGTGTCCTGAGGGAACTGCGTCTCCAAAAATAATGTCTGCAACTGCGTTACCTCCTTCTTCTCCCGGATACCATGCAAACAGAATTGCATCTGCCAAGTCTGTGTCAAATGCTATGGCTGAACCTCCCGTAAGAACCAGCACTACAGGAGTTCCCCTTTCTTTTATGGCTCTTAAATAACTTACCTGATGTTGGGGAAGTTCTATGCGCTCACGGTCGCCTCTTTTTGTTTCAACAGCGTCACCTTCTTCGCCTTCCATCATTCCGTCCAGACCAAAACATGCAATTACCAGATCTGCACTTTCTGCCATTCCTACAGTCCATCCCCTTTGGACACTGTCTGCATACATTCCTGTTCCCGGATGAAAGTCAACTGTAATTTCTGGGTGACTGTCAATTTTTCCTGCAATGCCTTCGAGAATTGTTACCAGGCGAGGATTAATTCCGTAGTAATTTCCTAAAAGAACTGTTGTGCTTGCGGCTGACGGTCCCATAACTACGATTTTCTTTACATGCTTTTCTTTTGTAATGGGAAGCAGATTGTTACTGTTCTTTAAAAGTACGATTGATTCCTGTGCGACTTTTTTAGCCAGTTCTCGCTTTTCCCTTGTGTCAACATCTTTTGCGCCAAGGTTTGCCCATTTTGAATTTTCCCAAGAGTCGAACATGCCTAGTTTGAATCTTGTTTCTAGAAGGCGTTCAAGAGACTGATTTATTTTTTCTTCCGAAAGGAGTCCCTGTCTTACCGCATCAAGGGCCGCATGATATGTACAGCCGCAGTTAAGGTCGCATCCCGAATTGATTGCAAGTGCCGCTGATTCTGCCGGGCTTGAAGTTACCTTGTGTCCCTTGTGAAAGTCCTGTACCGCCCAGCAGTCGCTTACCACATGCCCCTTAAAATGCCACCGTTTGCGAAGAATTTCCTGAAGAAGAAATCTGCTTCCGCAGCAGGGCTCATCGTTTACCCTGTTGTACGAACCCATTACGCTTTCAACTCCTGCATCAACAAGAGCTTTAAATGCCGGAAGATATGTTTCAAAGAGATCTTTTTTTGACGGCTTTACATTTGCGGTGTGTCGTGTGGATTCTGGTCCAGAGTGGCAGGCAAGATGTTTTGCACATGCGGCAAGTTTTAGGTTTTCTCTGTCGTCTCCCTGTAAGCCCTTTACGGCTGCAATTCCCATTTGCGAAGTAAGGAAGGGGTCTTCTCCAAAAGTTTCCTGTACCCGTCCCCACCTGGGGTCACGGGCAATGTTTATGTTGGGTGACCAGTATGTAAGTCCGCGGAACTGGCCGTTGTCGCCCACTTTCTGTGCCTCGTTGTACTTTGCACGGGCTTCGTCAGAAATGGCCTCGTATTCAGTTTGAGCAAGCTGAGTGTTAAAAGTTGCGGCAAGGGCAATTGCCTGTGGAAAAACAGTAGCCGTACCATTTCTTGCAACTCCATGCAGACCTTCGTTCCACCAGTTGTAGGGCTTTATGTTAAGCCGGGGAATTCCCATGCTTTCGTGTAGCATGAGTGAAACTTTTTCTTCAAGAGTCATCTCGCCTATGAGAGACCGTATTTCCTGTGTTCTTTCTTCTTGCGTCATGCAGATAGTATAAGTCTTGTTTAAGGAAAAATCTAGGCAAGAAAATGTGCTTTAAGGCGTCGGGTGTAAGGGCTTTTCCATGTCTATGCATTCCCATGTGCCTATTATGGCTGAGTCTTCCTTTTTGTATTCTCTAAGCTTCATTTTTTCTCCAGATTTAAAAACAAAAAGCCCTGCATGTCAAAAAAACATACAGGGCATTCAGATGGATTTTTTATGCGTAGATTGGGCGCACTGTAATTACACCGTCAATTTTTGCAAGAGCGGCAATAGAGTCGTCGCTTACCTTTCCGTCTACATCTATGAGTGCGTAGGCAAGGTCTGCACGGTTCTGGTCTACCATTCCGCTAATGTTCTGCTTTGCTCCACCAAGCACGCTTGTAAACTGGGCAATCATGTTGGGAACATTTTTATGAGCTATGCAGAGGCGTGTTCCTCCCTGTGGGATTGCAGAGTCCATCTTGCACTTTGGAAAGTTGACGCTGTTTTTAATGGCGCCGGTTTCCAAAAAGTCCCTCAGTTCCTTTACTGCCATTACAGCGCAGTTTTCTTCTGCTTCGGGAGTTGATGCACCCAAGTGGGGGAAGCAGATTATTTTGTCGTTGTCAAGGAATTCATCAGCGGCAAAGTCTGTAACCAGGCATCCGATTTTTCCATTCTTTACAGCCTGCAACAGGTCTTCGTTGTTTACAAGTCCGCCCCTTGCAAGGTTGATGATTTTTACTCCGTCCTTCATGTTCTTGATTGTGGCGGCACTGATAAGACCTTTTGTGTCGGGTGTTTCGGGAACATGCACAGTGATGTAGTCTGACTTTGCAAACAGAGTGTCCAAAGTTTCGGCATGCTTTACTTCTCTGTTAAGACTCCATGCAGCGTCAACAGAAAGGAAGGGATCGTAGCCTATTACATTCATTCCCAAGTCTATGGCTGTGTTCGCAACCTGTGCGCCTATTGCACCCAGTCCTATTACACCCAGAGTCTTGCCTTTAACTTCGTTACCAATAAAATCTTTCTTGCCTTTTTCTGCAAGTCCTGCAATTTCTGCTCCCTTACCCTTGAGTGTTCCCACCCATTTTGCGGCTCCTATTACAGGACGGCTTGCAATAAGTATTGCTAGAATTACCAGTTCCTTAACGGCATTTGAGTTTGCACCAGGAGTGTTAAATACTACTACACCCTTTGAACCAAGTTCTTTTACTGGAATGTTGTTTACTCCTGCACCTGCCCTTGCAATGGCCTTTACGCTAGGGTCAAGCTGCATTGTAAGCATGTCATGGCTGCGTACAAGAATTGCATCTGGTTTTACTATTTCGCTTGCAATTTCGTAGTCGTCTCTGGGAAAGTTGTCGAGACCCTTAGCACTTATTCTATCCAAAGTCTGAATCTTATACATTTGTTTTTCTCCTACTGTAATAAAAAGCCACTTAGTTTGCCGAAGCGAATTTCTTCATGAATTCAACAAGAGCCTTTACTCCGTCAAGAGTCATTGCATTGTAAATGCTTGCCCTCATTCCGCCTACAAGTCTGTGTCCCTTAAGGTTTACAAGACCTGCCGCACTTGCTTCCTTTACAAACTTGTCGTTTATTTCCTTTTCCTTTGCACAAGCCGCTTCATCATCGGCAGCATGGTTAGAGTATTTTGTAAGGAAGGGAACATTCATCAGAGAGCGACTTCCTTTCTGTGCAGTTGCATGATAGAAATCGCTTGAATCAAGGAAGTTGTAAAGATAGTCTGCCTTTTCCTTGTTGCGCTTAAGCATTCCTTCCGCACCGCCGTTCTTTTCTATCCAGTGAAGGACTTTTCCAAGAACATAAATTGTGTAGCATGGGGGAGTGTTGTACATGCTTCCGTTGTCTGCATGAGTCTTGTATGCCAACATGGTTGGAGTTCCAGGAAGACAGTTTTCGGGTTCGGGAATAAGGTCTTCGCGGATTATTACAAGTGTTACGCCTGCTGGAGCAAGGTTTTTCTGTGCGCCTGCAAAGAGAAGTCCAAACTTGCTTACATCAAGAGGCTCACTTAAAACGCAAGAAGAAATGTCTGCAACGAGGGGAATGTTTCCTGTGTCGGGAATGTATTCGTAGTGAGTTCCCATAATGGTGTTGTTAAAGCAGATGTAGGCGTAGTCGTAGTCGCCAGAGATTTTTTCAACTTTGGGAATGTAGGAATAGTTCTTGTCTTTTGAAGAAGCAATTATATCAACTGCAATTCCCAGTTTTTTTGCCTCAGCAGCGGCTTTTTTTGCCCACACACCAGTTTCTATGTAGGCTGCCTTTTTGTTTTTAATACCAAGGTTCTGTGCAACCATTGCAAACTGAGTTGAGCCTCCACCCTGAACAAAGAGAACCTTGTAGTTTGAAGGAACATTCATGAGCTTGCGTACCATTGCCTCTGCGTCTTCAATGATTGGCTCGTAAGCTTTTGAGCGGTGGCTCATTTCCATAACGGACTGACCTGTTCCGTTATAGTCCAACATTTCCTTTGCACATTCGTTCAAAACTTCTTCGGGCAGGCAGCTTGGACCTGCACTAAAATTATACACTCTTGCCATAGATTCCTCCTGTTCGAGTTTTTATTTTATATATTGATTACCGACTGTATTTGCACTTAGAATTTCCAAGGCGGTCAGTAAGCTTACATTTTCAACGGCTACATTTTGGGGAACGGTAAGCACTTCTGGTGTGTAGTTTACTATTCCCTTTATGCCGCACTCAGAAAGCCGATCCGCAGTTTCCTGAGCTTCATTTTTTTCCACGGTAAGGATTGCGTATTCAATCCCCTCGCTCCTTATGACTGACTCAAGCATTGTGGTAGGATGCAGGGGAAAAACTGAATGAAGTATTTCTGTCCTGTTCACGCTGGAATCAAATCCCGCCACCAGTTTGAAGGAAGAACCCTCAAGCTCTTCCGTGTCAAGAAGCATCTGCCCCATGCGTCCAAGTCCTACAATACAGCAACGCTTTTCTTTTTGCCTGTCGTTTACAAGTTGGGCCAGAGCCTCCCTTAGTTGGGAAACTTTGTATCCGTTGCTTGCACCACAGCGAATGTCCAGAAGGGAAATGTCCCTACGGATTACTGCAGAAGACCAACCCGTAAGTTCCGCCAGTTGGGAAGAAGTTACTGTCTTACGGTCGCTTTCTGAAAGAAGCCTTTCCAGCAGAACAAGCCGCCTTTTTGACGGTTCAGGAATTGCTCTCATTGCCCCTTTCCTCCGTTGTGATAAAATTCACAAAAATAGAACTTGAAATCAGCCTAACTATAGCGCATTTTTGGGGTGGGGTCAAAGAAAATTTGCATTTTTAACCTAAATTCCGCCGTAAAATTCCCAAAAATTTGTCTTGGAGAAGATTTTTTGCCGTTTTATGTGATTTTTTTCACAGTAGTTTTGTGTTTATTTTTAAAAATCAGCATATATACATAATGTAGATGATAGGAGAAAAAATGAAAAAAGGATACTTTCGTTTTATTTGGGCTTCGGCTCTGGCTTTGGCATCCTGTTCCCTGCAGACGGCTACAGGCGGATGGTATGGTGGCGTAAAGGGGTCTGTTCAGTTTGAAGGGGGCGACATGCAAGGTGTAGAGGTTTTGCTAAGGTCTACTGAAGACATGGACATTCCTCTGCGGACTGCGGAACTTTCTGCTGTTGGGGAATTTTTCTTTGACAGGGTTGAAAGTGGCTCTTACGAAGTAAAGGCTTCTGCAGAAAATTCCTGCGAGGCTTCCCTAGTGCAGGGGCTTACAGTAACGGATGGAATAGTTACCCTTCCTGCATTTAAATTTACTCCGCTAAAAGAAGATTCCCTTCCGACGGATTTTAAAATTCTTCTTGCCAGTGACAGCACGACTCCTGTTGCTCGTTCAGTTACGGTAACGGTTGAATGTCTTTGCAATAGCAGTATAACGGTGCTAAGGTACGCTGCTGGTCTTCATGCCAGAACTTTTTTTGAATCCGGTTACGGAACCCTCCTTTTGTGCAAAGAAAACAAATCTTCCGTTCAGATTGTGCAAAACGGAATCTACACATTCTATGCAAAAACTGCCGACGGAAAAATAGGAATGCAGACTGTAAGCATTTCTTCAATCGACATGATTAGCCCTGATCCAGTGCAGGACATTCGTGCCGCCTTTAACAGTAATAGCGGTAAGCTAGAAGTTGAATGGAAGCCGTCCTTGTCTGATGATGTTCAGTTTTTAGAAGTGAACCTTTCTGGTAACGGGCTTGAAAAAACTCTTACCCTTGCGGCCTCAAAAAATTCCTGCTCCTTTGACTGCGAACCTGACGGTGCGGAATACGAAGTTTCTGTTTGTGCTATAGATGTGGCTGGTAACAGAAGCCCCTGTCAGAAAACGAAATTTTTTTGCCGGGTAGAGCCATTTGTTTACGAAGCCTGGTTTGACAGAGAAAAAGTTTTATACACAGAAGAAAGTGCAACTCTTTTTATAAGGGGAAGTAATTTTACAAAAGCCGAAAAAGATTTTTTTGTTGTTCAACTGGAAGAAGAAAATTCTGTGCCTGCTTCTGTAACTGTTCTGGATTCTAGCCGAGCTTCATGCTCTCTTTCTGTTCCAAAGCAAAAGGGAAGTTACGGGGCAAAAATAATCTACAGGGATAAAGTTCTTTTTGAGACCAGTTTTACTGTTTGCGAAAATCCCTGCATAAATAAAATTCAGGTTGAGCCAGAAAGGGTAAGGTCTGGAAAAGTTCAGTCCGTTCTGGTTAGCCTTTTGGGAACTGATTTGGACCTGTGTTCTTCTGGCGAACTTTTTGTCTTTAACGGAGAAGAAAAAATTCTTACGGTAAGCGCCCTTGCTTTTTCTTCTGAATGTCTTAAATGTCGCCTTGACGCTCCTCTTGAAGAAGGTGAATACAAACTCTCATGTGCCCTTGACCAAAAGGAACAGACTGTTCAGGGACTTCTTTGCGTTTACGACGGAATAAAAATTTCTTCTGTTGATGAATGTCATGCTCCCCTTTTTAACGGAGGAAAAAATGCTGAGGTAATCATTAGAGGAAAAAATCTTGACACTGAAGAAAACGCCATTGTGCTTACATGCAACGGTTCCTCATATTCTCCCCATCTTGTAACAGAATCTGAATGCAGGGTTAACATTACGGTACCTGTAATTTCTTCTCCTAAAGATTTTGAGCTTACAGTCTTTGTAAACGGAGAGGACTCTGGAGTGAAGGGCCTTCTTCATGTAATGCAAACTGTAGATTATGTGGACTCCATGTTTCCCCTTGTTACGGTGTGCTCTTCTCAGGTGAGCGTTGACAAAAAGGGAACTCATCTTTCCCAAGGACAGAAAATATCCGCATACAGGTTGGGACGCTATCAGGTTACTCAGGGGCTTTGGTCTCTAGTTTATCAGTGGGCAATTTTAAACGGATACAAATTTTCACGCTCTTACCCCAAGTGTGCCGTTGAAAGTCTTCTTCCCCTTACCGAAGTTTCATGGAGGGATGCAATAGTCTGGTGCAATGCCTTTACAGAATGGCACAATGCAAACAGTTCTGCTTCTCAAAAACTTACCTGCGTCTACTACAGCGATGCCGCATTTAAAAATCCCCTTAGGGAAAGTTCTAGCGAAACTTCTCTTCTTACAAGTGCAGGCTCTATTGATAATCCTCGTGTAAAAAGCGATGCAAACGGATACAGGCTGCCTTCTGCTGGGGAATGGGAATATGCCTTTAGGGGCGCGTCTTCTAACGGAGACTGGGACAAATCTTTTTCGGGAAGTAATGACATTGATGAAGTTGCATGGAGTTCTGTAAACAGTGGTGGCATACTGCATGAAGTGGGACGCAAAAAGGCAAATGCACTGGGACTTTACGATATGAGCGGAAACATATGGGAATGGACAGGTGACTGGCTTTATTCAAATGTAACTCGGCTTCTCTGCGGAGGCTCCTTTAAAAGTTCTGCGGAAGAGTGCGGCCCTCAGGATAAGGGGCTTGGAAAAATTCCCTACTATTCTCAGGCCGACTGGGGATTTAGACTGGCAAGAAAAAATTAGTCCTTAACGGAGGTGGCTTTATGCTTAAGAAAAAAATCAATTTGCTTGCAACTTTGCTTCTTGCAATAACTTGTGCTTCATGCTCTCAGGCTGTCTTAAAAAATGACGAGACTTTTCAGAGTAAGCATGTTTTAAAAATTGTAAACTGGAATGTGGAAACTTTTTTTGATTCTGTTACTACAGGAAACGAATATGACGAATTTGTTTCTTCAAAAAACTGGGGACACGAATCCTATGTTGAACGATTGAAGCGGCTTTCTTCGGTAATACAAAATCTTGATGCAGACATTTTTGTAATGGAAGAAGTGGAAAATGAAGGCGTCCTTTATGACCTGTACAATTTTCTTTCTGCCCAGTGGGATTTTAAAAAGCTTTATCCCTATGCGTGTTTTGCAAAGGACGAGGGAAGTTCCATTGGATGCGGTCTGCTTTCGCGCTATCCCCTTGAGGACATGACGGTGCATTCTTTGGATGTGCGCACTGAATCTGAGCAGATGCCAAAAATGCGTCCCCTTATGCAGGTAAGGATTTGCGTGGGAGAAGAAAAATTTACGCTCTTTGTAAGCCATTGGAAAAGCATGCTAGGAGGAGAAAGTTCTACCGAAAAGTGGCGGCTGTGGCAAGAGTCTGTCTTGAGTAGCGAAATTTCTTCCTGCGTAAGGAGGGGTATGCCCTGTCTTTCTTGCGGAGACTTTAACCGCGACATTCATTCTTTTGCAGGCGGAAAAACAAAAGGCTCTGTTCTGCTTAGGAATAAATTTTCTGGCGGATGTGAGGTTCAGTCGGGCTGGTATCTTTCTGACGGAAGTATGGTCTCTCCTGGAAGCTACTGGTATGACGGATGGTCTCGAATTGACAATTTCTTTGCAGGGGGAAGGGCTTTTATTGTTTCACTTTCCTGCGAAACTGACGGTCCCTGGTATGACAGCGAGTCGGACTGTCCCTTTGCATACAGGATTTGGTCTGGGAACGGTTACAGTGACCATCTGCCAGTTACCTGTATTGTTTCGTTTTAGGCAGAAGGTCTAGCGTTTTTCAACTATGTATAGGAATTCCTTTACATGAGGTGTTCTAGAAGAAAGATTCCGGCTTGCCCTGTAGGCGGTGTAGGGGGATTCCAGTACAGTAACTTTTCCCTCATCGGAAAGAATTTTTTTCATCTGTTCTGTCTGAATAAATCCTTCGTTGTTAAAGGAAATAAGTAGGAATTTTGCATCAAGTTTTTTTACAAGATCAACAAATGCTTCTTCGGCATAAGATTTTTTGTTGTACATGGAGCGGTTCCAGTCTGAAGGAATACCTGACACCCTGCTTAGAATGTCTTTGGAGGGACGCTCGTATTTTGCAATTAAGTTAAGCATGAAGTAGTTTGACCCGTAGGGATGTTGGTTGTAGGGAGGGTCTATGTAGGCAAGGTCTACATGGGGATTGTTTTTAGAAGAAGCAAGGTCGTTGGCATTTTCGCAGAAGACAGTGAATTCGGTTTTAAACGAACTAAAGACGGGAAAGGGAAGGCTTATGTGACCTGTAATGCGCGACATGGCGTTTTCTCCGTTGCCTCCAAACTTTCCTATGCCTGTTGAAGAATTCTTGTAAAAGCCTTTAAAGACTCCTCCAGTGTTTGCGTGTATTGAAGATTCTGAAAGTAGTGGGGCTATAAAAAAGTGCCTGTCTGTCTGGGGAACAATAGTGTCTATGCACTGTCTCATGCAGTCAATGTAGCAGGCGTTGTAGGGAGTGTAAAAACATCGTTCCCCTTTTTTTATGTCCTTAATGTCTTTGGGTGCGTAAAGTTCACTTATAAATCCGGGAAGGTTCTTTGTGTCTCTAAAGGATGTGCCACATAAAAGATATTCCTCCATCATTTTGGAACATTCCTGAGTCAGGGTAGAATGCATTTTTTTTAACTGGGTGATTTTTCTTTGGGATGGAGTGTCCAAATAGCACTGGCTTATAACCGAGGCATACTGCTCCATGTCGTTTGCGTAAATGTGCGAGGAAGACTGCTTTAGAAACCTAGAGACAATTCCGCTTCCGCTAAAGACATCGAAGGTAACAAGTTTTTCCCGGTTCATTTTTTTTGAAACATGGGAAATCCCTTGCTCGATAAAAGAAAGCAGAGCACGCTTATTGCCTATGTAAGTAATAAGCTGCTCTGTCAGGTAAGCAGAATTGTCTGTTTGCGTAACTGTGTTCAATCAGATTAGTAGCTGTAGAGTGCGTACACGGTGTCTACATCGTAGGCTGCAATGTAAAGCAATGAACGCAAGGTTGATGTTGTGTCTGAAAAGTTAAGGTTCCAGCCGCTTCCGTCTTTCATTGTGTTGAAGGTAAGGGTAGACTTTGTTCCTGCAAGTTTTCCCAGTGCTGAATTTACTGCGGCACAGTATGTGTAGTATGTTGTAACTTCTTTTGCTGCTTCTGTAGTGGGTGAGCCTGTAAATGTAAAGGTGCGTGGGTCAGAAAAACTTCCGTTTGTAATTTTTACAAGGGCAAGGGCTTCTGTTCCTACCTGGTCTGTAGGAATGTTAACATACATTTTTACGGTTGTAACTTTTGATGCGTCCACAGTGTCTGAACCACTTCCTCCCATGGCTGAAGAAAGGCATCCTGTAAGGACTGTCAGAGCAACAAGAAGGGCTGCAACTGAAAGAATTTTGCTAAGTGTTTTCATAAGAAACTCCTCAAAATGTGATGGGGTAAGTATATCAAAAAAACTTCCCCTAACGCAAGGTGCATGTTGTTGCAGTGCATCCCATTTTCTGCTAGAATTTAGGCATGATAAAGAATCGAATTGCAAGTTTTTCTATTATCGTGATTGTGTATGCGCTTGCCGTTTTTTGCGGACTTTTTTGCTACGATTTTTTTGTGCAGCGTTATGCCCTTTCTTACCCTCTAGCACTTTTGTTTGCAGACATTGCTTCTACAGTGCTTGTGTTTGTTTTTAGTCTGATTTTTAGAAATGCTTCTGTCTATGACCCTTACTGGAGCGTTCAGCCACCCGTCATTCTTGCCTCCGCCCTTTTAAAGCACGGAGGTTCAGGTGTGCTTGAGGTTTTGCTTTTTTGCGCGGTGCTCTTCTGGGGACTCCGCCTTACTGCAAACTGGGCATACAACTTTAGAAACTTTGAATATCAGGACTGGCGCTATGTAATGCTTAAGGAAAAGACAGGAGTCTTTTATCCCCTCATAAATCTTTTGGGCATTCACATGTTTCCCACGCTGATTGTATATCTGTGCATCCTTCCTGCCGTTACTGCCGTACACGAAGAGGCGGCTCTTAAGGCTTTGTGCATTCCCTTTATAGTGATTGCATTTTTTGCTCCCGTTATTCAGGGCATTGCCGACATTCAGATGCACATGTTCAGAAAGTCGGGAATGGAAGGCTTTATACGCACTGGACTTTGGAAGCGTTCCCGTCACCCAAACTATGCCGCAGAAATAATCATGTGGTGGGCTGTTGGTCTTGCCTGCTTCTTTGCTATGCCCGACAAACCTTGGCTTCTTGTGGGAGCCGCCGCAAACACCCTTATGTTCCTCTTTGTAAGCATTCCCATGGCTGATAAAAGACAGTCTAGAAAACAAGGCTTTGAAGCATACAAAAAGTCAACCAGAATGCTGTAGGTCTTTCTTAAAATAAAAAAGCCTGAGGCTATGCATGACTTAAATCACGCTCTGCCCTCAGGCTTTATCTGTTTAAGGCTAATAGGTCTTTTTATTTTGTACCCATTACTTTTGCAAGGCGCTTTTCTGCCGCTTCGTTTGCTTCCTTTGCATCGTTGCGGAGTTTTTCCGTTACGGTGTTGATGTTGTTTACCATGTAAACTGGCTGCAGTGTTGCATCCAAACAGTCCCTCCACAGGGCGCTTTCTGGATCAATGGTGTTGCGCTTAAGGGTTGCCATACTGATTGGAATGTGAACATATTTGTCGTGCACAAGTCCAATGACAATTTTTGTCTTTCCTGCCATGGCTGCATGTACTGCATTGTTTCCAAGACGCTCACAGTAGATTGAATCGTTTGCTGTTGTAACTGCCGCACGAACTTCGTAGCTGGGGTCAATGTACTTAAGGTTGATGTGAATCTTCTTTGTTGCAAAGTATTCTGTAATTTTGTCCCTAAGGAATACTCCTATGTCTGCAAGCTTTTTGTTACCTGAGGCATCAGTCTGGTTTGTTGTGGTAAGAAGCTCTTGCCCTGCACCTTCTGCAACAACAACTACTGCGTGGTGCCTTCTGTTCAGGCGCTCTTCAAGATGATGCAAAAATCCGTTGGGGCCGTCCAAATCAAATGGTACTTCGGGAATAAGACAGAAGTTTGCCTCGTGACTTGCGATTGCGGCGGCGGTTGCAATAAATCCTGACTCGCGGCCCATTATCTTTACAAGACCGATTCCGTTAATCTGAGAATGTGCTTCCATGTGGCAGCTGTTGATTGCCACTGTTGCCTTCTGTACAGCGGTTTCAAATCCAAAGGAGCGGTCTATGAACTGAAGGTCGTTGTCTACAGTCTTTGGAATTCCTACAACTGCAACCTTTAGTCCCCTGCGTTCAATTTCGTTGGCTATGTCAAGGGCGCCCCTCTGGGTTCCGTCACCGCCAATGATGAACATCATGTTTATGTTAAGGCGCTCAATAGAGTCAACAATGTCGGAAGTTCTGTCTCCGCCACCACGGGATGTGCCAAGGAAAGAACCGCCAATCTTATGGATTGAGTCTACTACATCAGGGTTAAGGGGAACTGGATTGAATCCCTGCTCCTTAAAGAATCCCTTGTAGCCGAAGGGAATGCCCACAATGTTGCGTACTCCGTAGCGGTTCCACAGGCAGCGAACAACTGCACGAATTACATCGTTAAGTCCGGGGCAGAGTCCTCCGCAGGTACAGATTCCAGCCTTTACATGGGAAGGGTTAAAGTAAATGTATTCCCTAGGGCCGGCCTTTTCCAAAAGGTTAGATTTATCAATTGCGTTGTCTGTGTGGTCTGCAAAAACATTTACCTTGTTGAGCACATAGGAAGAGTCTTTTACATAGGCTGCACGGAAGTCGCCATGTTCCCGTGAAAGCTCTATTGGTGAATGGATTTTGCACTCTCCCAAATTGTCTACTGTAAAATCATAATTAGCGCTCATAAATTACCTCGTTTCAATATGATACTATCAGATTGCAAAAATATCAATAGAAAAAATCCACCTATTAAAGATATAGTGTTTTTTTGGCAGTAAATATATTACTTTTAATTTATAGTAAGGAGTGTTTTATGAAATCCAGTGGTATGAAAATTTTAACTTTGTCTGTACTTTGTGCATTGTGTTTTGCCCTTACCGGATGCGGCTACAACAACATGGTAAGCCAGCGCGAGGCCGTTGACAGCCAGTGGGCAAATGTAGAAAGTCAGTATCAGCGCAGAAGTGATTTGATTCCCAACCTTGTTAACACTGTGCAGGGATATGCCCAGCATGAAGCGTCCGTGCTTACTGCCGTTACCGAAGCTCGCACTCAGGCGTCTTCCATTACTGTAAACACAGATGACCCAGAGGCTTTTGAAAAATATGTAGAGGCGCAGGCTCAGCTTTCTTCCAGTCTGTCTAGACTTCTTGCTGTTGCGGAAGCATATCCCGACCTTAAGGCAAACGAAAACTTTCTAGACCTTCAAAGTCAGCTTGAGGGAACTGAAAACCGCATTGCTACAGAACGCAACCGCTACAACGATGTGGTGCGTACTTACAACACTACAATCCAGAAGTTCCCCGGACTTATTACCGCAAAGATTTTTGGCTTTAAGGAAAAGTCTTACTTTAAGGCAGACTCTTCCGCATCAGTGGCTCCAGTGGTTCAGTTTTAGTTGATATGAATTATAATTCTTTTGTAAAAAAACTTTCCCTAGGCGAAAAGGATTTTGAGGAAATAAAGGATGCTGTTTCCAATGCAGAAAAAAGAACATCCGGCGAAATTGCCCTTGCTGTAATTCCCGAAAGTTCTTCCTATGCGTTTTGGGAACTGCTTACCGCTGTCGTAACAGCACTGCTTCTTGCCATCGCGCTTTTTCCCATTGCAGACGGAATATATTCTTGGCTCTGTGGAATTTTTTGGGGAGAGCGTCCTTGGTATCTTGCGGCTTTCTTTATGACAGTGTGTGCCCTTGCGGTAATCCTTTTGTATTTGGCCTACAACATTCCTGCCATTGATTCCATAGTTGTGCCTCAGGCTGCAAGGCATCATGCTGTCTATGCCCGTGCCATGCGCTACTTTACAGAAAGCGGAGTGTACGATACAAGCAATCATTCTGGCGTGCTGATTTTTGTCTCCTACTTTGAGAGAGAAGTTAGGATTATAGCAGACCGAGGAATAAGCGAAAAAATTTCTCAGGATTTGTGGAATCTGATTGCCGATGAAATTTCAGAAAGCTTTTCAAAAAAGAATGTAAAGGAAGCCTTTGTAAATGCTGTAAACCGCTGTGCCGATTTACTTGCCGAATACTTTCCGCTGGAAGGTGAAAAGAAAAACGAACTTGTCGACGGACTTGTCCTGCTGAGGAATGACAGATGGGCGTAAAAAAAGCAAAACCTTTTGAAGTAATTATTTTAATGCTCTTGTGGGTGTTGGTTCCCTTTCTTCTAATAAAATTTCTGACTACAAAATCTGATTCTTCAAGAAACTTTGACAGTACCAGCGTTACATCTGAATCGTCTTACGATGATGTGGTTTCTGATTCCACTGACGGTCAGGTGCAGACTGTAAACCTTTCGGACTACACCGTAACAAACGACGGTTCCTACGGCAGATCTTACACAAAAAACAGCAAGGGACTGTACGAACTTTCTGGACCAGTAATGGATGTTGCAAAAATCCTTAGCGAGGACGAATACTACAATCTGAATTCTTTTTTATGGAATCTGTCTGATAAAACAGGAGCACAGATTGTGGTGTTTACAGTTCCCTCTTTGGATGGAGTTGCAGTGGAAACATTCAGCATAGAACATGCCTCCTATTGGGAACTTGGTCAGAAGGGAGTTGATAACGGAGTGCTGCTTACTGTTGCCATGGAAGAGCATGACATCCGTATAGAAACTGGTTACGGGGCTGAAGGTTCTCTTACCGATGCAAAGTGTGCGCGGATAATCCGTAATGTTATTGCACCAGCTTTTCAGCAGGGTAAGTACGGTGAGGGCATAACTCGCGCCGTTCAGAACATGGCCGGCATTCTTGAAAACGATCCCTCTTTAGTTACCATAAGTGAAAGTGATGAAGGCGGAAAGGAAGGACTTGTTGTACTGGCAGTTTTCCTTATCCTGTTTGTGGTGATTGTAATTTTTGCATTCAGCCATCAGGGTACAGGAGGCGGCACAGGTGGCGGTTCACGCATAACGAGTGTTCCTACTTCATTTTCGTCATTTTCTTCTGGCTCTTCAGGATTTTCATTCCACGGCGGTGGCGGAAGTTTTGGCGGCGGTGGGGCAAGCGGAAGATGGTAGTAAAAGTAGTATTCGCTGTTGCGAATTCTAGGCGTGCTCCCTCTAAAAAAAACACCTACAAAGGATGTTGCATTACGCATAAAAACCTGCGTGAAAGAAAAAGGGCGTAGGGGAAAAACAGGCTGGCAAAACATCTGCACAAACGAAGTGCGGAAGCCGTTTTGTCAGCCTGTTTTTTTCCGAAAGCCCTTTTTATTTCACGCAGCCTTATTATTGAAAGAAATCCCGTTTTGCGCTATCCTTACCCTATGGCTTATGAAGTAACCGCGACCAGAAGGAGGCCGCAGAAATTTGAAGATTTGGTAGGGCAGGAATTTGTTGCCGACACATTGCGCAATTCCATTCAGAGCGGAAAGATTGCCCATGCCTATTTGTTTTCGGGACCCCGTGGTTGCGGAAAGACTTCCACTGCACGCATTCTGGCAAAAGCCCTTAACTGCGAAAAGGGACCCACTGCAACCCCCTGCGGAGAATGTGCCGCCTGTAGGGAAATAACTGCCGGCTCATCACTTGATGTAATAGAAATAGACGGTGCTTCAAATACTGGCGTAGATCAGGCTCGTCAGATAAAGGACGAAGTAATTTTCCCACCTAACTCATGCAAGTATAAAATCTACATCATAGACGAAGTTCACATGATTTCGGTAAGCGCATTTAATGCTCTCTTGAAAACCATTGAAGAGCCGCCGCCATATGCAGTATTTATTTTTGCAACAACTGAGCTTCAGAAAGTTCCTGCCACAATAAAGAGCCGCTGCCAGCAGTTTAACTTTAGGCTTGTTCCTGTAGAAAAGGTAAAGGAACAACTTGCCCTTGCCGCAAAGGAAATAGGAATAAAAGCTGACGACGAGGCACTCTACTGGATTGCCAGAGAGTCTACCGGAAGCATGCGTGACAGCTACACCCTCTTTGACCAGGTTGCGGCATTTAGCGGAGGAGAAATTACTTACGATAAAATCCGCGACAAACTTGGCCTTGTGGGAGTAGACCGCCTTAACGAACTGTTTACCCTGTGCGTAAAGGGGGAAAGAGAAGCAGTCCTAAATCGCCTAGATGAATATCTTCAGAACGGAGTAAGCATAGAACAGCTGGTAACAAATTGCGCCGACTACCTTAGAAGCATTCTTCTTATAAAAAGCGGAGTTACCAGAGAGGCCCTGCTTGGTCAGTCAAGTGAAAGGTTTTCCAAAGAAGTTGTTTCGGGATGGTCAGCTGTTCAGATTGAGCGAGCAACAGATTTGTTCCTTCAACTTTACCGCGATATACGGTATTCTCTAAGTCCTCGTTACGAATTTGAACTTACACTTAGCCGACTGTGCTGGCTTAAGGATTATGTTTCTGCCGCAGAAGTTAAGCGTGCTGTTGACGGAGTAAAACCCCTTCTTGCAAACGCTGCAAAAAGTTCAGTAAGCGCGCCTGTTTCTGCTTCGGGCGCACAGACACTTACACTGCCTGGCTCAAAGCCGCTTCCTGCATCTATGCCGCAGTTTAGTGCACTTTCAAATCCTGTGCATGAAGACGAACCTGAGCCGGAAGGAAGTCCCAACCCTTTTTATGATGGCGGAGCTGTACCGCCTGCAACAAATACAGCGGACAGTTTTGACGAGGCATCTGAATATGGTGCGGCGCCTGAAGGAATGAGCGCTCCCGTAGAGGCTGAAAATTTTTCTCCTTACGAAGAAAACGGAATCAGCTTTTTGGAAGCAGTTCAGCAGAGTGCAAAGACATTCAGTCAGCAAAAGGCCGAACGAAAATTCATTGACAGGAATCTTCCCAATGAAGTTCAGATTGTGCGCGACATGTTTAAGGGCACGGTAATACAGTAGCAATAATTTTATAGAGGAAAAATATGAATCCATTTGACATGATGAAAAATCTTGGAAGCCTTAAGGAACAGGCCGAAAAAATTCAAAACGAACTTGCCCAAATTGAAGTGACAGGTTCTTCTGGTGGGAATATGGTTAGAGTTACCATGAACGGAAAATTTGAAATGACGGGAATTGAACTTGACCCCATCTGTGTAGACAATCGTGATGTTCCCATGCTGCAGGATTTAATTGTCGCCGCATGCCACGATGCATTTTACAAAGTTCAGGATGAAATAAAAAACAAACTTGGTCCTATGGCTCAGGGGC
This sequence comes from uncultured Treponema sp., assembly GCA_937894335.1. Taxonomy (GTDB): domain Bacteria; phylum Spirochaetota; class Spirochaetia; order Treponematales; family Treponemataceae; genus Treponema_D. Next base: position 8,475 of record CALCRU010000016.1, on the reverse strand, counting down.
TGGGACTTGCAGGATTATAATGAACGCATTGGATGAACTTACCGACAGTTTTTCACGGCTGCCGGGAATTGGTAAGAAGAGCGCCGCACGAATTTCAAATCATCTGCTTAAGGCGGATCCCTTTTTTATGCAGCGCTTTGCTCATCAGATTGAAACCCTTCAGCAGAAAATAAAGCCCTGTTCAGTTTGTGGCTCATGGACAGAGACTGACCCCTGTTCTATCTGTACTGATCCTACCCGTGACCAAAAGACAATATGTGTGGTGGAGCAGGCTCAGGATGTTGCAACCATAGAGGCATCTCACGAATTCCACGGACTGTTCCATGTTCTGGGCGGAGTTATTTCTCCTTTGGACGGCATAGGTCCTGATCAACTTCGCATAGCAGAACTTTTAGAAAGAGTAAAAACCGGTGGAGTAACCGAAGTAATTCTTGCCACAAATCCCACGGTAGAAGGAGACACCACAGCTCTTTACATCCAGCACCTTATGCAGGAAACTTCATGCACCGTAACCCGTCTTGCAAGCGGACTTCCCGTAGGCGGAGACTTGGAATACGCAGACCGCCTTACTCTGGCCCGCAGTTTTCAGGGACGCACGAAGATTTAAAAGCAACAGACTGTTTCTTTCCTTTACCTAATTCTGAAAACAGGAGCGATGAGGAGAGGCGTAAGTTTTTTGACGCCCATCTTTCTCAGTTAAAGCATTGGAAGTAGTTGGGACTCTAGTACACCTTATATAGTCCGCTTAGTGAAAGCAGAGCCGCAAAGTAGAGGCTGTTGTCGTAGAGGCGAGACTTTCCCTTTCTGAGGGGTGTTTCCCAGAAGCGCTTTACAGCCCTCTTTGCCTGCTTTTTTACCTTGTCGCTAACTGGTTCGCGACATCGTTCGAGGGTCAGAGACGCTTGTGCAATGGTGGCGCACAGTGCTACGGGGTGGCGTGCCTTTCGCTTTCTTGGCGTACCGTTTACTTCGTAGTCCATAAAGTCTTCAATCTTTTTTCCGTCGAAGAATGAAACAATGTGAGAGGCAATTTCTGCAAAGTCAGGACTGTCTCCAAACCATGTGGTAAAGAGTCCTATGTTTGAAATTACGCGGTAACTCATGCTAAAGAAGGTTCCCCTTTCTTTTGCCGACAGAGGCGTTCCGTCATAAAGAGTCTGCTCGGAAGAAAGGCCAGTCTTTTTGTTGCATGAGCGCACAATGTATTCCCGTCCGGCACCAGCTGCTTTGTTCCAGAACTCTGCATCCTTTATGTCTGCAAACATTGCGTAAAGTTCGTAGTAGTGGGGCATGCAGAATGAAGGATTGGAATAGTCTGAGTCGGGCTGATTGCGGATTAGATAGTTTTCCTTGTTAAAGAGGGGGTGCTTTGAATGTAGCATGTTGTGCAACAGGGATAGCGCTTCTTTTTCGTAATTGAATATTCCCTTTCCGTTTCCCCAGCGGTGTGAGGCAAAGAGAAGGGCTGTTGCGGCAAACTGTTCGGCGTCGGGGCGAATGTCATCGGAAAGTTTTTCACCGTCGGTTGAGCAAGACCAAGCAAAGTATCCCTTGTGGATTCCTTCTGAAATGTACATGTTTGTGCGCATCCACTTCCATAGTCTGTCAAAAAATTCTTTCTTGTCCATCTGGACGCAAATGAGGAGACCTGCACCCATGGCACTGCTTCTTACCACATTGTGCGCCTCGTCAAGAATGTATGCGGAATTTTCATCGGCCTCAAAATAAATGCGTTCGCTTTTCTTTCCTTCAAAAAGGACCTTCCATGTGAAAATTACCTTTTCCAGAATTTTGTCGCTCTTGTAGCCGTAATCTTCAAGTAAATTCATTTATAATCCTCCGTTTTCCCACATCCCAAAATTCAGTATAAGCCCGAATCATGAATTTTTCAAATGAATTTTGTATATTTCATCAAGAAACGCAGTTTTTATGCCGATAAAGAAATGAGGTACTAGCATGTCAAAACAAAAACTGATTCCGCTGATTTTTTTACTTACAGTGGGAGCCTGTGCATTTGCGGCCAACGGTGTTCCCCTTGAAGTTCTTAGGGAAGACCCATATTCTATGGACGGAACGAGTGTAAGTGCTGCGGAAAAAAACAGGGCTAAATCTGTAGATGGACTTGCAGAGGAAGAGGAAGAAGAAACAGAAAGTACCTCTCTCGTGTTTACAAATGCCGACAACTGGCCTCTCGCTCCTTGGACAAATTACACTGCCACTCCAGAGTCGGCCATTCCTACAGACACTGCCCCTGAGGACATTACATTAGAACTTGCAAAGGTTAAAAAAGATGACGAGGTGACTGAACTTCTTAAGAAGACCAAGCGCATTCATATTGACGCCTTTTATTCACCTTCGTGGACAGTTACAGCCCTGCGTTCAGGTAGCTTGGACATAAAGCCAGTAACCACTATTCCTAGAATAGGCTCAATGGACAGTACTTTTACTTACATTGATTTGCTTTCTTTTGGCGGACGCTTTGAACTTTCTTTGGCAAAGGTTTTTGTTGCTGCTGGCGGATTTGGTGCGGATGTAACCTGGTCTTCTGTAAAAAATGGAGATTCTGGTAAAGCTGTAAACGAAATAGAGGCAAACCTTTTTGCTGCCCTTCGCTTTAAGCCTACAGACAAGTTTGCCTTTGTGGTGCAGGCTGGCGGCGGTGCGGTACTGTTCTTTAATGCCGAGGACATATCGACTAAACTCAGCTGGATTAATCCTGCGGTTTCAGGCGGAATAAACCTTGAGTGGTACTTCCTTAAGATTTTCTCTTTCTCTGTGGGAGTACGAGCCTCGCTTCCTTTCCTGTTTGTTGACAATAAGGCTAGCCTTAATCCTCTTGTTCATGTGGATCTTGGCGTAGGAATTCACCTGTAATTCGCTACAGCTTGTCTATAAGCATGGAACACTTGCCTGACGGAATGGGGAGAGTCTTTTTCTTCTGGTCAAGAATGTTAATTGTAAAGTAATAGAGCTTCTCGCTTTCCATCTGAATTTCCCAGCCGCGAGAACTCTTGTTGCTTAGTATGGTAATGAGGTTCCTCTTGAGCGACAGTTTTTCTATGCCCATAATCTCTAGGTTGGGGATTACCCAGTCTACGGTTTTGCGAGGCAGGCTTATGTTCAGTCCAATGACATTTTCTATCATCAGGGCGATTGTTGAAAGTCCTATTGCCTGCATAAAGTGCTTTCTTGGGAAGGCTTTCTGACGCAGCAACTGAGCTGGACCTTCCTTGCAGGGTAAGTAGGCTTCGTACAGGTCGCCACTTGTTTTTCCGTCTGCAGGACTTAATCCTTCCAAAATGTAGTAGAGGTGGCGGATTGCACATTCCCTTGCAAATGCAAAGCGCTGATATTTTTCTAGCCCCTTTATGACCATAAAGTTCATCATGGGGAATACAGAACCCTTGAATCCTTCTCCTGTTTCCCTAAAGTTTTCGTTGTCGCGGCTAAGGGAGGGGAAGGGGTGGTCTGTTCCGAATGTGTCGGGATTGCTCAGGTGGGCTATAAGCCGGTCTGCTCTGTCTGCGTTGGGAAGCTCTGCAAGGAGGGGCCAGAATCCTGCAATGGTCTTGTGAGGAAGTCTCTGCTCCATTTTGTCCAAATCGTGGTAGAAGCCTGTTTCGTTGTCCCACATAAGGCCGTTTATACGCGTCTTAAGGCTAAAGTACATTTTCTTGTACTGGAAGCTTAAGTCTTTGTCGTTTAAAATGTCTCCCAGTGCAGACATGTGAGAGGCGTTTATTGCCATGCAGCAGTTAAAGTCTACAGGGTAATATGTTCCCTTACGGGGAGAGTTGAACATGGTTGAGCTTTCGTGGGGTACGGCATACAGTCCGTTTTCCTGCTTAAAGGTGCGCTCTATCCAGTCCATGTACTTCTGCAGGATGGGCATTACTTCCTTAATGCGGCGCTTGTTTGCGCTCTTGTGGTAGAGGTTGAATTCAGCCCATGCAAAAAGGGGAAGACCTATGCCTTCGGGATTGTTTTTTTCAAGAACGGGCTTGTTGGTCTTGGCATTGTACTTCCAACGGATTGCACCGCTTGATTCCTGACGGTCGTAGAAATAGTCTATGTTTTTGTTTGCCGGATAGTTGCGGTTTGAGTATACTAGGAAGAATGAAGAAAAAATCGCTTCTGTCTGGTCAAGAATGTATTCATCATTCTGGGGATAGATGAAATATCCGTCTGGAGAGCATTCTCCTGTTGACGGTGTAATCCAATAGTCTGCCAACCAGTTCCAGGTTTTATCATAAATGTCTACGAAGTCTTGGTCGTAGAAATGAATCTTAGGAAAATCTCGCTTATTCACGATAACTCCAAAATTAGTTAATTCTCTTTCTCTGAGTTTATTATAGCACATGTTTTTAAATTTTAAGCACAAATTTGTAAAAAAATTTAGGCTCCGAAGAATTTTATACTTGTACTTAGTTTAGGGTCTTGTACCATCTACATAAGAGAAGGTGGTTGTGGGGTCGCAGCCTAGGCGGATTAGTTCTGACTGAGACTTGTGGCGGCTCTTAAGGAAGAGTGTCTGGGTGTCGCTCTGGTAGACATAACCGGAAGAATTGTAGGTTTCAAAGCGGGGGTCCGTCCTAAAGGGCATACCCTGAATTTCTATGTTGGCGTGGAATGTAGGCACTCCGTTTATGATTATGTAGTGGGTGTTTCCAAGTGGGAACTGAATGCGTATGTCTATGGTTCCGTCCGAAGTCTTTGTGTAGGTAATGTCCTGTGCACAAGTCCAAGTCCATACAGGGCTGTCGTTGTAGTAACCCAGTACCGTGCTGTGTGGATAGAATTCGTTTTCTACAACAATCGGGTAAAGTTCGGCAAGCTGTGAAAGCCTGAATGAAGACAGTGAAGCCCCTTCCTGAGAAATTATTAGGCATCCTGTAGCGGTAAGGTCGCTCCTGTCCTGAATTTTACCCAAAGAAATAAGGGCTTTACCCGTAAGGAATGCCTGAGTTACGCTAAGGCGTTGCTCGTTTTCGGTTACGGTAAGCACATTTGAGTCAGAGTCGTAGCTGCATGCAGATTCTATTGCAGAAATGCAGACCGGTAGCTCCTCTTCCAAAAGTGAGGCAAGTCTTTCCTCTCCTTCGTCCAAAAGCTTACAGTAGACATTTATTATTCCTGTAGCCTGGCTTACGGAAGGCTCAAAATTTTCCTTTGAAGAGGGAATTGAAAGCATTGCCTCCATGCGGGCGGTCTTCTTTTCTCTTAGGATAAAATCAGTTATGTTGTCTACGGTAAAGATATCGGGGTTTTGGGTGGCTACTGCTTGGTCAACCTGAGAATTGTATTTTTCTGTCTGAACGGTAAGGCTGCGGTTCATGTTTACCAGATTGTCAAAGTAGGGGGCTGAGACATAGGTTCTTCTGTTTCCCCTCTTGAATGATTCTGGTACGGCGTCCAGTGCAGTGTCGTAGCGACCGTTTAGCGCCATTTCGGCAACATAGGCCACCACTTCGTTTTCTGTAAGACTGTCTGCCTGAGTAGAATTTAAAATTTGTGTAAAACTGTTAACCAGAGCGACCTTAAGTTGTTGTATGATTGAATCGAATGAAGACAGTTCGCTTCCCTCAGTACCTTCCAAAATGCTGAATTCGAAGCGCTTTGTGGGGTCGTATTCTGCAAACTGTGCGTATGATGTTCCTGCCGCAAAGACGATTCTGCCGCTTTCGATTGACGGTGCGGAAAGGGCTCTGTAGGCGTTCTTTTCTGAAAGCACAAGGCGGGATTCCGTCTGCTCGTAGATTGAATTTGTTCCCGAGATTTTGTAAGGCAGGGTAATGGACTTGCTAGGATCAGAGGGAAGGGCGGTTATGAAAAGAAATTCTTCCTTTGTGGAAAATTCAATAGCTGAGCCGTCGGTAAATTCAAATCGGACTGAACCCCATGAGGGCTGGTTTTCGTTACGCCATGAACTTAGGGTAAGGTCTGTGGTTACTCCGTTTGGAGCGGTAAGGTAAGCTGGAGTGTCTTCGTTTGCATAGAAGGTAAGCCCCTTGTATGCAAGTTGCAGGGTGTTTTTAAGTTCCTGGGCACCAGTGCTTGTTTCTGTTTCGGCAAGAGTTACGCGCATTCCGGCAATTGTTTCGGAAATGACAGATTCGGCCTTAAATTGTATTACAAAAATGCCGACAATAAGAGCGGCATAGAGGAGAGTTAATCCTATAAACTTTCTAACTGGATGTTTACGCATTTGCGGTACATTTTATCTATAAAAAGTACAAAATGCAACCGTGAACAGGCGATTTGTGAGGAAAAATGAAAAGATTTGTATTGGTAGCAGTATTATGTGCGTTGTTTGCTTCGGGAGTGGCATTTGCCCAGACTTCCAGTTGGAGTAAGTCTGAATTTTTGGATTCGGTTAAGACTACGGCGGCAAAGGAAGGTGCTGAGGCGGCATTGGGTCTTTACAAAGGGATTCCCGCCCGCTATGCCAACGACTATGACATTTTCTTTTTAAGAGCTCAGCTTCTGTTTGAAACCGAGCGCTATATTGATGCCCGTGCCCTGTGCGACAGTCTTATGCTTGATCCTGCAAACGCGGCAAAGAAAGAACTCCTTGACCTTATAGCAAAAATAGAGGCGACAGGTCAGGCTGTTTCTCCAGCGCAGAACTGGACCAAAGAAGAATTCCTTAGCGCAGTATGGACTACAGCCTCTACCGAAGGAATTAGGACGGCCCTTACGCTTTACGAAGGAATTCCTGCCAGATTTGTAGGCGACTACGACATTTTCTTTTTGGAAGCGAGACTTCTTACGGCAATAGGAAGCTACGATGACGCCTATTCTGTGGCCATGATGGTTAAGCGCATAAAGGCCACCGCCGAACTTAACCAACTCCTTACAACTATTGAAAGAGGAAGATTTCTTACCTCTCTGCAAAAAGAACTTAATGCAGGCTCTCCAAAGAATGCCCTTGCCCTTTTTGACAAAATGCCTTCTTCAATAGAGAACGACTTTGAGCTTAGGTTTTTAAAGGCTTCCATTTATGTAAGTGCCGAAATGCTGGACGAGGCAGAAGCCCTTTGTGCTGAACTGGAAAAAGAAGATCCCAACAATGTAGACCTTATGTCGCTCCGTCTTGCCATTGCGGACATGAGGGGAGACGCAAAGACAAAAAGCAGCCTCATCATGAAAATCATCCAGAAAGATCCTTACAACTCCACGGCAAATGTGGAACTTGCAGAGCAGGCTGTTTCTAAAAAAAGCTACAGCAAGGCAAAGGAACTGTATCAGAAGGCTCTTGTAAACGACCCCACAAACGAGGCGGCACTTCTTGGAGTGGGTCTTACCGATTATTACCTTGAAAATGACGACGAGGCAAAGGAAGTTCTTACCAACCTTGTTGAACTAAATCCGCTTAATGCTCAGGCATATTCCTATCTGGGAAAACTGGCCTATGCTAACCGGGAATACAGTGATGCTGTACGCTATGTTGAAGAGGCAATTTCTGTGGATGCCACAAACTATGACTACTGGACAGACTACGGTCTTTACCTGCGCTATGTGGGACGCTTTGACAAGGCAGAAGAAGCATGGACTCACGCAATACTTATGCAACCCGACTACTTTTTAGCATATGTCTACAGGGCTGGTCTTTACGATGAACAGGAAAAAATTCCTCAGGCTCTAGACGACTACAGGAAGGTTGTAGAACTTAATCCCAAGTATTATTACGCCTACGAAAGCATTGGAATACTTGCCCTGCACGAGGAAGATTGGGCTACGGCAAGGGAAGCCTTTATGAAGTGCCGAGAATACAATGCAGACAGCATTTCCTATCCTCTTCTGGTAACATACTGCTACTACAGGGAGGGAAACAAACTGGAGGCTAAAAACTATTCCAATCAGATTCTTCGCAAAATGGATCGCAATACTATTGAATATGCCATGCTTAGGGTCTTTCATGACGAGGCAGGAGAAATGCCTCTTCCCCAGAGAATTGCCGCTATTACCAACCTTAACGACCGTGCAAAGATGTACTTCTATCTCGGACTGTTTTATGATATGTTTGGAGGTAGAGAATATGCAAACTCCTACTACGCTCGTGTGGTTGACCTGAACAGTCCTATGTTCTTTGAGTACCGTCTTGCGGAATGGAGCCTTGCACAGGGCAATGGTGAAGACTAATGGAAGAAAATAAAGATACTGCCACGCAGAAGCACCTTACTTTACGGGGCAGGACATTTACACTTGTGGGAACGGCACATGTTTCCAAGGAAAGCATAACCGAAGTAGAAGAGGCAATAGAGTCTGTGCATCCCGACTGCGTTGCCATAGAACTGGACGAAAAGCGCCTGAAGAATTTACGCGACCCAGAATCTTGGCGTAAGATGGATATTGTAAAAGTCCTTAAGAACCGACAGGGCTTTCTTATGCTTGCAAACCTTATGCTTGCCTCTTACCAGAAACGCATGGGAGAAAGTTCAAATGTGCATCCCGGTAGATCGGAAGAGCGTCGTG
>CALCRU010000015.1 GCA_937894335.1 uncultured Treponema sp. | reverse complement strand
ATCATTTCGACCCATTCATTCCACGGAATGATTCCGTCCATTTCATCAAGAAACTTTTCCCGCTTCGTCTTGCGCCTGCGTCCCGCATATTCTATGTCTGTGAATGTCAGTTGGTTCATGATTCGATTATACCACAGATTTCCTGTTTTTTGCGGGGAATTAATCAGTGTTTCCCTAAATTAATGTTGCAAAAAGAATCGTATTGATGTATAATTTAGAGTAATTGGAGAAAAATCGGGGGGGGGTGCGTGAAAAACTTCCAGTGGGGGTGTGGTCATGCCAAGACAAGTACTTTTTATAAGTAGTGCTCGCGGATTTACCGTAAATGCCATTATGAAAGATTTAACAGCAGAAGGCTACGATGTTCAGTTTGCACAGCCTGATATTGTTGCTGTAAATGACCTCCACGGATACCTCCCTGAAGCATATATTTTTTACATTGATTCCGAGTATTCCGAACTTGCTACTTCCCTTCTTGACCTTGCGCAAAAAGTTGCCTCATCTAAGGTTAAGACTAATTTGTATGTTGTTGGAAGTGATGCCGACATTGAAAAGGCTAAGGCTGCCCTTCCTGAGGGAATGGATGTCTACACCTTTAAAAAGCCTCTTGATGTTAAGTTGCTGATTAGTGCGGTAAACCACAATCTTAACGACATGGCACTTAATCGGGATAAAAAAAGCATCCTTCTTGTTGATGATGATGTTACGCTTTTGCATGCCATGAACAGTTGGCTTTCTGAAAAGTATACAGTTTTTATGGCCAACTCTGGAATGAATGCAGTTTCTTTCCTTGCAAAAACTTCTGTAGATTTGGTTCTGCTGGATTACGAAATGCCCATTGTTTCGGGGCTGCAGGTTTTTGAAATGCTAAAGAGCGAGCCTTCTACAAAGGATATTCCCGTCATCTTCCTTACTGCAAAGAACGACAAGAATACCATTGTAAAGGTCCTTTCTGCAAAGCCTGACCGCTACCTGCTAAAGACCCTTCCTCCAAAAGAATTGCTTAAGAGCATAGACGAGTTTTTTATGTGGAATAACCTGTAGAAAGTAGCGGCATGGATGTCGCTACTTTCTACAACAAGTTTTTGTTTGCTCGCGAGGCTCGCATTTTTGCTTTGCAAAAAACACAAAAACTTGTATACCCCTCTTTAAACATGTTTGAGCTACGCCCTAGGAGTTCCTTCTTGCGCTATTTCTCTGCAAAGAGTATGACGCGGCATCCTTGCCACTACTTTTTGAGACATGTTTGCTCGCGAGGCTCGCATTTTCGCTTTGCAAAAACCGTGAAAATTAGCAGTTTAGTTTAGAGACATTTTTTAATATACTTGACAGATTTGTAAAAAGCCTTTATAATCAATCGGTTGGTCATTGCTAACTAATTCATTTATAAAGAGGTACAGACAATGCTTAACTGTATTGCGATTGACAAAGTTATAGGTCGGGAAATTATTGACTCCCGGGGAAACCCAACTGTAGAAGTTGATGTAATTCTTGAAAACGGCGTTCTTGGGCGTGCCGCAGTTCCTTCAGGAGCATCCACTGGCGAAAACGAGGCTCTTGAACTTCGCGACGGTGACAAAAACCGCTTTGGAGGAAAAGGCGTCCTTAAGGCTGTAGACAATGTAAACAAAATTATTGCTCCAGCCCTTAAGGGATTTAATGTATTTGAGCAGAGGGCTGTAGACATGAAGATGCTTGCCCTTGACGGAACTCCTACAAAAAGCAAGTTGGGTGCAAATGCAATTCTTGGTGTTTCACTTGCAACCGCTCAGGCTGCTGCAAAAGCCCTTAACATTCCCCTTTACCGCTACATTGGTGGAGCAAACGCCCATGTTCTTCCTGTTCCCATGATGAACATTATTAACGGAGGCGCGCATTCTGACGCTCCCATTGCATTCCAGGAATTTATGATTCGTCCTGTTGGTGCAAAGTCAGAAAAGGAAGCCGTTCGCATGGGTGCAGAAGTTTTCCATGCCCTTGCAAAACTTCTTAAGGGTAGAGGACTTTCAACTGCTGTAGGCGATGAAGGCGGATTTGCTCCAAAGTTCAACGGTATTGATGATGCACTGGATTCAATCGTTCAGGCAATTAAAGATGCTGGTTACGAACCTGGAAAGGATGTAAAAATTGCCATGGACTGTGCCGCATCTGAATTCAGCGTGGAAAAGAACGGAAAATTCTTTTACAACTACAAGCAGCTTTCCAACGGTGCGCCAAAAGATCCCAACGGTAAGGAACTTTCTGACGACGAGCAGATTGCATATTTGGAGCAGCTTATTACAAAGTATCCCATTGATTCCATTGAAGACGGTCTTGACGAAAACGACTGGGAAGGATGGAAGAAACTTACTGCAAAAATAGGTGACCGTTGCCAGCTTGTCGGTGATGACCTTTTTGTAACGAATGTAAAATTCCTTGAAAAGGGAATCAAACTTGGCGCTGGAAATTCCATTCTGATTAAGGTAAACCAGATTGGCTCTTTAACCGAAACTCTTGAGGCTATAGAGATGGCCCACCGCCACGGATACACCACTGTTACCAGCCACCGCTCTGGCGAAACTGAAGACACTACAATTGCAGACATTGCAGTTGCAACAAATTCTGGACAGATTAAGACTGGTTCCATGAGCCGCACAGACCGCATGGCAAAGTACAACCAGCTTCTTCGCATAGAGGAAGAATTGGGAGACGCCGCCGTCTACGGTTACGCAAAACTTAAGTAAGATTTTCTTTACCCTAGGGATTAGCCCTCTACTTTTGTACGGCTTGTTTCTAGGGTAAGTTTTCTGAGCCTGCCTTTTGTAACTTATGAAAAAAAAACGGCACTCCATCAGTGTGGAATGCCGCCTTTGCCTGCCTTAATAAGACTTACTTGCTTGTGATAAGTAGTGTCTTTGAGTCAAGCTTGAGTTCTGAAGGAACATTTGTATTCTTTCCAACCTTAAGAAGCTGGAGGAGTGTTGTGGTTCCCTTAGAGGTAAGGTGTGCAACAATGTTAAAGTAGGGGAGAATAGCCTTTGGTGCTGAATCTTCCAGTTTATCACTTGCTACAGTTGCGCTCATCCATACCTTGGACTTTGTGGCCTTTGCATAGCTTGCTACTGCCTGAATGTCGCTTTCCTTTACTTTTGCAAAATCAACATTGTCAATAACAACACCGGCAACTGCAATTCCGCCTGCCTTAAGTGCGTTAAGTGTGTTCACAACCTTTTCCAGATTAAAGTTGTCCTGGTTAAAGTTAAGAATTGTGCGACCCTTGAAAATCTGTTCCTTTACATCTGCAGCGTTAGAAATGCTCTTTTTCTTGGAAATTTCAGTGTAGATTCCATCGTACCAAGAAATTACATTCTGGCTGTGCTGGTCAAATGAAACATGTACCAACTGTTTACCGTTGAGCAATGTGTCCATACCAAACTGAACCAGTACGCTGGTCTTTCCCAAACCTTTTTTTGCGGTTACCAGTCCCAGTTCTCCAGCCTTGAGTCCGCCATTAGCAGCTTCGTCAAAAGCGCGAATGGGGCTTCTTTCGTATAATTCCTGTTTAGCCATAATAGTTCTCCTTATGTCGGTCTGTAGGCAGAAACTCCCGGTTATGTCGCCGTAGAGTCCCTTACGCCTTTTCAAGAGTAGCGGCACGAAAACTGCGTCACACTCTTACGCCTTTTTTAAGAGTGCGGCACGAAAACTGCGTCACACTCTTACGCCTTTTTTAAGAGTAGCGGCAAGGATGCCGCGTCATACTCTTAACAGGGGAGTAGCGAGTTTTGCAAGGCAAAACTCGCAAGTTAAAAATTACACGGAGGTAATTTTTAACTTATTTTTTCGATTCCTTGTACTTCTTAATCAGTTCGTCTGCTACAGCGTTAGGAACTTTTCCGTACTTTTCGAATTCCATAGTGAACTCTGCCTTACCCTGTGTGGAAGAACGCAGGATGGTAGAGAATCCGAACATTTCAGAAAGAGGAACTTCAGCGTTAACGGTTGAAGTGTTGTTTTCATCGGTTGAGTCAATGATAACACCACGTCTCTGGTTAATAAGACCGAACATATTTCCCTGGAATTCTGTAGGTCCTGCAATCTGAACTTTCATGATAGGTTCAAGAATAACAGGTTTTGCCTTTTCGTATCCTTCACGGAATGCGCCAATAGCTGCAGTCTGGAATGCGATATCTGAAGAGTCAACTGGGTGATACTGACCATCGTTGATTGTACAGCGAACGCCAACAACAGGTGCTCCAATAAGAGAACCTTTTTCCATAGCCTTCTTGAAACCTTTGTCACAAGATGGAATGTATTCGTTAGGAATTGCACCACCTTTAATTGAGTCTACGAACTCGTAGTCTTTACCTTCAAGCGGTTCCATAAAGCCTGCAACACGACCGTACTGACCAGAACCACCAGTCTGCTTTTTGTGGGTAAAGTTGAAGTCTGCGCGTGCAGTAATTGATTCACGGTATGCAACCTCAGGCTGTGAAACTTCTACTTCGCACTTGTATTCGCGCTTCATGCGTTCAACATAAACTGCAAGGTGAAGTTCGCCCATACCCTTAATGATTGTCTGGTTTGATTCAGGATCAACATAAGTCTGGAAGGTTGGGTCTTCTTTTGTAAAGCGGTTAAGAGCCTTTGACATGTTAGCTGCATCTGCTTTGTTCTTTGGAGTAATAGCTTCAGAAATAACAGGAGCAGGAACGAACATTGAAGTCATAGCATAGTTAAGTCCGCCACCACAGAAAGTGTCACCAGAAGCACAATCAACACCGAACAGAGCAATAATGTCGCCAGGCTGTCCTTCGTTGATATCTTCCATTGCTGCAGCGTTCATACGAACAATGCGTCCAACCTTGAATTTTTTCTGTGCACGAGTATTAAAGAGTTCGTCACCCTTGGTAATTTTACCCTGATAGATACGAACATAAGTAAGCTGACCATACTGACCGTCGTCCAGTTTGAATGCAAGAGCAACACAAGGTTTGTCTGCTGTGTTGAAAATTTCAACCTGAGCTTCGTTGTTGTCAAGGTCGAGGGCGTAGTTGTGAACTTCAGTTGGGTTAGGCAGGTAGCGCTCAACACCGTCAAGAACAGGCTGAATACCCTTGTTCATATGTGCTGAACCACAGAATACTGCAACAAACTGTTCTGCAAGAGTACCCTTACGAATAGCAGCAATAACTTTGTCTGAATCAACATCGTCATAGCCTTTTTCCATAAGTTCTTCCATAAGGCTGTCGTCAAACATAGAAGCAGCATCCAAAAGTTCTGTGCGTTTTTCTTTTGCCTGATCAAGAAGTTCAGCAGGAATTTCTGCAACACGAACTTCTTCACCATCGTGTCCTTCAAAGTAGTAAGCCTTCATTGCAATAAGGTCTACAACACCCTGGAGTTTGTCTTCAAGACCGATGGGCAGTTCAACCATGTATGCGTTAAGACCCAGTTTTTCGCGAAGCTGTTTGCAAACACGCAGAGGGTTAGCACCCTGACGGTCACACTTGTTAACGAATGCAATGCGGGGTACATGATAGCGCTTGAGCTGGCGGTCAACGGTAATTGACTGTGACTGAACACCTGCAACAGCACAAAGAACCAGAATAGCACCGTCAAGAACGCGCAGTGAGCGTTCAACTTCTACGGTAAAGTCAACGTGACCTGGTGTGTCAATAAGGTTGATGGTAATGTCTTTCCACTGAACCTGTGTTGCTGCTGACTGAATGGTGATTCCGCGTTCGCGCTCCAAATCCATGGAGTCCATAACGGCACCGACACCGTCTTTTCCGTGCACTTCGTGAATCTGGTGAATCTTGTTGCAGTAGAACAAGATGCGTTCTGAAGTTGTTGTTTTTCCAGAGTCAATGTGCGCACTGATACCGATATTACGTACCTTGGTAATATCAAAGCCCATAGTATGCCTCTCAATTTTAAAAAATTTCTACAGATATAGAGTTGCGCTATGATAGTATAATGCACGAGAAAATTCAAGACCTCACCGCAAAAAAACATGTAAAACATTAGGCTTCTTTGCCGATAGGGTGCGCCCTTAGCATACTGCACATTCTGTCTGCAAACAAGACGCCCCTTAGCAAACAAGGCACTCCGTATGTAGACCGCTGCCCTCTGTATGCAAACAGGACGCTCCCTCAGAACAGGGCGCTTATGCTAAGCCGTGCCGTAAGAGGAATCCGTCGGCTTTTATTCTTTAGCGTCATGGTAAATGTCATCTTGGAAAGTTTTACTCCACCTTCTCCCCCTGTACCGCTTACCGCCAGAGTCATGCCCTGCACAAGGCTCTTCCTAAAAGACAGGGACTCTTCGCCAGTAAAAGATGCCTTTTTTCCCTTTATGTCGTAGGAAATTTCTGCTTCCGTAACAGATGTAAGCCTAGGAAATAGCCAACTGAATGAAAGTTCTGTCCCCAACTTTTGAGGCTGTTCGTCAGTCTGACTAAAGGAGCCTCCCCACAAAATGGTGCCGCTTCCAAAGGAAAGCCTGTATCTTGCCTTTATGGTAAAAGCCGCCTCTTCCCCATAAAATGTAAGTCCTGCCTTGCTTAAAGCCCCACCAGTCTGCCATGAATACTGTGCGTTTGTATAGAACTGGTATGGAGATTTTACTTTTGCCCCAGATGAGGTAACTGTATCCCTGTCTGCCACCGAAAAGCCAAAGCCCAGCCTTGCATCACCTAAAAAAGGAAAAAAAATCATTCCCTGAGTACGAAGGGCAAGAAAAGCTCCACCAAAGGGACTTTCGTAGACAAAAATGCAAGCATCCCCTTCAGCCTTTAAAATGTTCCCTAGACTTAGGTTTTTAAACCAGACTTGTCCTGAAAGTGAAAGATAATTTCTTTCGCAAAAGGGTTTTTCCGCCTTAAACCAAGAAGTGCCACTTTTTCTTCCATAAATAAAACTTCCTGCAGTAAGTGCTGCTCCCATCGTCAGCCCGGCAGATTTTACCTGAGCCCCTGCCGAAGCCGCCCATTCCCCCTGCAAAGTAAATGTGGAATCAAGAGAAACTGAAAGATTCTTATTCTTAGAAACATATTCCGCTCCAAAGGCAAACCTTTCTTCTCCTCCTCCCGAAGCGGAAACTGCCGGAAGCGTAGCGGAAAGTCCCTGTGACGCAGAAGTTCCCCCAGTAAATGCCGACGGTATGCCAAAAAAAGGTGAGCGCATTTTCGAAACTGAACCGCCTAGTCCCAGAGTTCCCCAAAGAGCTGTAAGGGTAAAGGGTAGCAGGTCTTTTGTAGAGGCCTTGATTCCGTAGGAAAACTTAATGTCTTTAGCCTGCCTATCTTTTGCCGTGGTAAAAGAAAAAACTCCTTCCCCATGGGAAAAAGCAATTTTAATTCCGCCTGTATTTTTAATTTTTACGCCTTCCCAAAACTTTTCTTCTGCCGACTTTAAAAATTCCGCCCGTTCAGAGTTATCGTGTTCCCCATACAGCATGTCTTCTGGACTAAGTTCTTCTTCTACCGCTGGAAGAGTTACCGTAAGGGAATCATAAAGTGACGCCGAAGTAAAGGAAAATCCTTCTGCAAAAGCCGGACCTTCTTTTGCCAGACCAAGGGCAATGAAAAACACTGCCGCCAAAACATATTTTATTTGTTCCATATAAATTTAATATGACTGAATTTTAAAAATAAACACAAAATCACTTGCAATAAATGTTAAAAAACTGTAAGATTTGCAAAAATTTACAATCAGTGTAAGAACACTGCATATAAACGAAAATACCGCATGAATAAAATGTAAAAAATTTGAGGGTAGGGGCGGTAAATCGTTTGTAAAAGAGCAAAGAGGAACCGCTTTTATGGAAAACGAAAACGAACTTGATTTGTCCGTGGAATCGGACATGTCCCCAGAGACAGATTCTGAAAACGAGGTTGATTCCATTTCTTTTGAAGATTTGGGACTTGACGAAATTACACTTGCTGCAATCGAAAAAAAAGGATTTGTAACGCCCTCTCCTATTCAGGTGCTTGCAATTCCGCGTCTTTTAAACGGAGACGCAAATGTCATTGCCCGAGCCAGAACAGGAACTGGAAAAACCGCCGCATTTGGTCTTCCACTGGTACAGACCCTCAGAACAGAAAGCACATATGTAAAGGCAATTATTCTTGAACCTACCCGCGAACTTGCCATGCAAACATGCACAGAAATGGCATCCTTTACAACAGGTGCTTTTCCCCGCACTTGTGTCGTCTACGGAGGTGCTGGTTACGGTGACCAGTTGCGCTCCCTTCGCCGGGGTGCCGAAATTGTAGTAGGAACTCCTGGTCGTGTTCAGGACATGATAGACAGGGGCGCCCTTGACATAAGCCGCATAGAGTATTTTATCCTTGACGAAGGAGACGAAATGCTCGACATGGGATTTGTTGACGACATAAAGAACATTTTTGCTTCTGCAAATCCTGACTGCCGGGTACTGCTTTTTAGTGCTACAGTTCCCAAACCCATTCTTCAGATTGCTCAGGAATTTATGGGTGACTACGAAATCGTAGAAGAAGAAGGTCACGAGGAAGAGCCGCTTCTTATTGAACAGAAGTATTGGATTGTGCGCGAGGCAGAAAAAATCGAAGCTCTTGTGCGCCTAATAGACATTTCCCCTGATTTCTACGGACTTGTATTTGTACAGAAAAAAACTGATGCGGATCTTGTTACCAAACAGCTAGACGATCGGGGATACCAGTCTGCCGCCCTGCACGGAGACATTCCCCAAAATCAGCGTGAAAAAATTCTTGCTCGCTTTAGGGCAAAGAAAACCCGCATTCTTGTTGCGACAGATGTTGCTGCCCGTGGAATAGACATTGAAGGCCTTACCCATGTAGTAAACTTTGACCTTCCCTTTGACGGACCAACTTATGTTCACCGCATTGGACGAACAGGACGCGCTGGTGCCGCAGGTATGGCAGTTACATTTGTTCGCCCCGAAGAGCAGAGAAGAAAACTTTCCTACCTTAAAAATGCGGTAAGAAAAAGTGCAAAGGGCGAAATGACAGAGGGAACTGTTCCTTCTGTTGACGAAGTTTTAGCTGTTAAGAAGGTGCGTCTCTTTACCCAAATTAAAGACAGCCTGATTGTAACTGAAAAAAATCTTTCAGAAACTGGCGAAGAAATTTCTTCCACTCACCTTAAAAAGGGCAACGAAGTGTTTGACGAACTTGCCGCAGACTTGTGTCAGGAAAACAATGCTCAGGAAGTTGTTGCCTCCTTGCTTTCTACTGTATACGGAAAGGAACTTAACAAAAACCGCTACGGAAAAGTTTCTGCCTTTGTGGGCAAGAAGAGTGACCGTGACGCTCGTGGCGAAAGGGGAGAAAGAGGTTCTCGCTCAGAAGGACGCCGTGACCGTGGAGGACGCAGCGTTACAGTTGGCGAAGATCAGATTAGGCTTTATGTTCAGATGGGATGGTACGATGGATACAATCCAAAGCGCATTGCGGAATTCTTTTCCAAACTGCTTCATATTCCTGGAAGACAGGTTGATGCCATTGACATGGCCGACAGGTTCTGCCTTCTGACGCTTCCTCTTGAAGCTGGTAAGCATGCCCTTGATCTTTCTAGAAACGACTCTTCTCTTCCCCATATGCATCAGGATTCAAAGACTGGAGGACAGCCTGATTTTTCTGACTATGCTCCAAGAAAGAGATCTTCTTTTGATGACGACTTTGCACCTCGTGAGCGCAGGCGTTTTGGTCGTGACGGAGGATTTGGCCGTGATGACCGCCGTTCGTTTGACCGCTCTTCTGGAAGATCTTTCTCTGATCGTGATCGTGGGGAAAGAAGCGAGAGTTCTCGCTTTAACGAGCGCTCTCGCTCTAGTGAACGCTCTCGCTCCAGAGATCGCTCTTACTCTAGACAGGCACATACAGCAACCCAGCGCTCAAGCCATTCATCCTACTTCAAGAGACCTTCTGCTGAAGAGTATTGATTTCAAAATTACATCCATGTAATTTTGAAATCGCGACAACTCTTCGAGTTGTCGCAGGTTTGATAGGTTAAGAGATTGACGCGCCGTCCCTAGCGCTCTTAGCAAGAGGGTTTTTCCATGTAATTTTAAAATCGCGACAAGCCTCAGGCTGCTTTACTTGTATTCGTAGGGTTCGTAGGTGGAGAGCCAGTGCATTACGGGGACCGTCCAGTCTTCTTCGGTGGTGCCTTCCAAAACAAGGCGCTCGAACATGAACTGAATGTGTTCCCTGATTGCTTCCTTGTCCGCCTCTGCAATGTCTTGGGACTGCCTGAACAGGCTGTTTATAAAATCCACTGCATCTTGAATGTTAAACAATTCCGGGGTAATTCTTGTCATCATGTAAAGTGCCGCTGGAATGCAGTTTACGCTGTGTTGCTTTACATAGAGAACTGTTTCTGCAATTTCTACAGCACGGGCATAAAGTTCGCTACCCCACCTGTCGCTGTCGTCTGTAGGAAACTGTTCCCTCTTAAAAATCATACGGTAAAAGCTAAAGCCCAGACTCACTACCGCAATGTGAAGACTAGGTACGCACATGTAATGAGGGTCTCCCCTTTGTATGGTGCTTATCATTCCGTTGTCCCGACACTTTGGACGCACTGTTGTAGTCATTGACTGCCTGTACATTCTGTATGCTTCTCTGTAGGCAAGAGTAATATAGTTTAAAAACTCAGCACAAAGTTTTGAACCGTTCAGCACACCGTAGCGCTTTTCCATCATGCACAGGGGACGAATCCAAAAGTTAACAAAGTCAAAGTAAATGTAAACATATTCCGAATGAAATGGAACCTTTGTGTCCAACAGGTGATCAACATGCTTTAAAGGAGTCCGTCTTAGTCCAAGCTTTTTAAAATACTGGGCAAGAAAAAATTTCCAGACGATTGTATGAATCAGAGAAAAAACAGGACCAGAACTTGCGGGGCAAAAGGGCAGCGTAAAATATACAAAAAGAGGATTAAAATCCGTAAGACTCTTATCTTTTACCTTACGCAGTCCACGACCAGTGGGCTTCTTTACACCCAGTCTCCTGTATGGAAAGACTGAATCATGCTTGAACCTCTTCATGCTCCGAACACCTCTTTTGCAACAGCAACAGTTTGCATGGCGTCTTTGGAGTAATAGTCCGCACCGATTTTTTCTGCATACTCAGGCGTAAGAACTGCTCCTCCTACAACAACCTTGCACTCCCTGCCTTTTTCTTTAAGGGCCGCCCTTAACTGCACAATTGTTTCTTCCATGTTTGCAACTGTCGTAGTCATAAGCGCACTTAGCCCAACTAGCTTTATGTTTTTTTCAAGTACTACAGAAATTATTTCTTCTGGGGGAACATTTTTCCCTAGGTCTATAACTTCGTAACCGTAGTTTTCAAGCATTGCCTTTACAATGTTTTTTCCAATGTCGTGAATGTCGCCAAAAACCGTTGCCAGTACAACAGTTCCCTTGTTCTGATTTCCGCCACCAGACTTTTTCATGTTTTCCTTTATGACGGTAAATGCGTTTCCTACAGTTTCTGCACTAAGCAAAAGTTGTGGAAGAAATTTCTTTCCAGTTTCAAAATCTTTGCCAACAGAATCAAGGGCTGGCACAATGCATCTGTCGATAATTTCCACACCCTGCATGGTCTTAAGAAGTTTTTCCGTTGCTCCTGCAGCCTGCTCCTTAAATCCCTTTTCTATTATGGAAATAAGTTCGTCTTCCTTAGAGTTGCCCCCTTGCGCAGACTGAGCCTTTTCTGTAGAAGGTGAACTTTTTTCTGCTCCGTCTTTTTTTTGCGGCAAAGAATTTGTTCCGTTGAATGATATTGAAATCTTTCCGTCAGAAATTGCATCTTCTATTATTTTCTGTCTAGCCTTTTCTGTGCTTGGGTCAAGAGTTCCAGTATAAGTCTGAATAAATTCAAGAGCATTTTCATCGTAACCTGCAAGTGTCCTGTAGGCTCGGTAAGTGTCCATCATCTGTGCGCTGGCAGGATTTATAATGCATGCCGTAAGACCTGCATGAAGGGCAAGCATAAAAAATCGCGAGTTGATTATGTCTCTTCTGGGAAGACCAAAAGAAATGTTTGAAACTCCAAGCACAAAGCGAAGACCTTCGTTCCTGTATTCATCATCTAGCATTTTAATTGCACGGACTGTTTCAAGGGCAGCCTTTTGTTCGGAACTTACGGTAAGGGTAAGAGTGTCTATAAAAATGTCTCTTACTGGTATGCCGTATTTTGCCGCCTCGTTAATTATTTTTTTTGCAACCTTAACCCGTCCTTCTGCAGTAGGTGCAATTCCATCCTCGTCTATGCAGAGTGCAACAATGGCTCCTCCGTAGTGTTTTATAAGAGGAAAGACAGCATCCATTACTTCCTGCTTTCCGTTTACGCTGTTTACCAGAGCCTTTCCGTTGTAAGCCCTTAGCGCCTTTTCCAGAACGGCACTTTCACTTGAATCAATCTGCAGGGGAACAGAAAATGTACTTTGAATTGTCTTAATGGCTCTTACCATCATGTCTGCTTCGTTTATTCCGGGAAGACCTACATTTACATCAAGAATGTGGGCACCCTGATTTATTTGACTTTCAGCTTCGTCAATAAAAAACTGCATGTCTCCTGCAGTAAGTGCTTCCTTGCACTTTTTCTTTCCAGTGGGATTTATTCGCTCGCCAATAATTACAGGACCAGCACTTCCTCCTACTTTAAGAGACTTGTTGTAGGAACAGATGTAAGTGTCGCTTGCACTTGTATTTTTTTCTTCTTTCTTTACAGCACTTACAGTTTGCACAAGAGCCTTAATGTGGTCCGGTGTAGTGCCACAACATCCGCCTAGAGCACATGCACCCTTCTTCCAGTTTGCAAGCTGACTTTGTGCAAATGTTTCGGGAAGAACTTTAAATTCAGTTTTTCCTTTTATTACTACAGGGAGTCCTGCATTGGGCTGAACCAGAACAGGAATGTGAGCATAAGTACAGAACTGCTCAAGAAGTTTTTCGTCTTCTTCAAGACTTCCTCCGCAGTTAAATCCCAAAAGGTCAACATGTAGTGCTTCAAGATATGTTACGCATGTAAGTACATCTGCACCGGTAAGCGTCCTAAGATTGGGCTGAAAAGTCATTGTGGCCACTAGAGGAAGGTTTGTGTTTTCCTGTACCGCAAGAACGGCCGCCTTTACCTCGTACAGGTCGCTCATGGTTTCTATTATGGCAAGTTCCGCACCTGCCTTTTCTGCTGCAACGGCGGCAGTTTTGTATGACTCGTAAGCTTCCTCAAAAGTGAGACTTCCCATGGGAACAAGAAGTTTTCCAATCTGACCAGTGTCCCATGAGCAGAAGTGGGGACCCTTTATGCCTTCCTTTTCTGCCTGAGCAATCGCTTCCTTTTGAAGTTCAATTGACCTAGAAATATATTCTTCTGCACTGCGTTCGCTTTGAGCAAGTTTTATAGGATTTGCTCCAAAGGAATTTGCCGTAAGCACTGACGCACCTGCACGAAGATACTGAAGATGAATGTCTCTGATTATTTCTGGATTAGTGAAGTTTAAGTCTTCAGGAATGCCGTAGTCGGTAACTCCTGACTTTTGAATCATCGTTCCCATTCCGCCGTCAAAAAAAATCGGCTGACCGTCTGCAATTTTCTTTGTAAGAAATTCCCTGAACTCCACTTTTGTTTTCCTTTATTTGTTTGTCGCCTCTACAATGGCATCTATGCGGCTCACAATATCTTTTGCTACATTGGGTTTGTTCATGGTGTAAATGTGAATGCCTTTTACTCCGTTAGAAATAAGGTCGATAATCTGATCAACAGCGTAAGCAATTCCTGCCTGATACATTGCTTCAGGATTGTTTTCAAACCTGTCGCATATTGAAAGCAGTTTTGACGGAATGTAGGCCGAAGAAAGCTTTACCATTCTGGAAACCTGGGAACTGTTTGTTATGGGCATTATTCCTGCAAAGACTGGAACATGGATTCCCATGGCTTCAAGCCTATACAGGTAGCTGTAGAGCATGTTGTTGTCAAAGAACATTTGGGTAGTAAGAAAGTCTACTCCTGCATCAACCTTGTGCTTCATGTTTTCTATGTCGTCTATGCGGTTTAAACTTTCGGGGTGTCCTTCTGGATAACAGGCTCCGCCTACGCAAAATCCTTCTGCCTTTAAAAGCGGAATCAAGTCGCTAGCGTGTTGCAGATCTTTTGAAAGTGGTGTGCCGTCCTGAGGCATGTCTCCCCTTAGGGCAAGAACATTGTGTATGCCGGCCTTCTTTAAATCTTCAATGGCTGCCTTTACAGACTCCTTTGTGTTTCCCACGCATGTAAGATGAGAAAGTGCAGGAGTTCCAGTCCGTTCAATTTTTTGGGAAAGTTCAAGAGTGTTGGACCTTGTTGTTCCGCCAGCACCATATGTAATTGAAATGAAGTCAGGTTTTAGAGAAGAAATTTCTTCTGCCGTTGCAACTACTGAAGAAAGGGCATCCTGTTTTTTGGGAGGAAAAACTTCCATAGAAAGACACAGTTTTTTTTGTGCTACAATTTCGCTTATTTTCATGCCATTATTATAAAAAGTTTAACTTATGTTTGCAAGTCTTCCAGTTCCCTGAGTTTTTTTTCGTCCAGTTTTATGAAGAGGTTTTTTTCTTGAGTGGGAATTACAAGACCCTTTGGACCATTCTTTGCCCTGCGAAGATATTTTACCTGAGTGTAGTAGACATCAGCCTGAGCGTTTCGTCTTGCCTTTGAATGATATACTGCAAGATTTCCAGCATACAGAAGAATGTCTAGGGGAACTGTTTTGTTTCTCTGCTGTTTTATAAAAACATATCCTCCTGCGTAATCCCTTGCGTGAAGCCACATGTCTTGACCTTTTACTGTGTGCCGCAAAAGTTCATCGTTTTCTGCTGCTGTGCGACCAACCATCAGTGTCCATCCCTTTACTTCGTAATGAAGCCCAGCGTGAGGCTTTTCCACCTTCTGCTTGGGAGTGGTGTCGTGGCGTAAGAGCTGCTCCATGCGAAGAACATTTTTTTCCTTTAGGATTCTGCTGTATTCTTCGTCCAGTGCCTTTATGTTTCTTCGGGAAAGTTCAATGTCGTGCTCAAGATCGTCCATTCCCGAAAGAGCTTTCTTGTACTGAGTGTAGTATTCTCCCGCATTTTCCTGAGGAGATTTTTTTTCGTCCAGCCTGATGTGAACTTCTTTTCCAGTGTCGTAGTCAATGCATGTTAAAAGACTTCCCTTAGCTTCCTGAGCGTATGAAAGAATCAGATCGCCAGTGTGCTTTAGTTTTTCAGCATCTTTAAACTGTTCTTTTTTTTCTAGAAGTTTTTCCAGCGCAGCTTCCATTTTTGAATGCTTGCTGTTGTACCATTTTTCTGCCTGAGATAGAAGAGTTTCTCTTGAAAGGGATGCGGCATGCTCAGAATAAAATTCATCCACCTTCTGATTGAATGTGGGCAGATCAATTTCTTCAAATGTTCTTACGGGAAATTTTTCCAGTGAAAGTTTTTGCTCTTCTTCGCTTACGGTTTTCTCTTCGGGAATAAATTTTCCGCCTGTAACTTCATTCTTCTTTGGACGGCGGAACATGCAGTCAAGAATGGTTCCTTCTTCATCAGTTACAATTACATTTGCCGCACCAGACCAGAGCCTTATGTATAAAAAAAGCCGCTCTTTCCATGTGGAAACATCCATCTTTACAATGCGGTCAAGTCCCAGCTGCTTGCAGGAGTTTATTCTCATTCCCTGTACGCGAGAACGAAGAAATTCCTGAAAGCGTAAGGGCTTTTCGTTTTTGCGGGCCTTAAGTTTTGTTGTGTGGATTCTACATGCATTCTGTTTTGTGCAGATGAGCAGAGTGTCTACATCACCTTTGTTTATTATGCGCAGGGTAAGGGTGTCGTAACCCGTCTGGATTATTTCTTGAATAAAAGCGCCTTCCAAATTTAGTTCGCCAAGTACGGCATTTAGTTCGTTACAGTTAAGTGACATTTTATTTCTTTACAAGGTTCTGCAGTTCGTCAAGTTTCTGCTGGAAGATATAGGCGTTCTGTGACTGGATTACAAGCCTCTGAGCGAGCATCTTACTAAGGAAGATTCCGTAGTGGGGATTTTTTCTGATAAGGGAAAGGAATGCTGTCTTTGGCACTTTGATTAGCTTGCAGTTTCCTACAGCCATTACTGTTGCAGTACGCCTGTCGTTAAGAAGGAAAGCCATTTCGCCAATGAACATGTCGTTGGGAGTAAGCACTGTTGCAAGGTGACGGTTTACATAAACTGCAAACTGTCCCGAAACAATGAAGAACAAGTCGTTTGACATTTCATCTTGCCGGCAGACAATGTCTTTGTCCTTGTATTCGATTATGTCAAAGGTGTTCATAATTCCGGGAATTGTGTTTACCGAGTTGATTTTGTTTGCAATGGTAAAGGTAACTTGATTTCCCTTATCGTTGTAGCTGATCTTTTTTACAAACTGTCGGCTTAAGGAAATTCCTCGTCCGTGAGTGTTTGTGTTTGTGTCCTCTGATTCAGCCATCATCTTGCGCCAGTCAAACCCGTCACCATCATCTTCAATCCTAAAAGCGGAAGACTTGTTCTGCAGTACATATGAAATACTGATTTTTCTTCTTCGGTATTTTGGCTCTTGACTCTTCTTCTTTATAAGTTCCATTATGTCGTGGCCAGTCTTTAGCCATTCGGTTTTTTCTTCGTAAGTAATGTTTAGGTTTCCGTGTTCCACCGCATTCATCAGAAGTTCCATAAGAGTCATCTGAAGCATAACCCGATCTTCGTCAGAAATTCTGTTTGTGTTGTACAGGTAACTTATGAGGAAGTTGGTGTAAAACTTTATGTCCATGGGGTCGTTGTCGCAGATAAAGTGTCCCTCTTCACGGCCTCCAAGAATGTCCTGCATTCCGCGGGTAAAAAGAAACTGCTGGTTCTGGTGCAGGATTTTTAAAAGCCTTTCGCAGTGTTCAGAAAATTCCGAGACAGTCATAACGGAAAGAATGTTTTCGTCTTTTTTGTCTTCTATTTCGTGAACCTGAGTCCTGTCCTTGCAGACCGCAATTATTCCGCCGTAGTGGAGCCAAGAGTCGCTTCTTACAGCATCTATGATTTTCTGGCAGTCAATTTCTGGAGAAGTGTAGTCTATAATTTTTATTTCGGGGAGTTCAAAGTTTATAAAGCTGATTGCCGCTTCCGTGTTTCCGAAGACTGACTGTGAGAAAGTGCTGTATTCTCTGCATGCCTTTGTTACCGCTTCTATGACTTCGGGATTCATTGATGCTGTTACTATTCGCTTCATTTTTGCCTCTCTAAAAAAAGTATACCAACAAACGCCCGACTTATCAACATGAAACTGCTTGTAAATAGTTTGCGTAAATGCTAAACTTCGGCTTATGATTACGGCAACAGGTTCACAAATTATTGTAAAACTTCTTGAACAGATGGGAATAGGCATGGTGGCTGGAATCCCTGGAGGTTCCATTCTTCCCTTGTATGACGAACTTGCAAAAAGTTCCATAAAGCATGTCCTTGTGCGTCAGGAACAGGCTGCAGGATTTATTGCTCAGGGTGTAGCCCGCTCCACAGGTAAGGTTGCCGTCTGCATGGCTACAAGTGGTCCGGGAGCAATGAACCTTCTTACCGCCATTGCAGATGCCCGCTGTGATTCGGTTCCCATTGTTGCCATTACAGGACAGGTTAATTCTTCCCTCATTGGAACAGACGCTTTTCAGGAAGCCGACACCTTTGGACTTTCTTTTCCTATAACCAAGCACAGCATGATGGTAAAAAGTGCGGCTGAACTTTTTGAGGCACTTCCCAAAGCCTTTGCCATTGCAAAAGACGGTCGCCCGGGTCCAGTTCTTATAGACATTCCTCGGGATGTTCAGTGCCAGAAGTTTTCCTTCAAGGCTTGGCCTTCTGAAAAGGAACTCAAGTATTCCATGCCGGTAAAAACTGATTCAGCGACCCGCATTAAGGAAGTAGTTCCCCTTATGGCGAAGTCTCTTCTTGAGGCAAAAAAGCCAGTGCTTTATGTTGGAGGCGGATGCAATAATCCCAAGTCTTCTTTAGCAGTAAATGCTTTTTTGGAAGGCTATAACTGTGCAGTTGTAACAAGCCTTATGGGAATAGGCACAGTTCCAAGAAGTGCGGTCTGCAATATGGGAATGGTTGGTATGCACGGTTCCTATGCCGCAAATGTTGCTATGCACGATGCAGATTTGGTTCTTGCCGCTGGAGTTCGCTTTGACGACAGGGCTACCGGTCAGATTGCATCTTTCTGCCCCAATGCAAAAATTCTTCATGTTGATGTGGACGCTGCGGAAATTAACAAGATTCTTCCTGCTGAGCATTACCTTGTTGCACCTACAGAAAAAGTTTTCCCCCTGGTTACAGAACTTACAAAGTCCGCCTCAAAGTCTTCTGCTTCTGCAAAAGAGAGAGCGTCTTGGGTAAAGGCTCTTAAAAAGACATTTGACGAAACGGAAAGTTTTGAATTGGGACGAAATAAAAAGATTCCTAGGGAAAGTGTAAATCCTAGGAGCTTTATAAATGGAATTCCTGAGGAAGCAAAAAAGGCTGGAGTAAAGCCAGAAAATATAATCGTAACCACTGATGTAGGTCAGCATCAGATGTGGAGCGCCCAGTATTACCCTGTGGAGCAGGCTCGTCAGTTTTTAACAAGCGGCTCTTTGGGTACTATGGGATTTGGACTTCCCACGGCTATAGGTGCAGCCCTTGCCGCAAAGACCAAGCGTGTTGTATGCATTAGTGGTGACGGTAGCATACTGATGAACATACAGGAACTTGCAACCCTTAGGGAACAGAATCTTAATGTTACGGTTTTTGTTCTGCAGAATGGATCACTGGGGATGGTTCGTCAGCAGCAGGAGTATTTGTTTGCAAAGAACTACAGTGCCAGCGTGTTTGACGCAAATCCCGACTTTCTGCAAATTGCAAAGGGCTTTGGCATAGACGCAGTGGACGCAAACTCTGATCCAGACTGGGCTAAAAAAGCATTCGCAAAAGGTCCCCACCTTGTAGTGCTAAGAATCGACATGTCTGAAAATGTTCTGCCCTTTGTTTCTGCCGGTAAGCCTAACATAGACGCAATAAGAAACTAAGCCTCCTCAGCAGATAAAGCACGCTCTAACCTCTTACGCAGAATGTTTAAAACTAAAAAGACCTGCCAGAACGGCAGGTCAATATCTAAGCAACAAGTAAGCAAGTTTTTGTTTACAAAAACTTGCGGTTTCTAAATCGCATGGATGCGATTTAGAAAACAGCGATTACATCTCCGTTAGGATAGTTCTTCTTAATCCAAGACTTAACCTTTTCGCTCTGGAGTGCCTTTACAAGTGCCTTGATTGCTGCATTGTTTTCGTTACCCTTCTTTACTGCAACAACATTTACATAAGGAGAATCAGCGCCTTCAACAAAGAGTCCGTCCTTTGAAGCGGAAAGACCTGCGTCCAGTGCGTAGTTTCCGTTGATTGCTGCAAGGTCAACATCAGGCAGAACACGGGGAAGAGAAGCCGCTTCTACTTCGCGGAACTTAAGGTTCTTGGGGTTAGAGGCAATGTCCAAAGTTGTTGCCGTAATTCCTGCATTTGCCTTAAGTTTGATAAGTCCTGCAGACTGAAGAAGAAGCAGTGCGCGGCCACCGTTTGTGGGGTCGTTAGGAATTGCTACTGTTGCTCCGTTGGGAATTGCAGAAAGGCTCTTGTACTTCTTTGAATAAAGTGCAAAAGGTTCAATGTGGATTCCGCCAGCGTTTACAAGGTGATATCCTCTTTCTGTGTTGAAGCTTTCAAGGTAGGGAAGATGCTGGAAGTAGTTTGCATCAATTTCTCCAGACTCAAGTGCTTCGTTGGGAACTACATAATCTGTAAACTCAATAACCTGAAGGGTGATTCCCTGTGCGGCAAGGTCATCCTTAATCAGGTTCAGGATTTCTGCATGAGGCTCAGGAGTTGCGCCAACTTTAAGTACAGAACCATCTTTCTGACCGCCAGCAAAAACTGCTGCAGCGGCGACCAATGACAGAGCTAATGTTGCAAGTGTCTTTTTCATACTGTAATCTCCTTTTATTTCCTAGTAAGTTTGTATGATATTCTTATACTGCCTATTTCCTAGTTTGTCAATAGGTTTTAAAAAATTTTTCTAAAAATTTTATCGTCTCTTTAACATCCTGTTTACAATCATGGTTCCCACCAGCTGAATAAGTTCAACCAGAACCAGTAGCACAATGACTGAAGCAATCATTATGTCTGTGCGGAACCTCTGATATCCGTAACGGATTGCCAGGTCTCCCAAACCGCCACCGCCTATTGCACCAGCCATTGCAGAGTATCCAATCAGGTTGATTATGGTAAGGGTAATTCCCGAAACAAGTGAAGGCAGGGCTTCGGGAATGAGCACTTTGAGGATAATCTGCATTTTTGTGGAACCCATGGCCTTTGCCGCCTGAATTACTCCAGGGTCAACTTCGGTAAGGGCAGTCTCTATGATTCTCGCCACAAATGGTGCCGCCGCAATGGAAAGGGGAACGATTGTAGCCTTTGTTCCTATTGCAGTGTGAAGAATTAGTCGGGAAAGTGGAAAGAGCAAAATCATCAGAATAAGAAATGGAAAAGAGCGCAGTATGTTTACGATTCTGCTAAGCACCTGATACAAAACTGGCTTGGGATTTATTCCCTGAGGACTTGTTACATAAAGCCACACTCCCAGTGGAAAGCCTAGGATAAGTGAAAACAGAGTTGAGAAAAATACCATGACAAGGGTCTGTCCTGTAGAAGTTCCTACCAGCGTTAAAATCTGATTCATTTTTCTTCCTCCACAATGATTCCTGTTTTTCTAAGATATTCTATTGCCTTCTGAACTTCGGCTGCGTCTCCTGTAATGTCGGTGATGAGGGTGCCTACATCGCTTCCGTTTACATTCTGAACTCCACCAGCCCTTATGTTAAACTCAATGTCAAACTGTTTTGCAAGCCTGCTTAAGACAGGTTCTCCCGTGTCTTTTCCTATAAAGCGCAGTGTGTATTTTCCTGCATCAGCCCATCGCAGAAGGGTAGTTGGTTCCTGTGCAGAAATGTGCGAAAGAAATTCTTTAGTAACCGCCGTCTTTGGTGCGCTAAAAATTTGTTCTACGGTTCCCTGTTCTACAACTTTTCCAGAGTCAATAACGGCAACTTGTTCGCATGCGTCCCTTACAACTTCCATCTGATGTGTTATCATTACAACTGTAAGGTGCATTTTTTTTTGCAGAGAGCGGATCAGGTCAAGAATGGAATGAGTGGTCTGAGGATCCAGTGCGCTAGTGGCTTCGTCGCAGAAGAGAATGTCAGGATTTGTGGCAAGTGCCCTTGCTATGGCAACCCTCTGCTTTTGTCCGCCAGAGAGGGTGCTTATGGGTGCAGAGCCTTTTCCTTCAAGTCCTACAAGAGAAAGCATTTCCTTTACGCGTCTTTCAATTCTGTCCTTCATCCATCCGTTTATTTCAAGAGGATATGCAATGTTTTTTGCGGCAGTCCGTGAAGAAAGCAGATTGAAGTTCTGGAATATCATTCCGATTTTTCTTCTGCGGAATATAAGTTCTTTTTCGCTAAGGTTGTCAACTCGTTCCCCGTCGTAAAGCACTTCTCCTTCATCAGGGGCTTCAAGCAGGCTTACCAGTCTTACAAGCGAAGATTTTCCTGCACCACTTTTTCCAATTATTCCGAAAATTGTATTGTCGGGAATTACGAGAGATACATCGTCTACCGCCTGAACAAATCCTTCTTCCTTTGCGGCATACCTTTTTTTTAGATGGGAAAGTGTAAGTTGCATCGTTCCTCCTGTTTTTAATTTTATTGAAGAAATTATAGTGAAATGAAAATCATAAGGCAACATGGAGAGAAATGAAAAAAAATAAAAAAAAAATTATAAAACCTATTGATTAACTAGGAATTATTTGTTATACAGTGAGCAACAATAAAACTTTGGAGGTTATTTATGAAGAAGTTGATTTTGAAAATTGCCCTTCCCTTACTTGTAGCAGCCGCCGCTTTTGCTCTGGGAGGCAAGGATTCGGAAGAAGTTACCGGAGCCATTGACAAGGCTGCATTCGACAAGCTTGTGAGCTCTGGTCCTGTTGCAAGCGATGCCGAAATTGCCGCAAGTTCCTGGGCTTCTGCAGTAAGAAAGTCTGGTGTTCTTCGTGTAGGCGGAACTCGCACATCTTTCCTTTTCAGCCAGTTGGATGAAACCGATGGTGGAGTTCGCGGATTTGATGCAGGCTTGTATCAGCTTTTGGCACGCTACATTCTTGGCGACTCAAGCAAATATGAACTAACTCAGGTTACCTCCAGTACAAGAGAGGCTGTCCTTCAGAACGGTCAGGTTGATGCGGTATTTGCAACATACTCAATTACGGACGCACGCAAAAAGCTCATTTCTTTTGCAGGTCCCTACTTTACCTCTCAGTCGGCAGTTCTGGTTAAGGCAGGAAACAAGAGCATAAGGGGAATAAACGACCTTGCGGGAAAAACTGTTGCAACTCAGGCAGGATCTACTGGTCCTGCAATTCTTGCACAGTATGCTCCAAAGGCAATCGTTCAAGAATTTAAGGACGACACGGAAGCCCGTGCCGCATTGGAACAGGGACGCGTTGACGCCTATGTTACCGACTACACCCTTCTTCTTAATGCAATTGTCCGCAATCCCAACAAGTACGAGATTGCTGGCGACACATTCGGTACAGAAGATCCATACGGAATTGGGGTGCCGCTTAACAGCGACGGTGTTGCATTCATCAATGCATTCCTCAAGAAGATTGAAGCGGACGGAACTTGGGACAAACTCTGGCTTGTCAGCCTTGGAAGCCGTACGGGAATCAAGACCGCTCCTAAACCACCTGTAATAAAATAAAACCATGACATTTAAAGAGCTTATACTTGAGTACGGAATAGAATATTTAAAGGCGCTGCTTATGACATGGCGGCTGACTGCACTGTCTTTTATAGTCGCCCTAGTGCTGGGAATTTTTATTACCGTGCTTAGGATAAGCCCCATCGGCGTGTTGCGGAAGGTTTCAAACTGGTACATTCAGATTTTCCGCAACATACCCGGTGCCGCTTTCCTAATAGTTCTGGTGTATGCCTTTCCATATCTTAACATTGTCTTTTCGTATTACACCTGCGTCCTTATAGCAACATCCCTCATCCCATCGGCCTTCTGTTCCGACTATCTTCTTTCAGGAGTGAACACAATAAAACCCGGGCAGATAGAAGCCGCCCGCGCCTTAGGCTTTTCATTTTCAAAAATCGTGAGGATCATCATAATCCCACAGACGCTAAGGACTTCCGTTCTTTCACTTACAAACCTTCTTATTGCCACAATGCTTACAACAGCACTTGCCTCTCAGGTTCCAATGAATACCCGCGACCTTACAGGCATTGTTGATTACATAAACACCCATAATACAGGCGGAGTTCTTGCCTTTGTAATTTCCGCAGCCCTTTATGTCCTTACCGCCGTAGTAATAGGACAGTTGGGTAACTTTATAGACAAAAAGGTAAGGATAAGACGATGAGCAAAAGGCCAACTTCCGTTCTGGACTATCTGTATGAATCTCCCGGTCCAAAGACAAAGAAACGCATATCATTCTGGACGGCTGTTTCCGTTGTAATTCTTGCAGTCCTTCTTTTTCTTGTCCTGCTCCAGTTTTACAGGACAGGCCAGTTTGAAAGACGCTACTGGTCATTTTTTGCAAGGGCAACAACATGGCGTTTTTTTGCCTCAGGTCTTTTGGGTACGCTCAAAGCCTCCGTGCTTGCAGGCATTGTTGCATTTGCATTGGGCTTTGTAATGATGCTGGGCCGGTTCAGCATGTTTAAGGCGACACAGGCAGTTGCGACTGCATTCATAGAATTTACTAGGGGAGTTCCTACTCTTCTTTTCATTTACTTTTTCTTTTTAGGTCTCCCCGTTATGGGCTTAAAACTACCTTCCCTTTTGCAGATTGCTCTGCCTGTTGCAATTTCCGCCTCGGGAACAGTAGCAGAAGCCCTTCGCTCTGGTGTGCTTGCTGTATCCCACGGACAGTCGGAGGCTGCTCTGTCTTTAGGGCTTAGCCGTCATGCGGTGTTCTTTAAAGTGCTTTTCCCACTGGGATTCAGGTATGTAATTCCCTCGCTCATCTCGGAAATCGTAATCGTCGTAAAGGATACGACCTTTGCCTACATAGTAAGTTTCCCCGATTTAATGCAGAACGCAAAGGTTATAATTTCCAACTATGATGCAATGCTTTCTGTTTATCTTTTTGTGGCAATAGTGTATATTTTAGTAAATTATCTGCTTAACAAACTGTCAAACCTTGTGGCAGCCCGTTCCGAAAGGAGAAAAGTCTGATGGAAGATACGCCTATTATTCAGCTTAAAAACATACAAAAGCATTTTGGTTCCCTGCATGTTTTAAAGGGGGTAAGTCTTTCTGTCAGAAGGGGCGAAGTTGTGGTGATAATTGGTCCTTCCGGTTCAGGAAAGTCAACGCTGTGCAGAACAATAAACAGGCTTGAAACGGTTGACTCCGGCGAAGTGCTGATTGAAGGCAAGCCTATTCCCCAGGAGGGAAAGGAACTGGCGGCGTTGAGGTCACAGATTGGCATGGTGTTTCAGCAGTTCAATCTGTTTGAGCATAAGAAAGTAATAGACAATGTCTCCCTTGCACCCATTGAAGTCCTTCATGAAAAAAAAGATATCGCACGTGCAAGGGCTATGGAACTTTTAAAAAGAGTTGGCGTGGAGTCTCAGGCGGAAAAATACCCCCATCAGCTTTCTGGTGGTCAGCAGCAGCGGGTTGCAATAGCGCGTTCTCTTGCAATGAATCCGAAAATAATGCTCTTTGACGAACCTACAAGTGCGCTTGACCCCGAGATGATAAACGAAGTGCTGGATGTAATGACAGGTCTTGCAGCTTCTGGAATGACAATGCTTGTGGTAACCCACGAAATGAATTTTGCCCGTAAGGTTTCTGACAGAATTGTGTTTATGGATGATGGTGAGATTCTTGAGGAATCCGCTCCCGAAGAATTTTTTACTTCTCCAAAAACAGAAAGGGCAAGGCAGTTTCTTGCCTCAATAAAAAACTAAGGCGAAGGTTTTATGAAGCGCGTACTCATTATTGGAAACAACGATACATGCCGCAATGCAAATTATTTTAACGCCGTAGAAGCTGCCGAAATGGAACCCCTCCAATGCGACTTTGCCTTTCCCCTAAAGGAAATTTCTTACTGTGACGGCATTCTTATTCCTGGCGGAGTTGATTTGAATCCCGCCCTTTATAAAAAGGAAAACACAGATTCCAGAAACATAAATGACGAACTTGATGCGATTGACCTTCAAGTTTTAAATGAAGCCCTTTCTTTAAAAAAGCCTGTGCTTGGAATTTGCCGGGGACTTCAGATTTTGAATGTCTTCTTTGGAGGAACCTTGACGCAGAATGTTCAGCATTGTGAAATCCACCAAAGTTATAATGAAGGAACCTGTGACAGGGTGCACGATACAGAGGCTGTAGAAGGTCTTTTCGTTCGCAATATATACGGTAAAAAAAATGTTCCCGTAAACAGCGCCCATCATCAGGCTGTGGAAATTCTAGGCGAAGATTTGCTTCCAGCCCAGTTCAGTATGGACGGAATTATAGAAGCCTTTGTTCATAAAACTCTTCCCATAATTGCCGTGCAGTGGCATCCTGAACGCATGTGCCTTTCCCATTCCCGAAACGACACGGTGGATGGACTTAAGATATTTGAATATTTTCGTAGTCTGCTGTAGTATCTTTTTTTGTAATGTGCTAGACTGTTCGCAATAGGAGTAAACTATGGAATTGAAAGGCTCAAAAACCGAACAGAATCTTATGGCTGCATTTGCAGGAGAATCAGAAGCCCGCAACAAGTATACATTTTTTGCATCAAAAGCTAAGAAAGACGGCTATGTGCAGATTGCAAGCATCTTTGAAGAAACCGCACGCAACGAAAAGGAACATGCCGAAATTTGGTACAAGCTTTTAAACGGTGGGGTTTCGTCAACAGCAGACAATCTTAAGGCTGCTGCAGAAGGCGAACATTACGAATGGACTGAAATGTATCCCTCTTTTGCAAAGACTGCAAGAGAAGAAGGCTTTGAACGCATTGCAAAACTTTTTGAAGGAGTTGCCGCAATCGAAAAGGAGCATGAGGAACGCTACAAGAAACTACTTGCAAATGTTGAAGGCGACCTTGTGTTCTCTAAGGACGGAGATGTAATCTGGCAGTGCTCAAACTGCGGACACATCTGCGTAGGTAAAAAAGCTCCCGATGTCTGCCCTGTCTGTAGTCATCCCCAGAGCTACTTCCAGGTAAAGCCCGAAAACTACTAAGCGTAACATAAGGAATTAAAAGCATGCAGGTTCAGAGCATACAGGTAACGGTTGACGGACAGAAAGCAGGCAGTGCAGAACTGTGTGCCTACATTGAAGACTGCCTCTTTGAAGGTGAATACAAACCGGCGGTCCTCATTCTTGGCGGCGGTGCATATGCGCGCTATTCTCCCAGAGAAGGAGAACCTGTTGCCATGATGTATGCTTCTCTGGGCTTTCATGCCTTTGTACTAAAGTATTCTGTCGTGCCAAATGTCTATCCGGTTGCCATGAATGAAGTGGGAAAAGCACTTTCTATAATCCGTGAGCATTCGGAAGACTGGCATGTAGACAGCGAGCATCTTTTTATTTCTGGTTTTTCTTCTGGCGGACATCTTGCCCTTTGCTATGCGGAACACAGAAGCAGTGAGCAGCCAAAACCTGCGGGACTCATTCTTAGTTATCCTGTAATTTCCAGCGGAGAGTTTTCACACAAGCCAAGTTTTGAACATCTTTTGGGAACAGGCTGGACCGACAGCGAAAGAAAGAGGCTTCTTGACGAGCTTAGTCTTGAAAATCATGTGGACGGAAAAAAAGTTCCCCCTGTGTTTTTATGGACCACATGGACAGACCAAATCGTAAGTGTTGAAAATGCACTCATGCTTGCTCAGGCCCTAAAGCGAGAAGGTGTTAATACGGAACTTCATATTTTTAGAAAGGGACCACATTCCTTAAGCCTTGCCACAAAGTATTCTAGTGCGGGTGCCCACGAAAAAAACGACTCTTATGTTCAGGTGTGGACTTCCCTTTTAAAGAACTGGCTTTTTTCAATCATTGACGAAAAAACTCTTTAATTGCATCAAGCTTTTTAGACGCTTCTTTAATGCCTTCTTCGTAAACTCTTTGCAGTTCATCTGCCTTTCTTGTTGCAGCCCCAATGTTTAAACTTTGTGACGGACGAATGACTATTATGCTTCCTTCGCTTTCTTTTTGCACCACATATTTTGTTTCCTCGTTGTAGTGGATGTGACGGCCTGCAATGGCTTTGTACATGTTGGGATATTTTTTCATTGCAAGTTTGATAAGGGGAAGTGCTGGTACTTGCTTTTTTATGTAAGTCTTAGGCTGTGTAAGGACAACTACAATTTTATCGTAACCAAGTTCTTCAAATTTTTTTAGGGGAATGGAATCTGCCATGCCTCCGTCTAGAAGTTTGTATCCGCCAACTTCTACAATCTTTGAGGCAAGAGGAATGGAAGCCGAAGCCCTAAACCACTGATAGTCATCTCCGTTACCCTGAGTACACTGGTGGTATACCGCTTTTCCCGTTTCGGCGTCTGTGCATGTGCACCAGAATTCCATGGGGTTTTCACGGAATGTATTAATATCAAAATGGTCAAGTTCGTCGGGAAGTTGTCTGTAGCAGAAGTCAGCATTGTAAAGGTCTCCTGTTTTGACCAGTGATCTTATGCTCCAGTAATTTTTGTTAGTGCAGAATTTTTTGTTGTAGCGGATTGCACGCCCAATCTGTCTGGACTTTAGGTTACATCCAAATGCCGCTCCTGCAGAAACGCCTATGGCTCCGTCAAAGGTAATGCCGTTTTGCATGAAGGTGTCTATTACTCCGCATGTAAACATACCCCTCATTGCTCCGCCTTCCAAAACAAGTCCTGTCTTCATTTTTTTATACTCCGTCTGATAAGAATCCTTTTTGTATAAGCCAAAGTTCAAGTGCTTCGTTCCACTTAAACGCCTTCATAAATCTGTTTTCGCTCATGCCAAAACCGTGACCGCCCCATTCGTACTGTGCAAATGTGCAGTCTATGTTTTTGCTTTTAAGTGCCGCATAAAGCCTTTCGCTGTTTTCAAAAAGTACTACAGGATCGTTGTGGCATGCAACAAGATAGATCGGTGGCATTTTGTCGGGAACAGTAAGCTCCAGTGAAAAAGAATCTTTTTTGTCCTGCGTTGGTGCAGAACCAAGCAGACTCTTTCGCGACCATCTGTGGGCAATGTCGTCCTGCATGGAAACAACTGGATACACGGGAATTACAAAGTTTGGCGTAAGGCTTTCTGTTACCGTGATTCCCAAAGGCGTAAGGCAGTCTGTGTCCTGTGAATGCTCGGCCTGCCATGCAACAAGATGACCTCCTGCGCTAAAGCCTATAAGACCAAGCCTGTCTTTGCTTAGGTCCCACAGTTCAGACTTTTCCCTTACAATCTGAATTGCCCTTTGCAGGTCTTGCATCATGGCAGGGTAGTGGTAGCCATCTTTTGCTGTGCGGTATTCAAGGACAAATGCAGTTACGCCTTTTTTGCAGAACCATCTAGCGGTTGTGTTTCCTTCGTTTTCTACTCCAAGATGATGGTAACTTCCTCCCGGACAGATGATGACGGAAGTTCCGTTTGGCTTGTCAGGAAAAAATGCAGTCATAAGAGAAAGTTCGCTCTGCATTCCTCCAACGCCCTGCCATAGAAAAATTTTTTCTGTTCTAAAATCTTTTTTACCAGAAGCAAGAACTGAAGAAAAAATCAGCGTAAGAAAAATTGCTTCAAGTAAAATTTTTTTTATACGCATCAGACAGTCCGTCCGTCTATGCTCATGGCTGCACTTGCAATCTTTTCGTGCATGTCGTCGGTAAGGTGACGCGCTGCTATTGCGGCATCCATGTCCTTGTATGCGTCAATTTTTATTTCGTCAAGAATGTGCATGTCGTAGACATATTTTTCTGTAGGATTGTAGGAAAACCATCTGTCGTGCTTGCCCAAACCATATTTGTCTGTACCGCCAATGTAAATGGGCTGAACATCGTATCCTGTTTCCAAGGCGATGCGAGCGGCACCCCTCTTGTAAGGATTTGTTCCGTGCCGTGGAGTTCTTGTTCCTTCTGGGAAGACGATAAGGTTTGAACCGGAGTCCAGTGCTTCCTTTGAAAGTTGAACCATTTCTTCGTAGCCCAAAGTGTTTACCATATAAATCTGGCGGATTACTCCAGCAAGAATTGTCTTTGCAAGACCTCCCCTAACAATGCAGTCGGTGTTTGGCACAAGTGAAATTATGAACACCACATCAAGAATGGAGGGATGGTTTGCAATGATGATTTTTGACTTAAGGGACTTGTATTTTTTTCTGTCATCAACTTTTAAAGAAAGACAACCCAGAACTCTAAGCATGTTTATGAATCCCCTAAAAGTAAGAGATGTAAATGAACGGGCTGCTTTTTTAAAAGTCTTTTTGGGATGAATGAAAATGCGCATTATGAAAATTACTATGGCAACAAAAACGCTTCCTATTCCAAAAAATGCAAAGGCAAACATTTTTATAAGGCAGCGGTATGTATACAGAAAATAATTTTTTACGGGGGGAAGTCCTTCTGGACTGTATTTGGGATCAATTTCTTTCTTGCTCATGTTATTTTGCTCCGTGTTAGAATATACGAAAGTGCATCTTTAGGAGTGCACAATTCTTTACTTTGAGGGTTAAGTTTTATGTTGCATTCTTCGTCTATGTTTGCGCTCATTGCAAGTGCGAATGCAAATGGTTCCGTCGCTTCTGCAACTGCATTGTATTGTGGGGGAATAAGCTCGTCGGCATAGACAAAAATTATTTTTTCTTCGTCTTTGCACAGTAGGGGGGCGGCTGCTGCCGTAAGTGCGTAATTAAAGTTTCCCTTTGAAGGATAGACAACTGAGTATCCAGCTTTTAAACCAAGGGCAATTGTTGCAAGAGCCATGGGGGTGTTAAAGACAGAAAGAGAAAATGCCGCAGGAAGAATTTCATTGTCCTGAATTATTTGACGGTTTATTTCAAACTCTTTGGAAATTTCACCCCTTAGAGATGTAAAAATCTGCTTGCATTCAGAAAGCGGTTTGGCGTCAGATTTTGTTTTTTCTATTATATCATGCACAACCTGAACAGTCATTCGGCTTATTTGGCTTAGTCTTCGCCTAAAGAGCGGTGTGGTAAATTCTAGTTTGGGTGCGTCTCCTGTAAGGCTGACTTGCTTTTTACCTTCTGCCCACAAGACCCAGTCATCGTTTGTAACAAGACCGGGTGCCCAGCATGCTGGCTGGCTTACATAAACGCAACGTTCCGTATCCATTCCTAAAGTGTAGCACAAAACAGGAGTGCAATCAACATGGGGCAAAAAATTGCTTGCTAGAAAATGCTGTTTTTTCTAAGTTCTTGTGCCGATACTGTAGATATGAGAAAGTTCCGCATTTTAATCAGCCTGCTTTTTGTTTCACTTTGTTGTGCCTCTTCTTTATGGGCGGCTCCAGATCTTCTTGTAAGAATGGAAGACATTGTTGTAGAAAGTTCTTCCTTTGCAGAAGGCGTAGACCTGTATGTGCGCAAGAAGCCAGGAATGCAGAGTGTTATGCTGGTGGAAACCACAAAGGACCCCAGCGGAAAGGCCGACAACTATGCCTACAGAGCAATGGAATGGAATGCGGTAAACGGAGACGAAGTGCGCTATCTTGACGGAAAACCCCTCGTGTCTGAGTATGCAAAGTATTCGCTCATCTCTTCTACGGTTGTAACTCATCCCGAACTGGGAGAATGCTTTCATATTTTTATTCCTCCCGTACTTGTTTACGGATACCCCTGGGCAAGAAATGGAACTGTAGAAATAGGAAAGGGAACATTTGTAAACATACGCACTTTTTCAAAACCCTATGCAGACTACACAGGCGAGTTTGCAGACAATCCCTTTATGTTTGACTTTAAAGATGTAAAGCCTGTAATGACAGACAACTACAATTCTATTGCGGCAGAAAAATTTGCGGAACTTGCAGAAAGCGGAAACGGACTCCTTACTTTTTCTGACGGACCTGAAACCCTTCCAGCAGATTTGCTTGCAGCCATAGATGCCCTTGACCCGACAAAAAAAGCTGATGTAGTTTTTGCAATTGACACTACAGGAAGCATGGACGACGACATAGACATTCTTCGCACCGAATGGATTCCTCAGTTTGTTGAACAGTTTAAGGAATTTGCAGACCTTCGCATAGGACTTCTTTTGTACCGCGACTACAACGACGACTATCTATACAAAAGACTGCCTGTAAAATTCTTTGACTTTACCACAAACCTTACAGCCTTTAAGCGGTATCTGAATGGAATAGTAATAAAAGGCACCGAAGGCGGAGACATTCCCGAAGCAGTTTACGAGGCCCTGTATGCATCAATTCAGTATTACGGCTGGAGAGATGATGCACAAAAGAGAATCATTCTGATTGGAGATGCAGAGCCACATCCTTCACCTAGAGGCCCCTTTGCAATTACTCAGGAAACAGTTACCGAACTTGCGTCCCAAAAAGAAATCAGTCTGGACTGCATTATTGTTCCTGACGACAAAGAAGAATCTCGTGGAAGATAGGCCTCTGTAGCATCTATTCTTCTTTTACTGGAATCTTTGCATAGTCAAGTTCTGCAAGTTTTTTAAACGATGGAGTGTACTGACCCGGCAGACTGTTTTCGTAAA
This sequence comes from uncultured Treponema sp., assembly GCA_937894335.1. GTDB lineage: Bacteria > Spirochaetota > Spirochaetia > Treponematales > Treponemataceae > Treponema_D. Next base: position 21,021 of record CALCRU010000015.1, on the reverse strand, counting down.
TCGTAAGAATTTCCTTAAGTATAGGCTCGGCCTTGTCCCACTTCTTTTTCTTTATGTAAAGATGAGCAATTTCAAACTTGGCCTCGATGTAGTAGTTCATGTCGTCGCCGTAACGGTCAAGAAGCGCCTGATAGTATTTTTCTGCAATTTTAGTGTTACCCTCGTCGTAGGCGGTCTGGGCGTACTGAACTATTTCCCGTGCGGTAAGGTCTTCTGGAATTTCTGTAGGAACCGATGTGCAGGAAACTGCAAGAACTGTGAGAGCTATAAATAAAAAAGTAAGTTTCTGTTTCATAGTTTTTAGTGTATCACTTTTCTTATAATTGATACATACCTTTTTTGAAAATTAAATTTCTTATGGAAAACTTCCGCCTTTTAAACATCCGTCCGTGTCTTTTGGTTACAGGGAGCGTTTTTTAAATCCCAGCATAGCGGCTTGTTTGCGTGTAAGTGATGTTCCCCTAATGCTCTGATCCTTAACAAAAAGTTCCGCAGAATGTCCTCCGTCAAATTCCAGTGCATCGGTGCAGCCCATGGCAAGAAATATCCTTGCACACTGAGGATATGAAAGTCCGTGAAAAGCACCCCCCGACCTTACCAGCATAATAAAAAGGGTTCCTCCGTCGGCAGAAAGTCCGGCTCCCAACCGCGCTTCGTAAGAAAAATGTTTGAACTCCTGTACCTGTCCCTTAACAAGTACGGCAAAAAATCCGCCGAAGGCAAAGTCTGCATTTAAAACTTCAGCCTCGTCCTGAGTTTCGCTTATCTTTGCTCTAAGACTACCATCGTCCTGAGTGTAAAAAAGAAGGGAGGAGTAACGCTCTATGCAGGAAGAATAGAAAATTCCTTCCGCATAGTGGACGCCCATAAGTTTGGGAGGAATGTCGCCTGTAAAAGGCAGAGTGTTAAAGGCAATAGTACAGCCGTGTTCCATTGCAAAGTCTTGAACCTGCCTTGCACCAGACTCTTTTTTGTTGGGGTAGGGCACAAGGTCAAGTTCCGTCTGCTTAAGGTTGATTTTTACCACGGTGTATGCCACTGAATCTTTTAAAAAATCGAACCGCTCAATTCCTTCGGTAACAGGGAGCCATTCAAACTTTTGGGGAATGTATGTGTCTGGAGCAAACAGGGCGTCTTCTTCTTCCTGACTCTGAACTTTGGGAAGGCTTACGCATGAAGCCAATAGAAAGAGAAAAATAAATGCGCATGTATATGGAAAAAAATGCCTTGCAAAAAAACGCATGTAAACTCCTTTTGTGGTAACAAAAAAAAGCCCCCGGTTTACGGAGGCTCCTTTTATTCAGCAGATTAACTGCTTAGTATGCAGACTTTGAGTCGTGCGGCCTGTGATTCTTCTTCAAGAGCTTTCTCTGGAGAGTCTTGTTCTTGCGGTTAAGAATTGTAGAAGGCTTTTCGTAGTATTCGCGCTTTTTGTATTCGCGGATAATGCCTTCCTTTTCAACCATTCTCTTGAAGCGTTTGATAGCCTTTTCAAGGTTCTCATTGTCATCAACATTGATTGTTGCCATACTGTAAAAATCACCAACCTTTGCCGCGAAGTTTCGCGAGTGGAACTATTCTAGCGGATTTTATGCCTTTATGTCAACTGTATCCATTAAACCTTCCCGTTATAAGATTGTAAGCAACAGAGCCTGGGTTTGGTATAGGGGGAAGGGAGTCTCTCTTAAACCAGGCGGCTTCCTTTAGTTCGCTTTCTTGAATCTTTATTTGACCGCTTTCGTATTCAGCGGTAAAAGCAAGCATAAGCTGGTCGGGAAAGGGCCAGCTCTGGCTTCCCACATAGCGTATGTTTTTTACCGTAAGGTTTGTTTCTTCTTTTACTTCACGCATGACACAGTGTTCTGCAGATTCTCCTTGTTCCATAAAACCAGCAATACAAGAATACACTTTGCCAGAGTGATGTACTGTTTTACTTCTTGCTAAAAGAATTTCTTCACAGCCTCTGTCGTGTCTCGAAACAAGAACTATGATGCAAGGTTCAATTCGTGGAAAAAGAACCTTGCCGCATGCGGTACATTTCTTTGCGGTAAATTCAGTGTCGTCCATAAGAGGCGCACCGCAGGAAGGACAGAAGCGGTAACTTTGCCTTAGCCTCAAAAGTCCGTGGGCGCGGGCAGCCTTAAATGTGTCTTCCTTAGATCTGCATTCCCAAAAAAACTGGCGCAGGGGAATGAGCATGTGATCCGCAGGAAGAGGTGCATCGTCTTCAAGCATCATGGCACTGTAGTTGTGTTCTGGCTCTGCAAACCAGTCTGAGGCAACATTGCTAGAAAGCAGCCTTCTGAGCATCTTTTCTTCAGGCAGGGCATGGACTTCCCCCTGACCTACAAGAATGTCGTTCCCCTGAAAGACAAAATGAGTTTCGCAAAAAAAATTTGTCGGATTGCTTACAAGTGGCATACAGATAGTATACACCCGTTTTTGTGTTTTGTGGGGAATTTTCTGAATAAACTAAAAAATATCTGAGTGCTCCATCTCATCTAGAAGTTTTTCGTCTTCCGTGGGAATATAGGGTAATGGAATGTGGACAAAGGGGTCTATTTCTATAAAGGGAGGAATGTTGTCGGTAATTCTTTTATTCCATGCGTCAAGTTCTTCCTGAGTTGCAATGATAGGATAGCCGCCGTAGTTCTTTAAAAGTTCGATCTGGTTTCCCACATTTACCTTTGTAAGGATTTCCTTCATTATTGTCCTGAGATATGTGGGGTTGAGCTTCATTTCCAATGCTATGGTGTCGTACTTTTTGCCTTCAAGAACATTTTTTAAAATTGCCCTTTCGCGCTCAGAAAGGGTCTTTACCTCCATAAGGTTGAGGGCTTTTTCCCCTGCAATTTGTATAAGATCATTCTGCCTGTTGTTTAAAAGTACAAATGCAAGGGAAATGACGATAATATATCCAGAAGTGTTATGCATGCCTTTTAAAAAGGTGACGAGCCCTAAGCGCAATTGGCTTAATGAAAGCAGTACATATGCAAGAATGAATATGCATACCTTAAGTTTTGTATGCCGCACAAAAAATCCCCTGCTGTATAGCGCGCTTATGCCCAGCATGTACATGAGCGGTCCCATGAACGAGCTTGGAGTGTCAATTAAAATGGTAAAGGCATATAAAAAACTAATGTCGGCAAAGTAAACGATTTTTTTTAGGCTTGAATATAAGGTAGATAAAACTGCCCCAGCAAAGAAGATCTATTAGAAGACAAAAACATTTCCATATAATCCTTAATAATGAATCATCTGGAAGAAAATACTGCTTATGCAAAAACAAAAACTCATATAGAAAAAGAAAATGTCCGACGCTCATGATTATGGTGCCAGCAACTGCAATAATGCGGTATACGAGTAAAATGTCCAGTTTAAAATTCTTGTTGCTTTTAAGTTTAGTGCCAGTCATATTCCTTTACATCATTTGCAAAATAAATTTCATCTAGCAAAGGAACCTCTATCTGCTTTAGTTCTGAAGTTAAAATACCTTTAGTTCTTTATAGTTCCATGCCCCTGAATTTAACGGATTGTAAACCTGCTCCGAAAAGTCGAGACCCCGTGACCTGTTGTAGCCTTCCAGCATGATGAGGGCAAGCATTGTCATGCCGTGGTGTATTACATCCCTGTTGCCACCCTCAAAATCTGCAATGGGTTTAAGGCGTTCCATAATGTCTGCATCGTCAGAAGTCTGATGTCCGCAGTATTTTTCAAATCCCTTAAGCTCTACCTCGTAAAGTGAAAGATGGGCTATGGCAGTCCGTTCAGGAGACTCACAACCAGCGACAAAAGGAATGGCTGCAATTATGCGAGCAAAAGTGCTTTTGTACAACTCTTTTGACTCTTTTTCTGTAAGCCTGAATACTCGTGAAAGTTCTTCTGTAAAATAGTTCCAGTGTGGCGGTTCGCAGAGTTCCTTTGTGATACTTGTTATATTTGCTGTGTTCATCTTTACCTCTTGACTTGTATTTTAAATCCAAGCACAGTATTTTTCAAGTCTTTTTTTTTGCATCTGACAATTGTCAGATTAGACCTTATCTTTGTCAGATTCCTTAGATTTTACTTGCAAGATTTAAATTTGCGTGATAGGGTTTTAAATGCAAAAAGGGCAGCCACACGGCAAATGCAGCTACCCTTGACACAAAAGATACCCTTGTGCCGTACATCTGGCGAAGTACGACTCCTAGTGTATCACAAATCACAAAGAACATGCAAGAAAAAAATGTTTTCTGGCAGTTCAAAAAAGGAGTTTTTATGAAAAAGGAAGTTTTGGGTTTATTTCTGATGATGTCCGCTGTGGCTTTTTTAGGAATTACTTCATGTTCTCCGTCGCTACTGGAAAATGAAACGCCAGTAACAAATGAAGTAACGGGTCCTTCAAGAACCTATCACTCGAAGGACGGTAGTGAAGCTTTTCTTCTGTTCATGCAGAATCCAGAAGAAAATACTGTTGCAAGTAGATCTGCCCGTGCCGCTCGTTCTCTTTCTGGGGAGCCGTATGTTCCTACAGAAGAAGACATGTTTGCCGAAATGTGGGAGAGCTTATCCGATTCTGAAAAGCAGATGCTTAAGGAAAATGCTGAAGATGCTTTAGTTTCATTTGATTCAGTTCTTGCTGTTGATGAAGGTTCTCCTGTGGCTCGTTCTGTAAGTCTTGGTGATGATAGTGTACTTTCCAATATGACTGCACTGTTTGGATTTACTGCTGTTTTGGAAGAATGGTTTGAAGGTAAGGAACTTCCACTGTCTGTAGTTTATGCCGAAAATGACATGCCCGAAGACTTTACTGTTGCTCCTGATGCTACAGTGCCAGCCGCTCTCGGAATAGAAATGCTTTCAAAAAATGAGGACTGGGATGCTGTTGCAGAATGTCTATCTATGCTTGACATTGATATAACCGTTGCAGATATTAAAAATGAATATAAAAAAATAGAAGAGTCTCTAGTAAGCAGTGTACATGAGGCTCAAAGCAGGGCATCATCTGTCTTGGGTGGACCGCATGATACTGCGCTTAGAAGGGATGTTGGAAAAACCTTAAAAAACGGAACTGTTCTTTTAACAAGCGGAAGCAAGCGTCCATATCTGTTTGGAACCTATGGGCATGCAGGAATTTTTTCGGAATCTGCTTTTAGAGCTAAAGGCGAGACTGATGCAGCCCATTGCGTCTATACAGCCCAACCTTATGATTCCTATTTTAATGAGCTTCCTACTGATATGCTTCCTGACAGAACAGGACATGCATGTCTCGATACGATTTATATGTATACAAAAGAAACCCGGTTTGCGTCCATTATTCCAAAGAATTATTCAGATGAAAAAGCAAAGCAGGCTGTTTCCTATGCAAAAAGTATTTTCTATGATACGAATGCTGAATACTGGTGTCCGCTGTGGGAAGCTATATGGCTAGGCGATTCCAGTCACAATGAACAGTCAAGTTTTACGTACTGTTCTAAGGTTGCCTATACTGCATGGAAAAAGGCGGGGGTTAATCTTGACGGAAACACTTTTGCAGGTAACCTAGTTTCACCTGACGACTTGTATGGAAGTTCTGTGGATCGTTATTTTTATCTGACAATAAGAATTTTATGGTGGTCAAAAACTTTCTCATGGAAGACATATTCAGCAACATCTAATGTAGTGGAGGCATTAAACAGATGAAAAAAAATCGAAGGATACTCCAGATAGTGGCGTTAACTCTAGTCGCAGTTTCGTGTGCTTCATGTCCAAGTACCCCAAGTGCGTCAACTCCCGACAGTGAAATATTCGGCAATGTGGAACCTCTGGAGTGGAAGGATAGTTATGTATTTGCCACAACATGGTATCCTCCGCAGATACAGGTGTGGGACGAGGTGAGCGATACTTGCTGCAAACTTGTCCGCACCTACTCATTGGAAAAAAACGGAAGAAGTCTCAGCGTGTACGGAATGGCTGTGTTAGACGAGAGCCTGTGGTTTATTGGGGCGGGAAGGCAGTATAATCTTATTCGCTTAGACCTTACTACAGGTGAGATGCATTTTCTAGATGTAAATTGTAATCCTGAATCAATTGCAGCATTTGACAAGAGTGTAGACGGAATAGGCTCTGTGTGGGTTGCCTCTGCCAGTTCTCCTCGGGTTGGCATAAAGGCACAGCACTTTGACTCTGATGGAAATCTGCTTGATACGGTTATAATCCGGCACTCCGATTTGGATGTAACAAGTATAAGAGGATTACAATATGTAAACGGTAATTATTTTATGACAGCATCAAAAATGGACTATTACCAGCATTCTAAAAATGAGATCGGATATAAAATTGTTAATCTGTCGGAGGGTACAGTTCAAGAAGAGTTTTCTATTTCTGAGGTTGTAACAGATGAATTATTTGACGAGAAGATAGAGGCATCTAAAAATAATAGTTTGTTTGTGTCCGCTTTTAATATAGTTTCACCAGTGTCGTCATATTCTAAAAGTGCTCCTAACAACGGAACTTGCGCATTTCTTGAAGCTAGTGTGATTTTTCCAGAGCCCTGCTACAGATTTCTGTTTAAGGTAAAATCTCTTGTTGATAAGTCGTTTGAATATACGAACATTTGTTATGATAAAAATGATGCTCGCTCATTTTTTAGCGTATCCGCAACTGACTCGAATATTTTTATAACAGGTCGGCTTTTAGGTCCTGCCTATGAATCAGATACATTTTCAGGTCTTGAAGTTGGAAAGTATGCCTCAACTGGAGGTGAACAAATTTCTAAAATCCGTCTTCCTAACGGTAACCAGCTTTATCAGACTGTGCGGAACGGTAAGTCATATTTCTGCAAGGACATACAGTATCAGGACGAGAATACTTATGAATGGAAAACCGAGCCACCTCAAATCTACATGCTTGAACATTCAACAGGTAATGTTTACGCTTACAACGCAGACGGCACTCGTGCCCAGTTAAAGGAGGTCTTATGAAACGCATATATTTCACACCTGCATTTTTGCTGACTGTTTTCCTGTTTGCTTCCTGCACCACCGTGTACAAGTATAATCAAGACTTTTCAGAGCCAGACAAACTTGAAAAAGGTGAGGGAATTGTGGTGTTCCGCATCTTTAACGAAACTGCAGGGAAGTCAATTCCTTTGGCTGACTCTGACGGAAATGTTCTTATCGATGATGTTCTAAATTTGAAGTCTGATATTGAACTGGTTAAACCAATGCAACAGTCATGCCTTGTTAGAAATGATGAGTCACCTGTTCAGTATGTTTGTATTGCGTTGGATTCTGGCTTTTGGGGCGTGAACAGAATAGGTAAGAATTCGGAATATGACTATCCCTCCTATTCTTTTACTGTTGAAGAGGGTGTTGTAAATTATGTGGGTGACTTCTACATTTCTTTGGTAGAGGGCGATGTCCCTTTATTTGCCCTTCCAAAGGACTGGTATACTTTGTCCGTTGCAGATAATCATGATGCAGCATATGCTGAGTTTTTGTCGCGTTATCCCGCTCTTTCCTACTATGAAATGAGGAACTGTGCATCAAATACGGAAGAACTTTTTCCTAAGTTTTGCAACATCAATACGGAGAAAAATAAATGAACAAAAAATTTATCATGCTTGCATTTCTTATTTCTGTTGCAGGCACAGTTACATTTGCTGCTTCAAAAGTCGAGTTCTCTCTTACTCCTTATGCCGGAGTAGGCGGAAGTTCCATTAAGGAAACCATTTCTGAGGATGGTGAAATTGTAAGTTATTTAAAGTGGAATTCTTATGCATATCCTGTTATGGGAATGCAGGGAAACTTAAGTTGGCTAGGGCTAAGAATTGCCGCTGACTGTTCGGCCTCCGTTCCCATCCAGTGCGGAAGGGTTGAGGACTATGACTATACATTGCGAAAAGTGTCTCAGTACTCTGAGCACGATGTGTTTTTGGACAGACTGCTAAACTTTACTCTGTGGGCTGGCTGGACATTTAATTCACCCCGTTATGTACCTCTCTTTTTTGAATTTGATTTTGGCATCACCTTGCAGATGAACAAATTTGCAGCGTACAACGGTTATCTACAACGTCCTGCTATAGGAGAGTCATGGACGGGAAATGAGGAAAAGCGTGCCGTACAGGGAAATGTAATCAGCTATGAGCAGGCTATGTTTGTTCCTAAGCTGCGGTTTTGCATAACCCACTACTTTGGTGAAAAATACTCTGCTTCTGTGCGTGGCTATTTTGGCGGTTTATTTGGTGCTGTTGATTCGCTTGACAGCCATTATCTTATGGGTAAGCAGTTTCACGATACCCTTAAGTTTGGGGTTGCATGGGGCGTAGAAGCGATGGTTCAAATTCAGAAAATGTCACTTTCTTTTGGCTATGACTGTTTGTTTACTTATCCTGACTCTAGTGTTACCACATCAGGCGCTATTGGTGAAGTTTCTACAGGAATGAAAATTTCTGACGAATGCCTTTCCTCCACAACCCTTAGCCAGTGGAAAGTCTGTGTCGGCTGGAGATTTTAGGGGAACAGATTTTATAAATTGATATCATAGGACTTATAGGGAGTATAATGTAATGAAAAAAATTGAACTTTTTCTTTTGTGTTTTTTAACTTTTCTTGTAGTCTCATGTGAAACAATCAGACCTGCGGAAAATTTTGCAGGAGAAGAAGTTCTAGCTTCAGAGGGGATTGTGGTGTTCTGTATACGCAATTCCCTTGCTGGTGCGCAGTGCCAATATCCCATTAATAATCATTCCTCTGAAATTGGTGTAGAGTATATTCTTCCTAAAATCCAGCTTGCACCTTCTGTTGGCATAAAAACTTTCTCTATTACAAACGACACTGCCCCGTATCAGCTTGTGTGCATAAAACTTCCCAAGGGAACATGGCATTTATCCGAAATTGGGGAAAACTCTCAGTTCACTTATTCTGAACATTATTCTTTTTCTGTCGTTCCCGGTGTGGTTAACTATGTTGGCGATTGGGAACTTTCGGTTTATCCGTTTGTAGGTTTAGGCGAATTGACTGATGTTTATACAGTTTCTGTCTCAGACAGGAAAGATGAAACTCTTCAATTGCTGTATTCTAGCCATCCGGAATTATCAAATATGGAAGTTGTCAATGCAACTGTTGTGACGGAGCAGCTGTACCCACGCTTCTGGAAAAGCAAAATAGAGCAGTATGAAGAAGCTCTTAAAAATGGAGAGGTTGTTGTCAGATATGATTAACATGCGTTCGTCAGTCGTAAGATTTATTCTTTTCCTTCTTCTTTATACCGCATCGCTTGCACCTCTTTCTGCTGTGGAACTAGGTGATGTAAAACTTAACTTTATTACCGCGGCTGGCGTGGGCGGTTCGGAGGTTAGGGAATTTGTTTTTTCAGCTCCAAACTCTAGCTTTTCTGATTGGAATCCTTTAGACAATCGTATTAGCGAACTTGTGTGGAGTAACTATGCTTCGCCCCTTGTTAGCGTTCGTGCAGAGCTTACATGGAAAAATTTATTTTCCTTTGCAGAATTTAAAACGGCTGTTCCCATGCTGTGCGGTAGAACTGAAGATTTTGATTTTATGACTGATGGTACGGGAGACATTTCTCAGTATTCCCAGCACGAAAATTATCTTGACAAAAATTTTTCTTTTCACGGAGGAGTTTTTTATATAATTCCGTTTAGGGCTTTCCCCCTGCAAATAGGTTTGGGCTTTTTGTATCAGAATAGAAAGTGGTCCGCATTCAATGGTTATACTCAGTACCCGCCTTCAGGTCAGGCATGGACAGGAAGCGAAGTAAAGCAGAATGTGCAGGGAAACATAATCAGTTACGAGCAGAGCATTCTTGCAGGAAGTCTGGAATTCCGCATTCCCATTCTTAGGGAACCTGAGGGCGGAGTTATGCTGGAACTTTCCTTTTGTCCTGCCTTGGGATTTATAGAAACGCTTGATAGCCACTACCTTAGGAATAAACAGTTTGCAGATAAAATTCACGACAGGTTTTCGTTTAGTTTTTCAAGCATAGGCTGGTACAAGAATTTCTACATGTGCATAGGAGGCTCCTTTAGTCCAGTTTTGGTGGGAACTACATCAAGCGGTGCAATTGGTTCTTCTGCTTCGGGAATGACAAAAAGTTCAACGGCTTACTCTGGAACAACATGGTGGTCATGGACAGTTCTGTTCGGTTGTAGGTTTTGATTTTTCTTTCTACGCATAAAAAAAATCTTCATCAGTTGAAAGTTTTTATTCATCGTGCTATCGTATGCCCATGAAAGTTGCAATTTTTTTTGGTTCAAAGTCTGACACAGATGTTATGAAAAAGGCTGCCGATGTCCTTAAGGAATTTGGCGTTGACTACAAAGCATTTATTTTGTCCGCCCACCGTGCTGGAGACTTGTTGGTAAAGACAATAAAGCAAGTTGAAGATGAAGGTTGTGAAGTAATTATTGCAGGGGCCGGATTAAGTGCCGCTCTTCCTGGTGTAATTGCAAGTAGAACGGTTCTTCCTGTAATTGGAGTTCCTCTTGAATGTATAAATCCAGGAAAGTCAAACGGTCTTGCAGGAATGGATGCCCTTCTTTCGGTTGTACAGATGCCGCCACAAATTCCTGTTGCAACTGTTGGTATTGGAAACGCAAAAAACGCTGCATATCTTGCTTTACAAATTCTTGCACTCAAAGATGATTCTGTTAAACAGAAGTTGCTTGCCTTTAGAAAAAAACTTTCTGATGATGCCGCTGCAAACGGTGGGCTTGGTGTTGAACTGTAGAGGTTTGCATGACTTTTGATTTGCACTCGATTCCCTCTTTTGGAGTTGCAGGAAATTTTACAGGACATTTGGAACAGGCAGGAGAAGCCCGTGATTTTGCAAATGTAAAAACAGTAGAAGCAAATGCTCCGAAAGCTTTGTTTCCTACTTACATTCCCATTGCACCTGGAATGTGCATTGACGAAAATGCAGTGCCTGTCTTTCTGCATAACTTTCCATTTGATTCTGAAAAAATTATCTTTCCTAAAGGCGAGCAGAAAATTCAGATTGAGCCTGAGTGTGCTCTTGTGTGTGAAGTTCTGTGGAAGGCAGGGCGTGTTGTTTCGCTGGAGCCAAAAGCATTTGCTGCTTCAAACGACTGTTCAATCCGTAAAGAAGGTGCAAAGAAAATTAGTGTCAAAAAAAATTGGGGACCTTCGTCAAAAGGTTTTTCTTCTAAGCTAATACAAATTGACCGTTTTTCTTCAGGCGGAATTCTTGACCTCTACAGGATTGCAAGTTTTCTTGTGCGGGGTAGTGATGTCTTTGCTTACGGTGAAGACAGTGCCGTTCGTGACTACAGCTATATCTATGCAAAACTAACTGACTGGATTGTTGACCGTTTAAACTTTCAACAAGACGAAGGTCCTTCAGAAAACATAAATGCTTACTTGCAACATGCAGGGTGTCCCTCGCAAATTATGGTTTCAATTGGTGCAACGCGTTATACCGATTTTGGTGAACACAATTTTTTGCAGTGTGGAGATAAAGCTGTTGTGGTGCTTTACCCTGAAGACAAATATACCCACGAAGACATTGCACTTTGCGTTAAGGAAAACAAACTTGATGCAGAAGATCTGAGTGCTCTGGTGCAGGAAGTTGTGGTAGGGTAAAAGAAAAAATACCCCAAAAGCAGCTGCTTCTGGGGTTTAGGGGTTGTATTCGTTTTAAGAGAATATTTGTGATTATTCTTCGACTGTTAAGCTGTTAATTACATAATACTGTTCATAATCACCTGTATATTTTACATCTGTGATTTTTCCCTTTATTTTAACAGTTTGTCCCTGTTTGTAATCCAAAACGGCATCATCATTTGAATATACGGTAATAGAAATATTTGTTTCAACATAATTCTTATCGATATTGATAAGAAGCACATTCATCTGATAGGCATAGTCTGTTTTCTTACTTTCTGAAAGTTGTGACATAGTTGCCTGTGTTTCTATTGTTTTTCCAATTATCGGATGTGCTTCGTACCATTTCTTTGCCTTGAGTTTGTTTCCTGCAGCAACACCAGCTGATTGTTGTACTATTAAATCAGTATAACATTTATCGAACCATTCATTATATTCAGTTGCATCTATTTCGCTGGCATCTTTAACAAGTGAATCAAGAATACCCTTAGAGTATTCTACCAGTGTTTTGGGCTGATTTTTAATGGGATCTGTTTTGCGCTTGAAATTTTTATCTACAGCATAAGTAACAAGGCTTGTTGTTGTTACTGTAATTTTTGTTCCTTCCTGTTTGATTATGTAGTCACCTTCCTGACACTGAAGTCCAAAACCGTATTTGAAGTATACTTTCTGATTTATACTGTAGGTTTTTGCCATGACATCAAATGATTTCATTTCAATAGATGCGCCTAAAACACCGTCCTGAAGTGCTATTTCGGAATGTGTCCATTTCCACAAGATCGGAAAAACATCTTTTTCTTCACTAAGAGTTCCTTCAACAGGAGTAGCACTAGAATCGCTGCCAGAGGAAAGCGCATTTGCAAGATCTCCTAGTGGACCTGCAAAAACATTAGTACAGATAAGTACTGCTAAAACCAATAAAAGATTTTTTTTCATATACAATGTCTCCTTAACCCCTAAAGAGGTTAAGAAAATAGTATACTTTTTTTTGTATGGTCAATATACGAGTGAAAATCGGCAGGAGCCGATTTTCACTCCCATCCAAATGTTGCAGGGGGTTTGTTGCTTAAGTCGTAGAAGACTGCGTCTATGTAGGGTAGGGCTGCAATGTCGCTTACTATTGCCGTCAGCAAATCTTGCGGTAACCATGCAAAGCGTGCTGTCATAACATCTTCAGAACATAATGGTCTTAATACAATACTACAGTGTTCTTTTTTGCTTGCGTAGGGCAAGTTTATAGTAAGATGCTGGAATACTTTTGTGTACCAGCCGTTCTTGTGCAGGGCGGTAAGCATTATGTTGTCAGCTTCCCGTATTTGATCCAACCGGTCTTTTGTGCAGTAGCCTTCCTGCAAAGAAAAGTCTTCGTTCTTTAAAGACGGATTCTGATACAGGCGGATTATGCAGCGGTTTATGTATTTTGAATTGTTGGTAATTGCGCTTGATGCCGCTTCAAGTTTTTCCCATTTTTTTGGTAAGTGGGAAAATCCCTGACCTTCGTCGCCAAAGTCCAGTACTGCAGGAAAACGGTATGTTCTAAAGTCGCCCTGTACTCCTACTGAACGAACAGGAAGCACATAGCGGCTAAGGTTTTGTGAACAATGCTCGCAGAACATGTCAAGTCTTATGCCGTCAAGTTCTTTCTTTGCCTTTTCAAATTCGTCTTTGTCTGCATCAGAAAATTTTCCATCGCTGCAAAGTACATTTATGCTCAATCCAGGACCAGGGAAGGGATGTCGCATAACAAGATCGTCTTCAAGTCCCAGTTTTTTTCCTATGGCACGAACTTCGTCCTTGTACAAATCCTTGAGGGGTTCTATAATCAGTCCCTTTGCAATCAGCTTTTGAATTCCGTCTACGCGGTTGTGGTGGGTTTTTATTACATGGGAATTTTTTGTTCCACCACTTTCAATAATGTCGGGATACAAAGTTCCTTGTGCAAGCATCCATTTGTCTTCGTCAAGTTTCTGTCTTGCAACAACTTCGTTTCTTACTGTTATAAAGTTTTCGCCAACTGCCATGCGTTTTTTCTGAGGGTCGGTAAGTCCTTCAACAGCCTTTAAAAAACTTTCGCTTGCATCTTCTACAATAAAGTTTGTAAATCCGTGTGAGTGGTAAGCTTCTGCAACCTGTGCGCTTTCGTTCTTCCGCATAAAGCCGTTGTCTATGTGAAGCCCCAGCACCCTGTCTTGACCTAGCGCCTTGTTTAAAAGTGCGAATGCAACTGTTGAATCAACACCACCACTTAAGAACAAAAGAACATTTTTATCTTTTGCATCTTCTTTTATTCCTTCCAGAATGTGGTTGAGTACTGTGTCTTCGTCCCAGTTCTTTTTCATTCCGCAGATGGTGCTGGCAAAGTTTTCAAAGATTTTATTTCCTTCGGGTGTGTCCTTTACTTCGCAGTGACATTGAAGACTAAATCGTTTGCGTTTTAAATCTTGTAGTGCTGCATAGGGACAGTCTTTTGTGCTTCCTATGACTTCAAAGCCTGGTGCAAGTTTTAGAACTCCGTCCTGATGGCTCATCCAAACCTGAGTGGTGTCGTCTACGCCGTTAAGAAGTTCGCTTGATTTTCCTGCTTCTGTTTTTTCAAGGTGTGCAATTCCAAATTCACCAACAGGGGCTTTCCCTACAGTGCCTCCGTAACTCTTTGCCATAAGGTGATGTCCGTAGCAAAGCCCCAAGATGGGTATGTCAAGGGAAAGAATCTTATCGTTAAATTCTGGAACATCTTCTTCGTAAACGGAAGCGGGTCCTCCCGAAAACACAATTCCTTTGGAGCCTTCCAGTGAACTAATGTCTGCCGAGGGAAGTGCGATTTCTGAATAGTATCCCAACATGCGGAATCTTTTTGCAATCAGGTGAGCGTATTGACTTCCAAAATCTAGTACGGTAATTTTATCTCTTTGCATGTTCTGCTCCTTATTTTGACGAATTTTCTATGCTTGCCTTTATGAAGTCTCTGAACAGAGGTCCTGCTTTATTGGGTCTGCTTTTAAATTCTGGATGAAACTGTCCGCCCAGCATCCAAGGATGATTTGGAACTTCCACAATTTCTACAAGGTCGCGCTCTGGATTTACACCGGCAATTACGAGTCCGGCATTTTTTAAATCCTCGCGGTAGGTGTTGTTAAACTCGTAACGGTGGCGGTGGCGTTCCCATACAGTGTTGCTACCGTAAGCCTTTTTTGTAAGTGTTCCATCTGCAACCCTGCATTCAAATTTTCCAAGGCGTAGTGTGCCTCCAAGAATTTTTCCGTTCTGGTCAGGCATAAGGTCTATGACGGGGTGTGTCGTGTCTGGATTAATTTCTGTAGAGTGTGCATCGGTCCAGCCTAGAACATTTCTTGCGTATTCAATTACCACAATCTGCATGCCAAGGCAAATGCCAAAGTATGGAACTTTGTTTGTACGGGCGTACTTTGCGGTACGAATCATTCCTTCTATTCCACGGGAACCGAATCCGCCGGGAACAATTATTCCGTCTGCATTCTTAAGTCTTTCCTTTACAACTTCATCGCTTTCCAAAGTTTCACTGTCTACCCAGTCAATGGTAACTGACGCTTCGTTTGCAATTCCTCCGTGTATGAGGCTTTCAACTACAGAAAGATATGCGTCGTGTAGGTCTACATATTTTCCTACAAGTGCAATGTTTACATTTCGTTTGGGATTTTCAAAGACGCTTACCATTTTTGCCCAGTCTTCAAGATGAGCTTCTGCATTCTTAATGTTTAGTGCTTTGCAGACTGCCTTTCCCAGTCCTTCCTTTTCCATGTTAAGGGGAACTTCGTAAATGCTTTTTGCGTTAAGGTTCTGAATTACTGAATCGCTTTCCACATTGCAGAAGAGTGCAATTTTGTCTTTTGTGGCTTCGTCAAGCCTTACTTCTGTCCTGAGCATGACAATGTTGGGCTGAATGCCAAGTGCCTGAAGTTCTTTTACGGAATGTTGGGTTGGTTTTGTCTTTAAAGCCTGTGCCTTTTCCATGTAGGGAATGAGGGTAAGGTGAATGTAACAGCAGTTTTCTTCTCCCACCTGATATTTTATCTGTCTGATTGCTTCGATAAAAGGAAGTGATTCAATGTCGCCTACAGTTCCGCCAATTTCAGTAATGATTACATCGGCATTTGTTTCTTTGGTTGAAAGTAACATGCGGCGTAAAATTTCGTCGGTTACATTCGGAATAACTTGAACAGTTCCGCCTTGATACTTTCCTTCGCGTTCATTACGCAAAACAGTTTCGTAAACACGACCACTGGTTGTATTGTTGCTTTGAGAAAGTACGGCATCGGTAAAGCGTTCGTAGTGACCTAAGTCCAAGTCTGTTTCGGCGCCATCGTCGGTAACAAAAACTTCTCCGTGTTGCAGTGGATTCATTGTTCCCGGATCTATGTTAAGGTATGGATCGAATTTCTGGTTTACAACTTTAAGTCCGTAACTTTTTAAAATAAGTCCTATAGAGGCGGCAGCAATTCCTTTTCCAAGTCCGCTTACAACTCCGCCTGTTACAAAAATATATTTAGTCATAAGTTTTTTTCCTTATAAAATTACTGTTTATTATATCTGATATTCAGATGTTCGTCCATAAAATTTGGCAAAGTAGCTACTCACTTTTGAAAGCGCTCTTGTGCTTGCCTCTGGATTTTTTTCGAGAAGTGAAAGGAATGTTTCTTCGCTGATTTTTACGATGAGGACTTCTGTTGCTGCGGTTGCCGTGCTAGTTCTGTTTTCGCCAAGAATGCATGCTTCTTCCCCAAAGAATGAACCTGCCTCCTGGTACACGATTCTGGTCTTGCCCTGAATCTGAACAGTGCCTCTTACAATGTAAAACAAATCCCTTCCCGTGTCTCCTGCGCTAAAGATGCGGTCTCCCCGTTCAAATACTGTTCTTGATTTTTCATTCTGCAAAAGATAGTCAGGTCGAATAAGAAGAGCCCGTCTTACTGAAGATGAAATTTTCGTGTCTTCGTAAGAGGGAAGAGTGTACAGTTCCGCAAGAAGGAGTGTGTCAAAAAATTGAAAGACAAAAATGTACTGACCAAAGAAAAGCAAGAGCATGAAGAAGACATGCACTTCAAGAAGAAGCACGATTGCATTGCTTAAGACTCCGTACACAATGTTCATGTTGGTCATGTTTATAAAAAGTCCGGTAAGTTTTGTAAATGCCCAAAAGATAAAGGTGCATGCGGCAGAAGCCAGTGCGCATATGAACCAAGAAGGTTTTGTTCTGCTCCAAACTTTGTAGCAGACCATGGAGGCAATAAAAATGAGCACATTGGGAAGGGTTGTGGTAAGCCGTTCTGTAAGGGCAAGAATAAGTTCTGAAAACTGTGAAAGAAAAGGCTCAAAGTAGGGCATGCGCATGACTGCTCGCAAAAGTCCAACAGTTGCCACAAATATTGATATGATGATTATGATGACGGCCTCTCCTGCAAAAATAAGGATTTGCCTTACGATGGGCTGAGGTTGCACTGCCTCTTTAAAAATTGCGTTTAGTCCCTTGTTAACCGAAGAAAAAAATCTTCTTGCCATCATGATGATTGCTATTGCAATTACAAATTCAAAAATTCCAAATCCCGAAAGCTGTGAAATGGAAGTACGCAGATTTTCTGTGCTAAAAAAATCTATGAAAAATTCGTAGCGCTCAAGAAATGCAAACAGAATGTCTGGAGAGGCGTGAAAAATCTGCATGAGGATTACAAGTACCATCATTACTGTTGGAATTAGCGAAAACAGAAAGCCGAATGCGCAGGATGATGCATACGAAAGAATGTCGTTTGAAAGAGAATATGTTACGGTAAGGTATACCGACTGCAGGAAAGTTATAAAGGAAATTTTGTGGGGAACCTTTGCCTGCTCGCCTGATTTAGTTTGCTTTTTCATTGTCTGTGTTTGGCTCAGCTTCTTCCTTTGGAGCGTCTTCGCTTTTTGCTGACTTGGATTGTTCTTCTTTCTGCCCGTCGCTTTCGGTTGAGGCTTGGGAATTTTCTTCCTTTCCTTCTTCTTTTTTCTCTTCCTTGCTTTCTCCGTCTTTTTTCTCGCCTTCCTTCTTTTCGCCTTCCTTTTCGTCCTTTGGCTTTTCGTGGTATTCAAGAATCTTTGAAAGGGGAAGGTTGTAGTTCATGTTGTCGGGATTGGCCTTTTCTATGGATTCGTTCAAAGCCTTCTGCAGAAGAATGTGAATGTATTCCCTGATTGCATTTTTTGCATTTGCAGAAGCCTGTACAAAGAGAAAGACTGCCGTGTCAAATTCCGTTCCCTGGCTGGTGGCAAAGCAGAGCAGGTCAACATGGATTCCGTGGTGCAGTTGGAGTGAGGCGTCCCTAATGAGCATGTTCTTTTCAAGGTGTCCGGGAAATCCTTTTGGTACCTGAACGGCGCAACCTACGGAAGAAATGTCCATGCACTGCAGGGTTGTCATTTTTCCGTCTATTTCTATGAAAAGCTGGGCTGCCTTTATGTGGCTGCATTCCGCGCGAACATATTTTCTTACGCCTTTTGCATTGTTTTCGTTCAGCTGCTCTATAAAGGCTCCTGTTATGGCATCATCGGCTCCTTGAAGAAGAATTAGTCCGCATTCTATTTTTGCATTCTTAAGGAAGTCGTCCTGCTGAGAGTCTGTAAGTCCCTTTGTAAAGATTCCGATTTTTGTAGCGGCAAGTTCTGGCGTGTGCTGGATTGAAATGATAAAGTTGAGCCATGCTCTCCGGCTTAGAATTGTGTCGACATAGATGTAGAGAATTGAATCGGGGTAGAGCGAAAGGATGGTCTTCATGTTCTTGTAGTCTGCAACGATGTAAACTTCGTACTCAAGCATTCGCAATGTTGCCAGATTTTTCTTTACAAAGTTGTAGGGAGGGTCAAGAAAGAAAATCTTTCTGCCAAGGTTCAGGTCTTTCTTCTTAGCTGAGTTTTCATCTGACATATTTTGTTCCTCCTTACAAAAAACTACATCTTACCCTGCGAGAATTTTTTACGAAGTAAAAAATTCTCGTTGCGCTTAGCGGATTTTATTAAAAATCCGCTAAACGCGGAGCCCTAGGATAAGGAATTACATCGCGTATGTTTGCCATGCCTGTAATGTAGCGCAAAAGTCGTGCAAATCCCAATCCAAAGCCTGAATGGGGTACTGTGCCGAATCTTCTAAGGTCAAGATACCACTGATAGTTTGTCATATCCATGCCCCGCTCTTTGCAAGTGGACAGCAGTTTTTCGTAACTGTCTTCTCGCTCGGAACCACCGGTAATTTCTCCCAGTCCGGGAACAAGAACATCAACTGCTCTTACGGTAATGCGTCCCTGTTCGTCAGGCTCGTTCTGCTTCATGTAGAAGGCCTTTACATCCCTAGGGTAGTTGTAAACCATGACAGGCGACTTGTAAATCTGTTCGGTAAGGTAGCGCTCGTGTTCGGTCTGCAGTTCCTTTCCCCATGAAATAGGGAATTCAAACTTGTCGTTGTATTTTTCAAGTTCGCTAACGGCTTCGGTGTAGGATATTCTCTTGAAGGGTGTGTCAACAACATGCTGCAGTTGGGCAATGACTCCGGGCTGAATGCGCTTTTCAAAGAACTCCATATCTTCTCTGCATTTTGTAAGGGCCCAGTTTAGCATGTATTTAAGGAATTCTTCTTCCAAATCCATGTCGTCAAAAAGGTCAAAGAATGCCATTTCGGGTTCGCACATCCAAAACTCGCTTAAGTGCCGGGGTGTGTTGGAATTTTCTGCACGGAATGTGGGACCAAAGGTGTAGACTCGGCTTAAGGCTGTCGCAAGAGTTTCCGCCTCAAGCTGACCGCTTACTGTAAGGCTTGCCTTTTTTCCAAAGAAGTCCTTGCTGTAGTCAACTATTCTGTGGGCGTCCTCAATCTTCATGCCATTCTGACCTGCCTTAACGCCTAACTCTGCAATTTTTTCTAGAGAAAGTGTGGTTACCTGGAACATTTCTCCTGCACCTTCCGCATCGGAACAGGTGATTTCTGGTGTGTTGATGTAGACGAATCCCCTTTCCTGAAAGAATGTATGCAGGGCGATTGCCATTTGGCTTCTAAGTCGGAATACAGCACCGAAAGTGTTTGTTCTGGAACGGAGGTGGGCGTTTTCCCTAAGGTATTCCATGCTCATGTTTTTTTTCTGCAGGGGATATTCTTCAGGGTTGCAGGAACCAAGTACGGTAAGTTTTTTAAGGGTTACTTCTACAGACTGTCCGCTCGCAGGAGATGGAATGATTGCACCTTCCGCACGAACTGAGGCTCCCGTAGTTACAGATTTTAAGGCTTCTTCTATTGCAGAACCGTCAGCTCCCTGTGCAGGAGACGAGCGGTCAAATGTAAGCTGAATGGAAGCAAAGCAACTTCCGTCATTTACCTGAATGAAAACAAGGTTTTTTGAGTCTCTTTTTGTCCTTACCCATCCGCAGACGGTAACATCACGACCATCGGGATTAGAGGTAAGCAGTTCTTTAATTAATGCTGGTTTCATATTCTACCATTTTATAACAGATGTGGGGATATGGTCAATGAGTTAAAAACTTTCTCTGTACAGAAACACTTGTTGACAGAATGCTTTTTTTTTATATAGTATTTGTGCGGTGTCCCGCAAGGAGATTTTAGATGAAAAAATTATTGTGTTTTGTGGTAGCTCTTGCTGTTGGTAGTGCGGCTTTTGCCCTTGATTTATCAATGGGTGTAAAGGGTAGCTTTAACCTTCCCAGTGTCGGTTCTTCATTTGGCGATGGAGCCTTTAAGTCCGATATGGATGCTACCGCTCAGGCTTTGGAGTCACTGGATATGACCGTTAGTAACGGCGGTTTAGGAGGAAACCTTCAGGTTTTTGCAAATTTTGGCATTTTTAAAAGCGAGGCTCTGGCTTTGGGCATTCAGCCAGAATTTGGAGTTGGTTTTAATGCATGGTATTACCTTAATGCTACTGGTAGCCAGCTGGGACAGACATATTCTCTTGAAAGTCCCTTTGGTTGGATAACCATGGATATTCCCGTACTTTTTACCCTTGACATAAAGCCCCTTTCATGGCTCGGCATTCAACTTGGAGTTGGTCCCCAGTTCTCCCTCGCATTCCTTGGTGGTGGCGACCAGACACTTTACCTTAACGGGGAAGAACAGACAGATGTAATGAGCCTTGGCAACGATGATATATTCCCTCTTGTAGGCATGGTGTTCGAGGCAAATGCAAAATTCTATGTGGGAAAAACAGGAATGTGGGCCATTCTGGCAGGCGTAAAGTACAGCATGGATTTTACACCTACTAAATTTAATGTGTCAGAGAACGAGACTCAGGTTTCTGCCTATGACGGAAGTGAAGCCTTCCGCAGGTATCTTGGCATTACTGTTGGCGTTCAGCAAAGTTTAAGGAAACGCTGATTAACAAGCCGTTTTCTTGAAAAAGGCGTTTTCTCAAAA
>CALCRU010000014.1 GCA_937894335.1 uncultured Treponema sp. | reverse complement strand
ACGTGCTCTACCAACTGAGCTATAGCGGCTTGTGATGTAAGGACTATACAACAATTATAAACTTGTGTCAAGTATCCCTGTAGAAAATTTCAGCAGGAAAGCGTCATAGCCTCTTCGTAGATTTTTTCATAGGATGAGGCCACCCTGTCCCAGTTGTAGACAGTTCTAGTATGTTGGGCAGCAAAGGCAATCATAGGCAGGAAAATATCTGGAGCAGCGGTCTTTATTCTTATAAGTGGCTCAAGTATTTCTATAAGTTTCTGAGGAGTACAGGGGCTAAACAAAAATCCAGTTTCCTCGTCCAGAATCTTACACAAGCCTCCTGTGGCATTAGCAACGGGAATGGTTCCGTAAATCTGGGAAATAAAATCCTCCAGTCCGCAGGGTTCAAAGAAACTGGGAAAGAGGGAAAAATCTGCCGAAGCCGTACAAAGCCGAGCAAGAGAGCGGTCGTATCCCTTAAAGTAGAGGAAGCGTCCTCTAAATTCTCTAGAAAGAGTTGCAAGGGAATCCTCCAGTTCGCCTTCACCCTGCCCCACGCACACAATGCGCACTGGAAAATTATTCTGCAAAAGATGCCTGCTTACTTCTATAAGCACAGAAATTCCCTTTTGCCGCACAAGACGACCGTGGTACACAATGAACACAGGTTGATCTTCGCCCTGAGAAAGTTCAAGACATCCAAACTTCTGCACACCAGGCATAAGAACAGAATCTTCCCGACCGTAGTTTTCAAGAAGGAAAGAGCGGCACTTATATTTACCTTCCAATTCTTTCCTTTCTGGAAAAAAAGCAAAGGGCAAGTGGGATTTTGAAGTATCCCTAGGGTCGTAGTTGTCAAAGTCTATGCCGTTTGTAATTCCCCGGATTTTACTGCCCTTTTTAGAAAGAGCCTCTCCCAATCCTGCAGTCTCGGTTTTTGAGCTAAGGATTTCTTCCGCATACTGGGGAGAAACCGTAGTAAGAATGGCACAGTCCGAGGCAAGAAGAAAAGGTTCTACAGACTGCCCCACAAGACCTTTTTCTAGAAGTGAAACAGGAAGAGCCGTAAGGTTGGACGCCGTCTGCAGAGAGTCAAAGTTGTGATGGTAACCAGGTCCCGCATTGTGGATTGTGACCACGCATTTTGTCTTCTGATAAAATTCTCTAGAAAGGGGGCTAAGCTGTTTTTTAAAATTCAAAAAAACGGGAACAAGGGCTGAAGTTGCATCCTGACAGTGTATTATGTCCGGGGCTTCTTCTGCCGCACAGGTGTCTCCATATTCCACCACAGCCTTTTGAAAAATAACATTAAGTTCTAGAGCATCCCTGTGACCGGTACCGTGCCTGTTCTGAGGGTTAAGTTTTTCTTCTTCTTGAGTGTAGACATAAACCGCTTTTTTTTCGGCAAACTGACGCTGACTTACAAAAACTATGCTTACCCCGTTTAGACTTCCGTGACAGAATGTAACGGTAACATTTTTTCCCGCACAGTTAACAAAGACAGGCTCGTGCCAGATGCATTCAAAATGCTGAACAGTATCAATGTCTGTGCATGCATACAGGGGAATAAAAAGCGTAACGGAATGCCCCTTCCTTGCCAAGGATTCGGAAAGAGAACGCGCCACATTTTTTACACCGCCAGCTTCTGCTATTCCGGCATACTCACGGCTTACAAGCCAAACATTCATTTTTCACCCTTTGCTACAAGATCTGGCCGTAAAACTTCCGCTCCGTTTATATATACCGCACCCTTTGGAGGCTGTTCGCTGTAGTAAGTTACCATGATTCTTACAAGCCCCTTTTTCATTCCCTCCACCACAGGCTCTGCAGAACAGAAAAGAGGAATCGCTCCAGTGTCAACAGAAAGGGGCGCCCGTCTAAATGCAGTGGCAGGATTAAGAGCCGTCAAATCGGGAGTAACAGTAAACTGAATGTTTACAATGTCTTCACTAGTTATTTTGTTAAGCGAAAAAAGAGTACCGCACAGTTCCCCTACACTTTTGGTTATAGACTCAGGGCTGTTGTCGCATCCAGTGGCACCCCGTACCGAATAAAGGCGCATTAGAGACTGCTCCTTAAAACCGAAATAATGTCTGTTATGCTCCCCTGCTTGGAAAGTTCTTCTAGCTGAGGATATTTTGAAAGCAGCTCACCAAATTTTTCAAGCTGGGCCATGGTGCGGTCTTCCTCGGCAAGAGTAGAAGCCTGTTCAGAAGCCTTTTCCATAAGAAGGGCCTTTACCCTTTCCTGATACGCAGTGTAAGAATCCTTTGCGGTCTGATAAAGTTCGTAGTCTGGAATGCGGACGGAAGAAAGTTTTATTTCGTCAACCACAATGCCCTCAAGACCGTCTCCTGCTAGAGCAAGCACCTCTTCTATTTCGTTTTTGGAAAGTGACGAAGGAAGTACATTACGGGCAGAATTATGTTCTATCAGGTACTCGGCTGTAAAATGGGCAATAACAGCCGCCTTTGTTCCCAACAAGGAATGAAGTTCCGTAGTATCTGAAACACTATGATTCTTTACAAGGGTCACAAGGGCATCTGGACTTGCAGAAAGAGATACCTCACATTCAATCCTGTAAGAAAAGTCAGGAGAAGGTTCCAACTGGGCGCGGTAGATGGAAGCGGAAGGAAGATCTCCAGAAACAGTCTGCTTGCTTTGGTAGGGTGTAAGGTCAAAGACATGCATGGTTACATTTGTGGGCAAAAGTCTTTCCCACCTCCATGCAAATTCTCCGGGAAGAATCGGAGATTCGTAAAGACCGCTAGTTTTTGACTCCATTACGCCAACCGTACCCGGCTTTACAAGAAACTGAATCCAACCGATAAAAAAGACCACTGCCGCAAAAATTGCAAGGAGCAGGACATTAAAAAAGAATTTTCTCGCTTTCATTTTAACACCAAATACAGTATAATGTTTTTTAGGCAAGACAAGCAAGTGTTTTTTATGGAAAAGCAGTCAATTAAAACGGCAGAAAC
The DNA here is from genome assembly GCA_937894335.1 of uncultured Treponema sp. Taxonomy (GTDB): domain Bacteria; phylum Spirochaetota; class Spirochaetia; order Treponematales; family Treponemataceae; genus Treponema_D. The sequence goes on along the minus strand of CALCRU010000014.1, from coordinate 20,604 downwards.
AAAATCCTCTTTTCTCTTTAAACTAACATGGCGCTTTACCATTTTTCTAACAGGTGCGCTCCTTATGGCAGTCCTTCTGTATGTTGCAGGAAACTTCCAGCACTTTCTGGACGGAACCCAGCAGCTACTTCTGCTCATAACAAGCGTAGTCTCCCTTGCCCTGATTATTTTTTCTGCAGCGGGAATAATCCAATGTCTGGTCTTCGGCATTGCATGGAAAAGCAGGGAACACTGGCTAAAAATAATTCTGTTTGTGGTTTCAGAAGTTGTTTCGGTGGCGGTATTCATTCTAAGCCGCGTAATAATTATGCTGTCGGAGGGAATAAACCTATGACCCACATACCCATTCCTCCCGAACTAAAAAAACTTGGCGCAATTTTTAGGGAACAGGGACACTCGGCATATCTTGTGGGAGGCGCTGTAAGAGATGCTGTTCTTGGAAAGAGCGTCCACGACTGGGACATAGCCACTGACGCCACCCCCCAACAGGTTACGGCCATGTTCAGAAAAGTCATTCCCACAGGAATTGCCCACGGTACGGTAACAGTCCTAATCTTTGGTAAGAGCATAGAGGTAACCACATTTAGGACAGAAAGCGGCTACTCTGACGGACGGCATCCCGACAGTGTTTCTTATGCGGCAACAATAGAAGAAGACCTTTCCAGAAGGGACTTTACCATGAACGCAATGGCGGCCTCCCTTACCGACGGAAAAATAACAGACCCCTTTGGAGGACGGGAAGACATAAAGGCAAAACTTATCCGTACCGTAGGAGACCCTCTGGAACGCTTTGGAGAAGACGGATTGCGTCCTGTGCGTGCGGTAAGATTTTCGGGGCAACTGGGATTCAGCATAGAAGAAAAAACTCTAGCGGCGCTTTCAAATCCCCAAGTGTTAAAAAAAACAGATTCTATCTCAAGGGAAAGGTTTAGAGACGAATGGTGCAAAATGCTTTCTACACCCAAACCATCCCTCTGCATTAAGCTTCTGGAAGAAACAGGAATACTTGCCCTCTTTATTCCTGAGTTTAGCCCATGCAGAAAGTGCGAACAAAAGGACTCAAGAGGATATCATGTGTTTGATGTGGCCGACCACATAATTTACGCCACAGACGGTGCACCAAAAGAAAATCTTATAGTAAGACTTGCGGCATTTTATCACGACATTGGAAAACCTGAGACTAGAAGCGTAGAACAAAAAGAAGACGCCTTTGCAGTACATTTTTACGGACACGAAAAAGTTTCGGAGCATAAGGCCAGAGCTTCAATGACGGCCCTAAAGTTTTCCAACGAGCAAATAGACAGGGTGTGTCTTTTAGTCAGGGAACACATGTTCAACTACGAATACAGCTGGAGCGATGCAACCGTAAGAAGATTTTTAATCCGCGTAGGAAAGGATAATATAGAAAACCTCATGCTTCTACGCCTTGCAGACATGTACGGAAAAAACAACTGTGCAGCCTCCCCCGAAAGTCAGGGGGTTAGGGAACTTATGGAACTTAAAGAAAGGCTTCAAAAAGTCCAGCAGGAAGAAAGCGCACTGAGCATAAAAGATCTGGCTGTTAACGGAAAAGACCTTATGCAGGTAGGTATTCCAGCAGGAAAAAACATGGGGCTAATTCTTAAGGAACTTTTTGAAACAGTAACGGATTCCCCAAAAATGAACGAGAAGGAAAAACTTCTTACCCTGGCAAAAAACATATTTGCACAAAAGTATTCAGGGTAAGAAACTTTCTACAAAAAAACTAAACTCAAATCCTCATGTTCATGGCGTCACGAACTTCGTCAAGGGTCTTTATTGCAATAGCACGGGCCCTTTCTGCTCCGTCTGTAAGAACCTTGCGGATGTATTCCTCGTCTTTTTCCAGTTCTGCCCTTTTTGTGCGCAGAGGACGAAGGGTTTCGTTTAAGGCTTCTGTCAGAGTGTCCTTAAGCATTCCTCCACCGCCGTCACCAATGCGAGAAGCAATTGCCTCGGGGGCTTCTCCAGTACAAAGGGAAATAAGCATGAGTAGGTTTGCAACCTCGGGTCTTCTTGTAGGCTCGTATGTAATGGTTCGCTCACCGTCTGTCTTGGCCTTTTTGATAAGTTTTGCAGTTTCGTCTTCTGTGGCAGAAAGCATTACCGCGTTCCCACGACTCTTTGACATTTTCTGACTTCCGTCCAAACCAAGGATGCTGGGAGTTTTGGAAAGAAGCGCCTGAGGCTCAGGAAAAATAGGTTCCCTGCCCTTGCAGAACTTGTCGTTAAAGCGGCGCGCAATTGTTCTAGTAAGTTCAAGATGAGGAAGCTGATCTTTTCCAACAGGAACAACATTTCCCTTGCAAAAGAGAATGTCGCATGCCTGATGAATAGGATATGTAAACATACCAGCATTTACGCTCTTCATCTTTCCGTTTTCAAGTCCGCTTTGAATTTCTTCCTTTACGGTGGGATTTCTTTCCAGCTCGGCATTGCTTACAAGTGTAAGGAAAGGAAGCATAAGCTGGTTGGCCTCTGGAACATAACTGTGGGGATAGATGATTACATTTTCTCCCGGCTCAATTCCTGCGGCCAAATAGTCTATAACAAGTTGCTTAGTATTCTGACTTATTTCCTGAAAGGCATCGTGGTCTGTCAGAACCTGATAGTCGGCAATTAAAATCATTGTGGGAACGCCAAGTTTGGAAAGCCTTACACGGTTCTGCAGGGAGCCAAAATAATGTCCTATATGAAGTCTACCTGTAGGCCTGTCGCCAGTAAGCACCCGGTACTTTTGGGGATTAACAATTATGTCTTCCTCAATTTTTTTACTGCGCTCAACTGCCGCCAAAAAAGTCTTATTGCTGTCGTATTCCAAATCTGCCATATTTTTCCTCTGGGCATGAGCATAGCACAAAAAGGCAGATTCTTTCAAGGCTAAGGCTGATTACAGGAGTCTTCAAGAAAAGATTTTAAGTGGTACATTAAAATTAGGCCATGATTACTCATGTAACAGGAAGACAAACAGGATATGGAAGCCCTTCCATGGTGTAGGTGTATTGCCAAGTCTTATAAACGGACTCATCAGAGCCAAGAACTGACGAATCATATATGCCAGAGTCAAGCCCCTGGGCCATCTGGGAAAGTTCGTAGCTATTTTTGTTAACCTCCGTTACATCTGCTGCAACAGTACTTGTTGTTCCAAATGCAGAGTCACATGTTCCGCTTATCCAGAAGACTTTTGCGTATGTTCCGTTTGTTCCGGTTGAACCGTCTACGGCACCCTTTGTAGTCTGACTTTCAGTTACTTCAACAGAGCCTCCGTTGTAGCAGTTCTTTATTTCTGCACTACTATTATTTCCCGCAAGACCTCCCACAGATGAATCGGCGATAACGCTTCCTAGGTTTGCAGAGTTATGTATTTTTCCAGTAATAGAACCGCAAATACCGCCAACGGAAGACTTTCCTGTTACTGTACCAAGATTTATACAGCTTCTTATGATGACATCTCCATAGGTGCTCCCGGCAATGCCTCCTGCACCAGTTCCTGAAGTCTGGGTAACAGTAACTTTTGAAACACAGTTTTCTATTATTGTTCCCGTAACATTGGCATATCCTACAAGGCCAGCCACATTAGTTCCACCCGTAACAGAGCCTTCAACCGTAAGATTTTTTACGGTTCCCTTCTGAACCTTTCCAAAAAAGCCCACATAAGAATCAGTTGAATTGACAGACAGTCCTGAAACTGTTTTTCCGTTGCCATCAAACACTCCTGCAAAATAGCAACCACTAGCATTACTTCCTATGGGAGTCCATTCTTCGGTCAGGGAAATGTTTCTGGTAAGTACAAATGTTTTTCCGGTCAATTTGTTTGCTGTATTGACCCATTCTGCAAGACGGCGCAACTCTTCCTCGGAAGAAATTCCATAAGTATCTTCGGTCAGTTCGCTTACAGTCGATGGAAGCGAAGGGTAAGGAAGGATTTGTACAAGGACTCCTGCTTCACTTATGTTCCACTCGTTTCCTGCACTGTCTTCTGTTAAGGAAAACTTTCTGTAATTTGCAGAAAGAAGCTCTGGGGTTCCAGAAACAACAGGTAAGTCTGCCATGTAGGCAATAGGAGTGATATAAGCCACTGGTGCATCCATGGTTAGGTTGTCGGCAATCACCAGAGGCATCGTCGTCTGAACATCATTTTTTCCAGCTCCAGTTTCACCTTCTGCACCATAAGGAATGTATGCTGAACCACCCATGCTAAAGGTTCCCCAGCTGCTTCCCTCACTGTCAAGATTTATATAGACAGCACCTCCAAAGGTGGAAGAGTTTTCGCTTACACTACCTCCACTCATGGTAAAAGATGTTTTTCTTTCAACATATATGCCAGCACCATAAGAAGAGGGAGAATCAATTCCCACATTGGAAGAAATTTCACCACCGGTCATGGTTACTAAACTTGTTTCCGTTCCATCAAATTCCTTTTTAAAGACGCAGACTCCTCCCCCGTAAGTTCCCCTATTCTGCCTTATGTAACCGCCACTTATTGTAGTTGAAGAGTCCCAGTTCCATACACCTCCGCCCCGGGTTGCAGAATTATTTTCTATCACACCACCGCTCATGATAAAGGTGGCTCCACCACTTACAAGAACGCCTCCACCACCTCCTCCTGAGCCTGAAGAAATGTTGTTGCTAATTGTTCCACCCGTAAGTTTGAAAAAACCGCTTTCTCCGTCAACATTAACTCCTGCCCCAAGGTCACATTTATTGGAATCTATTAGACCTCCCGACATTTCAAGAGTTCCTTTAGTACAAACTCCTGCACCCTGGTAAGCGCCACTAGGAAGACCGTTAAACCTTATGTTTCCGTCTGCAATTTTTATTGTACCGCTAACAATATAAACTCCTGCTCCAAAAGAGTTAGAATAGTTTGCATAAATTCCACCAGAAAGGGCTGACTGAACACCTTCGTCAGAATATCCCAAACAGACGGTTCCCCCACTACTGTAAATACCGCCACCAAACTTTTCTGCACTGTTTGAAGCATCTTCCACAGATTCAGGGGCAGAAAGAACAGAAGAGTCTCCGATTACAGAATTGCCGCACATAAAAAAAGATCCCAGATTTCCAACTCCGCCACCGTAAGTTGCAGAATTTAGTGAAACCCTTGAGTCTTTCATTATGAGCTTGCCGTTATTTTCGTTATAGATTCCGCCTCCCGTTACGGCATGGTTATTTGTAATTATGCAGTTTCTTATTTCGCAGAAAGAATCCTTACCTACATAGAGGGCTCCGCCACAACGATTGCTTCCTGTTACCGCTCCTATTCCGTTTTTAATTGTAACGCCGCTAAGAAGAAGTTCCGCACCACCACTTACTCTGATTCCGCCTGCAAGACCTCCACAGTCTATTATGTCCCTATCAGCACCGTTAAGTCCCTTTATTGAAATTTTTCCGCCTGTTATATTTGCCAAGACTTCATAAGTTCCGTAGTCTGCTGACGGAGAGGCTGTAATTGTTCCGTCAATGTAAACTGTGTATTCCGAAGTGCCGTTGTTTATGGCCGCAATTCTGTCTATAGCAGTCTGCATGCTGTCATAGGGGAAAAAGAAAGAACCATCGCCAGAAGCAGTTCCCGTCTGGCTTACAAAAAAAGTCTTTGGGGTATAGGCAGAAACTAATGCGTCTGTAATAACTACCGAGCCGTTGGAAATAAAGTCAGAGCCACCTTCGTTCTTCCACACATTGGTAACCGTGTTTGCATAGACAGTTAGCCCATCAGCAAATGAATACAAAATGATTCCGTCTGCATTGTAAAAGCAGAACTGGACTACATAATAACCTGCAGAAAGTTCCTTCTGCCAAATTTGGGTTGAGTCTGAACTAAAGTCTAGAGTGTCACTTCCAGAGGCAGAAGCACCTCCCCCTACTCCCACATATGAAACACCTGCTTCTATAATGCCTGAAGATCCCTGCACAGAAAGAGAAAGAGCTACACTTCCAAAAGCGGTTCCCTCTGAAACATGGGTAACGCCAGTCATTGCAACGGAAGTATTGCTACCTGTTTTTATTTTTGAATCTTCTACAACAAGATGGGCAAAGCCTTTAAGTATCGGTTTAGAATATGCAGTGCCGTCAAACTCTTTGTAGGCGTTAACTTCTATGGTCCAGTTTCCGTCTAAAGGAAGTTCTATTGAGTAAGAAATATCAGTACCGCTTACATTTGTAAATCCCTGGGTTAGGTTTGTTGCTCCTGTTCCCGAAACATAAATGTATCCCTGCACGGTATAAAAATAGTCAGGAGAAAGAGTAAGGTTTGCAGTTGCACTACGAGAAATTCCAGAGTCTTCCATGCAAAGAGAGCCTGTTACAAGGAGTCCGTTTTTTAAAGCCTTTTCACGGGGATTTTCTGACATAACAAGGTTAGAGCATGATAAAAAAAATAATGCAAAAAAAGAAAAAGAAAATGCAGTTTTAATTTTTTTTAAAATTTTATTTTTCATCAGGGTGTGTCCTCCACAATTATATTAAATGAACCGCTGTGAAGTGCCATGTTATAAATTACGCTTACAAAAACAGTAAGTTCTGTTCCGGCTGGAAGTCCTCCCTTTATGGTTACGGATTTTTCACCGCCAGTTACAAGGTTGGTCTGAACATAGGAAGATGAGGTAATGTCGCTTGCGCCAGAATAAACTTTTACAACAAAAGTGTCGGCATCCATGTCTGTCGTACTGTCAATGCCGTCTACAAAGAAGTTAATGTCTAGCTTAGTGTCTGCCGTAGAAGAAACTGATGAAGAACTTAATGACAGGGTAACTTCGTTACTGCTTATGGCCATACTGCCAGCCTTGTTCCATGCAAGTTTTCCGTTTTGGTCAATAGTCCAGCCAGCCTTGCCAAGTGTAAACTTTGAAAGGTTTGAGCCAACCCAGGTCTGCAGGTCTGAAGAATTTGTTACGGTAAGAACGCTTCTTCCAGTCTCGTAAGGTTCGTTAACAGCTATAATTGCCGTAAAGTCTGAACTTAAAGTGGCGGAACCTAAAGTTAAAGCCTGACCGTCTGCAAGGAGTATTCCGTTTGAAGTTCCGTAGGGAATGGAGACTGAATTTTTTAGAGTTACTTCTGTGGAATCTGCATCAACAAAAAGTGCACCAGCCCCAGAAGAGTCCTGGTTTTCAGAAATGACGCAGTTGTTTCCTAGAGTAAGGCTTCCTCTGTATTGCATTATGCCACCGCCTACTGCCTGTGCCGTGTTGTTAGAAATAAGTGCCGGGTCTGTGGCATTTATGGAACAGCTGCCCCAGTTAAGGATTCCTCCCCCTGAACCAGACTGTGGTAGTGAACTTTCGTAAAGGGCTGTGTTTTGACTTATGGTTCCGCCAAAAATGTTTACAGTTCCCATGTAGTTAAGAATGCCGCCTCCAGACTTTGCCTCGTTGTCTGAAATTTGCGCACCAGCATAAATGTTCAGCGTACCCATGGAAAGAACGCCGCCACCGTTTGTAGAAACATTCTGAGTAATAAGAACTCCGTCCTCCAGAACAAGGGTTGCACCTGACTTTACAAAAATGCCACCACCGTAGCCCGTTACATCAGTAAGATCGGATTCATCAGATGCGATTTTTCTTCCGCCTGTAACCTTTATGTTTTTAAGTTCAACACTCTTTGCTGCGCTTACCGTAAGGACAGTACCATTGTTGTTTCCGTTTAAAATGTCGGTAGAAGAGTCTGTGCTTCCCTCTATGGTAAGGTAGTTTGCATCAAATGAATCGATGTCGGTGTTACCTGAAATCTGTCCCATAACATGCACTATTGCAGAAGCAGATGGACAGTGAACTGCCGAAACAGCCTTTGCAAGAGTTGCATAGGGATGATCTTTTGTTCCCAGTCCTGCGGATTCGCTTGATGTATCGCTTCCAGAAGAAGAAGCCCAAATGTGTTTTGCCAGAACTGAACATGTTTTTGTAAATTCAACTTCATTACCATCGTTACTTTCCGCTTCTATTTCTAGCGTCATGCTCTGTAGCGGAGGCAGGTCAATTTCTATTGCACTTGAGTTTGTGGAACTTGAACCACTTGCAACAACAATGCCTAGGAAATCCTTAACCTTGTAACTGTATTCCTTCATCAGCACACTAGAGTCTGATGTACTTTGCATCTTGAACATGACCTTTGCGTAACCCGTTGTTTCGTTTTGATCTAGGGCGTCATAATCATAAGATTCAACAGGTACAATGCCGTAGCTTATAGAAGCAGTCTGAGAAAGGCAGGCTTCTCCTTCCTCCACAACAATATAGTTTCCATTGTCTGAGGTAAAGATTGATGCGGCATCTAGCACTGAGTTTCCGCCTAAAGTGTAACCAGAGGTGATGGCTAGAGGTGTGGCTGTAAGAGTTTCGCCGTGCTTTATGCCTATTTTGCTTCCCGTAATATCTCCGTCAATTACGAGGGGATGGAATTCATGAACAGGGGGAGAATCTTGCTGGAATCCGATCCAGACATTTGATTCTTGTGGTACAGTCTGAGTATCTATGTTTGAAGAAATGTCTACTTTTCCCTTAAGGGTTAAAGTTCCCATTTTAATATTTACTGCTCCACTCCATCCGCCTTGGTCTGCCGAAACGCAGTTCTTAATGGTTACATCAGAAAGGGTAACATCTCCGTCCACATGCAGGGCAGCACAGCCTCCATTGTCCCTTATGCCGTCCATAGTGCAGTTCTGCATGGTCAGTTTTGCACCTTCGTCAACCATAATTACCGCATAGTCGTTTTGAGTCGTACCGCTTTGGGTAAAGTTTACGGAATCCAAAAGAAGTGTCTGACCGGAACGTACATTTATTGCATCTCCTGTAACAGCATTGCATGTTATGGTCACGGGAGAGCCTTCAGTGTTGTTCTTGAGACCCGCTATATTTACAGCATAGGCGACAGGATTTGTTCCGCTAATCATGTCAAGCCAAGTTGCTGTTATTTCATAGTCGCTTAAAATGTATATCGTATTTAAAGGATTACCATTTGCATCCACAGCAGTCTTGTCTGTAAATGAGTTAATGGCGTAAGACAAAGTTTTTGCAGGCATAATAGCTGAATATCCGTAACCCAAAACATCACTACCCGAGGTAAAAACATAGCGCACCTCTCCAACAGACTCACCGTCTTTTACTAGGACTCCATTTACCTGTCCCATACCCCAGTACACATTCCACTCAGTTCCGTTTGCTTGAGTGGTAACCGCAAACTTAGACGCCTGTGTGTAGGCGGTAAAAGAGGTTGCAGCTGTGTAAGCAAGAACTTTTGTACGGGCTATGGGATTTTCGCTATAAGACTCTGGTGTAATCGTCGCCACAGGAGAACTTTCGCTTAATGTTCCCGTTACAGAAATAAGGCGCCATGCCAACTGGCTTGCATACAGGGGGTCAGTTATTCCCACAGAAGGAGCAACATAAGCTGGTAGGTAGACATCGTTGTCAGCCTTAATAAGGGCGCTACCCTTCATGCCCATGAAGGCGTCGTTGTAAACTCCCTTGCCCTTTCCCAAAGCTGTGTTGGATTCAATTGTTCCGCCGTTCATATTGAATGTTGCGTACTCTCCAACATAAACTCCACCGCCGTCTGTCTTTGCAGAATTTCCGCTTATGCTTCCACCTGTCATGGTGAATGTAGAAGTTCCCGAAGGCCTGTCTGACATGGCAACATAAAGTTCAACTCCGCCACCGGATGAAGAGGATGCCGCGTTATTTGTTATGGAACCGCCAGAAAGGTTGAATGTTCCGCTCATTACATATACACCAGCACCTCCATGGTCTGACGCAAGAGCCTTATTACCTTTAACAGAACCGTCCGTCATGTCAAGAGTACCACCGCACCAGACGCCGCCTCCGTTAAGATTTGCGGTATTGTCTAGTATTGTTCCGCCATCAACTTTTGCAGAAGCGTCACTGCATATATACAGACCACCGCCGTTTTCGGAACTATTTTCTTGCAGGGTGCAGTTTTCAACCGTAAGCAGTTCCGTACCAGCAAGGTAAATGCCACCACCATTTGATCCTGATGTATTTTCTTCAACAGTGCAGTTTATAAAGGTTTCGTTACCAGCATCTTCTGCACTACAGAATCCGCCTCCTGTTAGAACCGCAGAGTTTGAAGAAAGGGTAACTCTTGAAAGTGTAATTGTTCCGCTTCCACTGTGATATACTCCGCCACCGTCACCAGAAGTTCCCGAGCCGGCAGAGTTGTAGGAAATGCTTCCCCCCGTTATGGAAACTGAACCTGTTGAGACTGTATAGATTCCTCCACCAGAAGAACTTGCATAATTTGCATAGATGCCACCGGTAAAGGCTGCTGAGGAAGTAATGCTACCCTCGCAGTAGATTCCTCCGCCTTTTACGGCCTTATTGGAACATGAAGCGGAACTTGCTGTTGAAGTAACAGAACTGTCACCGATTACACCGCTTCCGTCCAAGATAAGCTCGCAGGAAGCACCTACACAAATACCTCCGCCGTTCTGACCTGCAGTATTTCCACCTACAAGTCCGCCTGAAAGGTTTAATTTTGCACCGGTAGAGCTAGAATTCTTTGAAAGGGAAATTCCACCGCCCAACTGGGAAGCCGTATTGTTCTGTATTCTTCCCCCTGAAAATACAACGGTAGAACCTGTTGCCTGTATGCCGCCACCGTAAACGCTTGCTGTGTTGCTGCTTATTGTTACGCTTTTTATATTAAGATAGCCCTTTGAACAGATTCCTCCGCCGGAGTCAGAGGCGGTATTTCCCTGTATGGTGACGGTACCAAGGTCGGGGCCCCTTCCTAGCTGGACTATTCCCGACATTATGTAAATGCCGCCACCGTTACCATGATCAGTTGATAAAGAGGTTGTCTTCTGAGCCTTGTTTGAGTCTATTAGCGTGTCTGTAATATAAAGACTGTCAAATGCAGAGGATCCACCCTCAAAATAAATGCCACCGCCATAACGGGTTGCAGTATTGTTTTTTATCTGACAGCCGTCAATGTTCAGCATTCCGTTACCACTTTTGTAGAGTCCTGCTCCGTCCTGAGCGGCACCTCCCATGACTATCAGTTTGGAAAGCGTTACGGTTTTTGAACTTGTTATTTTTAGTACAGAGCCTTCGCCGTTACCGTTAAGAACAGGTCCTGATCCGCCACTTTTTCCCTGTATTGTAAGGGAGGCAAATGGAACGGTATCATCTATGGAGCTTGGACCAGAAACTGAATTTTTTACATATACGATCCAAGGTCTTGCCACATCATCACCGTAGTCTGTGTCCGCAGCAGTTGCAGTTTCTGTAATGACGGTCATGGCCTGATTTATAGTCTTTAGGGCATCCGTTTCTGCAAAGCCTGAGTTTGCATCACTTCCGTCAGTTCCGTCTACATACAAAATGGGGTCAAGCCACTTTGCATAGAATTTTTTGTCTCCAGTTGCATTCACTGGTATTTCGGTAACTTTTGCTCCCGTACAGGAGGCGTTGTCATACCATCCGCCAAAGAATTTTTCGTCCTGTACTGCAACCGGAAGATTTATCGGGCTAGACTGGCGCCGAGTGTAAGATTCTTCTGCCGATTCTCCAGTCTTTAGCTCTCCACCGTTGTATTCGTATTTTATGTCGTAAACCTCGTTAAGGCTTGTTATGGTTCTGACAGCACTGCCTGTAAGTCCAGGGGCAACATGCACCAACTCCCTGTAGCGGTTAAGGAAGGACGCACCGCCCACTCCTCCGTAGAATTCAACCACAATGCGGTATGTTCCAGCAGAAAGTTCGTCAAGGGAATATGTTACACTACCAGAAGAAAATGTTAGTTCTTCTTCTGCCCTTTCTTCAGTGCCAGCCATTGACTCCAGTCTGGCTGTAATTTTTGTTACATCGGAAGCAGGAAAATTAAGCGTAAGGCTAAAGGCTCCCTTTCCCGTGGGGTCAGGAGAAAGTACAAAAGAAAGGTCATTTGCACCAGAAGAAATTTCTTTGGAAAGAATTTCGCCAGTGTAGACAGTACCATTACATTGGGCTGTAAGCGTAAAACTCCATAAACCAGTGTCAAGTCGGACTTTTTTTGAATGCAAGGTGGAATAGTTTGCAGCCGTCGCAAGTTCTTCTGAAGTTCCGCCTTTGGAACCACTCAGAACAAAATTTTCAAAAGAACTTAGTGACGGAGAACTTGGGCTTATGGTTCTGGACTCTTGGGAAGTCCCACCTGAAGCATGATGGTTTCCAAGTTCTTGTGCAGAAATGATTATATATGCCCCCTGAGAATTTGAAGTTTCAGGGGATGGGGAAAATGCGTTGGAACAGCCGGTAAGGAAGAGGACAAGTGTTAGTGTCGTAATAAACATGCTGGAAAATTTTTTCACCATCAGCCTCCCACCTTAAGTTTTATGTCTCTGGAATAGAAGGTTCCATCTTTTTCTACTTCTATGTAAATGTCGTATACGGCTCCTGCAGAAAGAGCGGAAGTATCTACGACAAAGCCAGCTTTGTTTGCCGCAAGACCTGTCATCAAAGTAATGCAGGAAACAGGTAAGTCGTCATAGTCTACAGATGGCTCTGCACTGCCCTTTTCAAACATAACTGAAACCGAAGAGCCAGAAGTAGAAACCTCTACCTCAAGTTCCGTTTCAAGGCCGTAAGACGGAAGTTCAACCGTTACATTAATTGTGTTTTCCTTCCATACGGCATAAAGGGTTGCTGGACTTGCGCCTATGATGTACCAGCCCTCGTCATCGTAGACTTTTCCGCCAGTCTGGCTTGTTGACCATCCGTCGAATGTGTAACCAGTCCGTAAGAAGTTGTTTTGAGGTAACTGTTGGGGGACACCGTAGCGGAATGACTGTGTTGCTATGGTTACTCCAGCAGAATCTCCTCCGTTACCGTCAAGGGTAAGGGGTATTGAGGCCCTGTCGTAATATATGTCGACTACTGTTAAGCCGTTTCTGTCAATGGTCTTTTGGCTAATTGACTGAGCCTCGAATCCTGCAAATACAAGGGGAACAGCCGCAGAATATTCACCAGTAGTTCCCCTGAGAGTCTGGGTCTTTGTAGTCTGGAGTTCGTAGTCGTCGGTACTCATAGAAAGGGAATCAGGCTGCAGCCAGTGCCTTACAGTGTAAGGAGTATTTGTTGCAGGAGTCCACTGGGCATACAGAGTCGTGTCTGATGCAATGCTCCATGCCATAGAGCCTTTTCCGTTTGCATTGTAATAAGAGTCGCCACTTCCGTCGCTTTCGGTATTGTAGCCTGCGAACACATAGCCCTGTCGGACTGGAATCGTAATTGCAGGCAGTGTTGAACCATACTTTGCAGAAACAGAAGTGCTTCCTGCCGTATCCGCGTCAATGCAGGAAAGCGTTACCGTATATTCCTTAGGTGTCCATACCGCATACAGAATTACAGACTGGGTGCCGATTGTATATTCTTCACCGTCACCATAGGAGACTGAACCGTTCTGCCTTACAGACCATCCTGCAAAGTTGTAGCCACTCTTGGTTCCAGCATAGGGGGTAAGAGGTGTGGGAACTCCGTATTTTACAGACTGAGGAAGTGCTGGCGTTCCACCGTTGGTGTCAAATGTAATCGTATAAGAAATGCGTTCGTAGCGGATTACAACTTCTGTAGAACCGTCAGAAGCAATGGTCTGTTGGGAATAAGGTTCCTGTGAAAATCCTGGATAATCCTTAGGCTGAGCATTAGTTAGTTTTCCTGGAACACCATACCTTATCTGGGTAGATTCCGTTGTATATGAGGCAGCAGTGGATGAGTCTTCCCTCTGATGAATGACTTTATAGGAAACTCCATGAATGGCATAAAGGACCGCCGGTTCAGGAGTTACTTTTGCACCTGTTATTAAGGCATCTTCGTCAAAGTGAAAGTTGGAAGGCGCAAGGTTATCTCCTGTGTTAGGATTGTAAAGGTAGCCCCATCCAATAAAGGGATATGTCGCATTTACAGAAGCAATAGCAGAAAGTTCTGATTCGTCAAAGTCCTGCTCAGATCCTATTTTATACTGAATCTTTACCCTTTGCACAGAAGAAGGATCCCCCACAGATGAAGGATCGTCCGCATAAAAAGTATAGTCTGAACAGAATACTCCAGTAAGCTTGTCTTTAAAGTCGCTGTCATCGGCATAAAAAAGGTCACAAGAAAAAAACACAAATGTTACAAGGCAGAGCACAAGGCAACATGCAGGACGCAGAAGCCAGCTTACTAAACATGAGGAAGGGGTGTTTTTTAACAGCAATTCCTTTCTACCCATAACACTCCATTTTACCACGGGATTCCCGATTCCGCAACAAGTTTACCAGTGGACACCTATACCTATATAAGGGAGTATGGCAAGAGTTGGCATGGATGCAGAAAAGAGGTATTCCACATCCCCACCAGCTTCCACAAGCAAATGAGAGGCAGGCTTCCAGGTAACAGCAAGTCCTGCAACAGCCGCAAAGTATGGTCTAAAAATCCAAGAGGAAGTTTCCCTTCCTGTGTAGGAGTCAGTGTACTTGTAGTCAAGGGCAATAAGAGAAAGACCTCCTCCCAGTTTAAGGCTGAATGAAATTGAGTCCTTGAAAATTTTCTGCTGATATACGAAAGAGGCATTTGCAAAAGAGGCGCTTAGGAATGATGAGATGTATTCGTTAAAGACGGGGGCAAGAACCTCGCATGCACTAAATTCCATGCCCAGTCTGATCTTACCAGACTTTGTACTGAAGGGAAGCACTGTAAATTTAAATGCGGCCTGAGGCACCACGGAAAGGTCAGTAAGTTTTTCCAGCGAACCATCGTAGGGAGCAAATCCAGGACCTAGTGCTAGAAGAGCCTGCATGTTGCGTACAGTAGACCCCTTCTTTGCAAGCTGCTTTGTAAGCCTGTCTATTTCTTCATCTTTCTGTCTTATAAGTTCAGAGTCTTCAACGGCAACCTCAACTACCTCTGGCTTAGTGCTAGACTTTTCCTCTACAAAGTTTATGTTTGCAGAATCAGCAGAAAGTCCCGAGGGATTTTTTATTCGGAGAAAATATACTCCTTCAGCCACAGCAGGCACTGTTACGGAAGAAGACCTAAACACTTCGGAAGAAGGAGACTCTTTTCCTGCACTGCTTGTGTTAAGTTCAAAAGTAACTTCCACTGATTTTTTTGTGGCAGTGTTTACAAGTTCCACAGAAGTCTGCCTGTTTATGTTCAGAATAACAAGAGGCAGCTTTATGTTTTTTTCTTCAGGAGTAAAAGAAACAGTTTCCTGAATTATATCAACTTCAGGAGTTGCGGCTTTAAATACTTCAAAGGTGCGCCATTCGCTTACCGCTGCTTCCCTTCCCAAAAAGTCTATTGCATGAACACGGTAGCGGTAACTTCCTACTGTAAGGGAAAGTACAAGGTAGGTGTTGTCTGTCCTGTAGGAAGAAATTTCTCCACCCGAAACAAGCTGAACCTCAACCTTATATTCTAGGGCTGTGGCGTCGGCCTTCCATTCTATGCGCTGCTCAAATTTGTTTTCTTCAGAAGACAGAAAGGCTGGTGCAAAGGCAGAGAGAAAAACTAGACATGCCAGCAGAAGAAATCTTTTATTCGCCATACAACTTTCCCGGATCTACAGTCTGCACTTCCTGAGGAGTGTCAAAATCAATTTTAAAGGTGGCGCTTGAGGCGACACTTCTCTGTTCCTCGTAACCGTCGGCCGCATATGCATAAGCCGTTACCTGCCAGACAAATGTTCCCACATCCAGTTTGGTAAGGTCTGTAAATTCAAATGATGTTCCCCTTATGTTTCTTTCCGTTCTGATTGCTGTAAGGCTTCCGTTTGAAGCCCTCTGGTAAAGAACAAAAGTATATGAAGTGGCACCACTTACCCCACGCCAGCTAAAAGAAATGCTTCTGTTGGACTTAAAGTAGGCGGCACCCATAAGGGTATTGTTTGAAGGCGACTGCAGCCTTGGACTTGCCAAAGCTGGAACTGCCCCAACTGTAAAGGTTCTTACGGAAGAATCTATTGCATAGCCCTGAGCAGTACTTGCGTTTATCTTCCAAGAGTAAGTTCCCTCCGTAAGTCGAGAAACGGAAACAGTCTGCTGGGTAACGGTTCTACGCTCCACTACCCTGTAGCTTCCGTCCGAATTTTGCTTTGAAAGGACAAACTCGTAGGAAGGAGCCCTGTCTTCCCCTGTTACCCAAGAGAACACAGTTGCTTCACGAAGGGCCTTAAGTCCGTCAACTTTTGCATCTGCCGCAGGAAGAGAAAGCTGTACAGCAGCAGGGGCACGCACAGTAAATGACCTGTTTGCATTTTCACCTGTACGGGCAGGAGAATCTCCCACCTGAGAAGAAAGGGCCTGAACCCTCAGAATGTATTTTCCTCCAGTGAGGGCAAAGCGGGCGCTCGTTCCTCTTACGGTATTTTTTGCAACAAGGTTTTCGTCAGCATCGTAGACGCGCACATTGTAGGAGTCTGCACCATTTACAGCCGTCCAAGTAAACTCCAGTTCTGAGCCTGCGGAAGCAATCATTTCACTGCCGCTGGAAGGAGTGGTTATGACCGGTATACCAAGTTCTCCCATAACTTTAAACTGCCAGGCTTCGGTAAGTCCTTCCAAAGAACCGTCAGACTTTCTTACACCCATGCGCCACCAGTAGCTCCCCTCGCCCAAAGAAAGTCCCTCTAGTAGGGTTCCGCTTACAGTACGCTCAAGCACCACAGAACTGAACGAAGAATTTCTTGAAACCTGAATTACGCTTACCGTATCTGGACTGCGGTAATCATCCCCCAACTTCCATGTAAATCCAACGGAAGAAAGTTTGGATTCGTCAATGACAGTATCCTGCGGAGGATATACAAGTTTGTTTTCCTGAGGCACATAACGGGCAACGGTAAAAGATCTAGACTGAGATTCGGGAGTAATGTCATCGCTTTCTTCCGAGTGACGCACTACCTTCCACCAGTAAGTTCCGTCTGGGAGTTCGGAGGTTGAAAATTCCTTCTGCACTCTAAGGGAAGAAGTTGTCTCGGAATACAAAATGTTTGCAAAGGCTTCGTCACGGGAAATTAAAAGTTCGTAAGAGGCGTCCTTAATGTCCGACTTCCATATGAATGTAGCGTTTACGCTGTCCCTGTAGGAAATCTGTGCTCCATCCGCAGGTATGGAAAGCATGGGAGGAGCAATTACCTCGTTTCTAACTATTCTGAATGAAGAAATTTCACTTCCGCCAGTAAAGCCAGCACTTCCTGCAGAATAGTATGGAATAATCTGCCAGTACCATGTGCCTTCGCCAAGGCTGTCTAGGCTAATGAATGTTTCGGTAGCATCAAGAACCAGTGGAGAAGTTCTAAGGTCTGGAGTTGAAGAAACTGTAAGCCGGTAGTAGTCTGCAAAAGGGTTTCCGTTCCATCTAAAGTTTACCTTGGGCAGATCCGTGCGGTAGGAAATTTCTCCGCCTAAAGAAGGAGAAGTTAGGGTTACTGCATCTACAGTCTGCACAGTTATCTTTCCTTCTGCAGGGCGGTCTGCAGTATTGTCTGTAAAGACCCTCCAGTATGTTGTTCCAGAGTCTCCTGTCTGCAGGGTGTAACTTGAGCCACTTTCTATGGTCTCGTTTATGTCAAGGGAAGAAAAATCCTTTGCAAGGGAAGTCTGTACAATTACGGTGGGATTTTCTCCGACCTCTGCATTTGCGTTCCATGCAAGGGTTACTGTACGCCTTTCTCCTGCCACATTAAGAATTCTAGTGTCTCTTGAAACAGAAGTTACCGTTATGGGATTTCTTACTATTTCTCCGCCAGACTCTATGCTTACAGATTCTCCGTTTAAAAGGGAGGTTGACTGTCCACTTTCGGTAATAAGTTGGGCCTCTCCGCTCTTTACTTCCACATTTCGGGCACCGCTTGAATCAGACTTTGCCGCAAGGGAAGCGCCTGCTCCAACGCTAACGACAGAACCGTCATCAAGCCTTACCGACACTGGAGAAGAATCTGCAGAAGAGTCAATCTGAATGTCGCCGCCGTCAACAGAAATCTGGAGTCCGTTTACCTCGTCATAGAAAACCTGAACCATGGTGTTTTCTGAAAGGTTCAGTTCAGTTCCGTCATCAAAAGAAATTACGGCAGAAGCAAGTTCGGCAGTGCGTATTATGTCCCCGTTGTACAGTGGGGAATTCTGAGAAATGCGTTCCCACACCACGCGGTCTTCGTACTTACGCTGCGCTATCTTGTACTTGTATGAAATAAATGCCACGCTCTTCCTGTCGCTTCTGGAAGATGATGAATTTAAATCCTTCCAGAAAAGGTAAAAGCCGCCTCCTGCAACGGACAGACAGAGCAGAACAACTAAAACATCAAGTAGTAGCGACCTGAATTTTGTCTTCTTCCGCATCCAAATTTACCTTGCCAAAGTCCGGTTCCGGTATTCCCAAAAGTTCCCTAACTTCACTAAGGGTTTTTGGTCCTATCGGTCCAACAGAACGGGCACAATCCATATCTATCCTAAACTTAGGGTCATCTTCGCCAAAGAATTCCTGAATGTCAAAGCCGGGCATGTTTACCACACCGTAGAAGTGCTGTTTGCCCTTACCCTTTACCTCAAAGGAAACGGGAATTTGTTCCACCACGATTTCGTTCTTTTTGTTTTCGGGAAGAATCGTAAAGTTATTTTCTTCGCACTTTATGTAATCCTTTTTAAGGAGGCTGTAAGTGTCTTCCGAAATAAGGATGTCTGTTCCGCAGGGCTTATTTGAGGCTTCCGTTCTGCTTGCAAAGTTTACAGCGTCACCTATGGAAGTAAATTCCATCTTGTCAAAGGAGCCCATAAATCCCACTGTGGCCCGTCCAGAATTAAGTCCTGAACCAATTCTTATGTGGGGTCTGTACTGGGCAAGGGGTTCATTTTTGTGAGCCTCGGTAAAGGCTTCCGCATCTTTGTTGTATTTCATAAGGGAATAGCGCATTGCAATGCTACATATTACGCCAGAAAGAGCATCCTGTTTCACATACCTGTCGTGAGCTTCTTTTTCCTGTGCGCGAGTGGCTGAATTTTCGTCCTTCTGCTCCCAGTCAAGGCTTTCCTGCCTTAAGACACCCCAGCATGCCATGATTGCGTCTCCCTCAAACTTGTCTACAATTCCACCTGTACGGGTAATGCAGGTTACCATGCGGCTCATATAGTCATTCAAAAATCCGATTATTTCTGCGGCAGACTTTTCTCCAAAGCGTTTCTTAAATCCGTCAGAAATTCCTGTAAATCCGCGGATGTCGCTAAAGAAAATCGTAATGTCCTTAAGATGGGGCTCAAAATCAATTTCTTTTTTGATTATGGCCTTTGTGACACCCTTGTTTGTAAGCTGAGTAACAGTGTTAAGAATTTCACGCTCGTTGTGGGTACTTCTTATAAGAACACCAACCTCGTCCTTGCTACCCTTTCCCAGTTCGCCAAAAAGTTCAGTATTAAAGTTACCCTGATTTATTTCGTTTACGACGGATGAAAGCTTCTTAAGGGGAATGCTCAAAGACTTTGCAAAGAAGTATACCGCAAGAATTGCTATGGCAAGAATTACCATGCTAATGTAAAGATTGCGCCGTGTGGTACGGTTTACGCCTTCAAGAATTACAGATGTCTTTACTGTGGTAACAATGCCTCCGTTTCCTATGCCCAGTCGTTTGAAGGCACCAATATATTCCTCTCCGTCTTCAATGAAGGTCATCTGGCTTGCGGTGTTGGAAGATGATTCGAACATGGCAAGCACTACAGGATTGTTGCTCTCGTCTGCACCGTCTGCCATAAGTTGGGCATCGCTGTGCACGAGAACAGAGCCGTTGTTGTTTACAAAGAAAGTCTGGTTTATGCTACTAGAAGAAAAAGCCTCGCTCATTGCCTCTGATGAATATATTACAGCAACGGAAGTGTCGTCTCCCACAGAGTTAAGAGGAAAGAAAATTGCTATTGTGGGAATGGAAAAATAGGGAGTTGCATTTTCAAGTCCTATGGTTCCCAGAGCCGCTTCTGCTATGGCCTTTGATTCCTGCTGAAAGTAAGGAAGAACCAAATCTGAATCAGCCTCTCTTGACAGAAAGAATGTGGAACTTATATAGAGCCTGTCGGTTCCAGGAAGGTAGACTGCCCCTATGTCCTTGTTTCGTAAGAAGAACATGTTTTCCACAGAGCGAAGTTCCGACTCGTTTTCACTGGAGGTCTTTAACAGGTCAAGGAAAAGTCCTACAGAAGACATAGTGCTTTCTATGCGGTTTTGTGCGTCAGAAGCTGTTCGGGTTGTAGCAGAAAGATTGTTTTCTTCCGCACTGTTCCTTACATCCGAAGAAACAAAAATTGAAACAAGATATGTAAGTCCGCCCAAGGCAATTATAAAGAGCAGAGAAATAATTGCAATCAGTTTGCCACCAATGGGAATCTTTACCTCGTTTGACCTAAGCTGCCTTTCCCTCTCCCTTTCTTCCTGAGCATTTTTTTTTGCTTCTTTTCGTGCTTCCTTGAGGGATTCCTTTTCCTGCTTTTTTTGAGCCTTTGCCATTACTCGGTTTCGTTCCGCTTCTGCAGGATTTTGCCTTTCCAGTTTCTTCTTTTCCTGTTTAGCCTTTATTTTGTCCTGTTTTTTCTGAGCCTTTGCCTGCTTTGCTTCCTGTTTGGCGTTTTTTTTCGCT
>CALCRU010000013.1 GCA_937894335.1 uncultured Treponema sp. | reverse complement strand
GCCACGGATGGCGCACAGATTCTTACCCAATGCTTACACGAGATTTTACAAAGTAAAATCTCGCAAGTTCAAGTGGGCACGGATGCCCCTGACAGCAGTAAAGCCACGGATGGCGCACAGATTCTTACCCAATGCTTACACGAGATTTTACAAAGTAAAATCTCGCAAGTTCAAGTGGGCACGGATGCCCACTTGAACTTAATTCCACGCCACCCTCAAACTAACGGCACCGTTGAACACATTGGGACCAAATGTGTAGCCTACGCTTGCGGTAATATCTACAACAAACAAGTCCAATCCCAGACCCACATAAAGCTGGGGCTGCCAAGATGTTTCTGAAGATGTCTTTCCTGCAAAAGTTTTGGGTAAGAAATAAGTTGCAGCACTATCCATGCCAGTCAGCAGCTGATTCCAATTTGGAGTAAGAGACCAGTCCATGCTTCCATTGCTTACCATAAGTCGGGCACCTGCAAAAGGCACAAGTATGCGAAGGAATTTTGCAGAAGCCTGAGCACCCACTACAAAAGTAGAGGTTTCAAGATTTAACTTTGCTCCCTTCATCATGTCGCTAGAGGAACCAGCATAAGAAAGTTTTGTCGAAGTGTAGTAATAGCCTGCGCTTGCAGAAACCCTAAAGTTAAAGAGGGGAAGCTTAAACACTGCATAGCGAATGTCTCCGCCTATGGTAAAGTAGTCCAGTGCAATTCCGTTCATGGCCTGATTAAGGCTGTCTATTTTTGAAGTATCCAGCTTCATTACGGAAAAGCCAATGTCAAAAGGCAGTATGATTCCGCCCAAACGAATGTCTGCGGCAACTACAGGGAAGGGAATAGAATCTGCATTAAAGGAATCAAGGGCTGTTATTCCCAGTTCTGAGCAGAAGGATTTGATTGGCTTAATGTCAACTGTTGCGGCACTTACATTAACGCCTCCACCCATGTTGAATGTGGGAAGAAGAGAACCTATCCAAGCCTGTGCCCACTGATTCTGACCAACCTGCGCACTGGGAATGGATTTTAACAGAGTGCCTGCAAAAGTATCTAAAGAACCTTCTATTCCATTGTATGCTTCCGCAAAGCTCTTAAGGGCATCACCATGACCATTGATCTCATTTGCCGCATTGCTCAAGTCAGCTGTTGAAACACCATTATCGTTAATCGCCTGCTGAATCTGATCTTCATACTCTTTAATGAAAGAATCAAACTCCTCAGGAACATTGAATGTAACACTATCTCCTGTAGAAGATTTAAATGTGAAGGTACTAGCCCACACAGCGGTTGCGGTTAAACATAATGCCGCTGCACAAAATAATTTCTTTAATCCATTCATAAAGCCCTCCTGCTAAGCGCAAAAGCTCCAAAATCTAAAGCGATTTAAAGTATAAACTATCCGCTTGTAAAAGTCAAAGGAATAAAGTAAAATCAGAATATATTTTAAATTGATTTGGAGGAATTATGTCCACCCCTATCGAAGACTATCTTGCGTCCTGCGGCAATAAGCCTAACGCAGCAATGCTTGCCTATGTGGCAAACCTGCAGCAGACTGCAACAGTCGCTCCCGAAATTGCGGCATCAGTCGTAAACGAATTGGAAAACCAGAGGCGCCACCTTAAACTGGTTGCTAGCGAAAACTACTGCTCTCTTGCTGTACAGGCAACAATGGGCAACCTGCTCACAGATAAATATGCCGAAGGATTCCCAGAACACCGCTATTATGGCGGATGCGTAAACATTGACGCTGTAGAAAATGTAGCAGCTAGAGAAGCAGAGGCACTTTTTGGCGCAGACTATGCCTATGTTCAGCCCCACTCAGGAGCGGACACAAACCTTGTGGCATACTGGGCCATCCTTTCTGCAAAGGTAGAAACTCCCACACTTGAGGAACTTGGAGTAAAATCTCTTGCAGAACTTACAGACGAACAGTTTGACATGCTCAGAAAACGCTTTGGAAACCAAAAGCTTATGGGTCTAGACTATTCCTGCGGAGGACACCTTACCCACGGCTACAGGATGAATGTTTCGGCACGCATGTTTGAAAGCCATCCTTACGGAGTAGACAGAGAGACAGGACTTCTTGACTATGACGCAATCGAAAAGCAGGCTATGGAAGTAAAGCCCCTCATCCTCCTTACAGGATATTCCGCCTACCCTCGCAAAATAAACTTCAGACGCTTCCGTGAAATTGCAGACAAATGCGGAGCCGTCCTCATGGTAGACATGGCACACTTTGCAGGACTTGTTGCAGGAAAAGTCTTCACTGGTGACTACGACCCGGTAAAGTGGGCTGACATTGTTACCACCACGACACACAAGACACTTCGCGGACCAAGAGGCGCCCTTATTCTGTGCAAGGAGCAGTTCAAGGATTATGTAAACAAGGGCTGCCCTATGGTTTTAGGCGGACCGTTGGGACACATTATGGCGGCAAAGGCTGTGGCATTCAAAGAGGCACGCACTCCAGCATACCAGCAGTACGCACAGAATGTGGTAAAGAACGCACAGGCGCTTGCAAAGTCATGTCAAGACAAAGGCATGGTTCTACAGACAGGGGGAACAGAAAACCACCTCATGCTTATTGATGTAACCACTTACGGACTTACAGGAAAGCAGGCTGAGGCTGCACTGTTCCAGTGCGGAGTTACGGCAAACGCAAACGCTCTTCCTTACGACAAAAACGGCGCATGGTGGACAAGCGGAATCCGCGTAGGAACTCCTGGACTTACCACGCTAGGCATGAACGAAAAAGACATGGAGGAAGTTGCTTCCATAATTGACTTCGTTCTTAAGGGAACAAAACCCGGACTTACAAAAGAAGGAAAACCTGCCAAGGGAAAAATCGACCTTGACGCTACAGTTCAGGCAGAAGCAAGAAAGCGTGTAGACGCACTACTAGGCGCACATGTCCTTTACCCCGAACTGGATCTGGACTTCCTTAAAAAAGAATTTGTAAAATAAATCCAGCCTAAAAAAAAAGCGGATGTCCAAGGGTAAGAGTTTTTTCTTTCCAAAGACATCCGCCTTTTTATTTTAAAGTCTTTTCTTATTCAACTTCTTCCACAACAATGTTGTCTATTACCACAGTGTGCTTTTCGTCAATCACCCTGCCTTCAACCGCACCCATAGAAATGCTCAGTATGGTTGCACTGTCACTTTCTTCCTGCATCTGAAACTTGGTTTCGTAGTTCTGCACGGAGGGACCAACCTTTATAATCTGCGAGCCAGAATAGGGAATCCAGTTGTCATCACTGGAGCCGTCTCTTTGCAAGGCATACATTATGCTTCTGTCAATGGTGCTCTTTGCATCAAAAGAAACCCTGTATGTTTTTCCCTTTTCCAAAGTAATATTGTTCTGCTTAAGCTGAATCATCCAGTCGGCACTGCCAGTTCTTGAAATGTCCGCACAGAAAGAATCATTATATGTAAGACTGTCCACTCCGTAATCAAGAGAAGCCTCGTCGTGAGCATAAACCTCATAACCTGTAAGTCCGCTAGAGAAGTCACCGTTTACAATCATTCCGTCATCCTGAATGCGGACTGAATCAACATAGACTGTTCCCCCTGAGGCTGAAAATTCAAGAAGGCGTCCCCTTGCAGAAGAAGGAGAAAGCGAAGGCTCAAACGAGTACCTGTAGGTAGTTCTGCCACCAGTCAAGAGTACTTCCGCAGAAAGAGCATCTTCTATGTTCACAGAAAGTTTTGCTCCCTCACTTCCGTATGCGTCAAAAGTAAGCACATAAGTTTTTTCGGGCTGAATTGCTACGCGTTGGAATGCATTTGCATTTTTTTCCGAAGCAGAAAGTTTAAGTTCCCTCACATTCTTTATGTTGGTTACGCTAACCAAAGGTGTGCTGTCACTTTCCCAGAAGTCAAGTCTGTTTTTCCCTTCCTGGAATTCTCCGTTAAAGACATAGTTTCCGTCGGGAAGCATTACCGCATCATCAGAAGCATCTCCTGTACCAGTCTTTACAAAGCGCACATTTGTAATGTGAACTTTTGCAGTTGCATTCTGATTTCCCAGATTGTATTCAATTCTTCCTGTAGGATCACTGTCGTCCTTCATTACAAAATCAAATTCAAATGTCTGCATCTTTTTTGTAAGAGAAACTTTTGTATCGGCAAGGTACCTTATCCATCCTACATTTGGAGCAGTAATTGCCGTGATGATTGTTCTCTCGTCATCGGCACAGGCATCAAACTGATAGTGGTAACTTGCACCCTTTTCAAGAGGAATGTTGGGCTGAACAATCTGAATGCTGTAATCCAAATCTCCGGGAGTTTCGCTGGTAATATGAAGTGCATTGTCTGAAATTTCCGCACTGCCCTTACCAGTTCCTGCAAGAAGGAAGAACCAGTCGGTAGTGTCTGACAAATTTTCTTTTACAGAAAAATCAGAGTTGGCAATATAGTTACCATCTGCATCAGGCTCACGAAGTTCAACAAAGGGTGCCACAGGTTTTGAAACATTTTCATCATACGAAGGCTTCTGATAGACACGAACATAGTCTACAAGAAGACGAGCATTTTCTCCAAAACCAGTTTCTGCAGTGGGATTTCCGGGCCAGTTTCCGCCAACTGCAACATTTAAAATCATGTAGAAATTCTGGTCAAAGGGTGCCGGGTATGTAACTTCTCCAAAGCCCTTTTTCTTTGTAAACCAGTCGTTGGTTTTGTAAAAGAGCATGTTGTCAATATAGAAGCGGATTTCGCCTGGGTCCCATTCGCATGCATAAATGTGAAAGTCTTCTGAAAGGTCTGTTCCAAATTTGGAGTATGAGCCCTGATGTTCTGCATGAGGTTCTCCAAAGTGAATCGTTCCGTACTGGGTGTCGGTTCTGTTTCCTAGCACTTCCATAATATCTATCTCGCCGCACTTGGGCCACTGACCGTAAAGGTTTTCTTCAGTAGGCATCATCCAGAAGGCAGGAAGGAATCCCTGTCCCCGGGGAACCTTAAGACGGGCTTCAAAGCGTCCGTATGTAAAGTCGTGCTTACCCCTTGTATTTATGCGACCAGAGGTATAGGAAACGCTACCATTTTTTTCCTGCTTAAGTGCCTGAATAATTAAGGTGCCGTCCTTAACATAAATGTTTTTTGCAGAGTCAACATATTCCTGAAGTTCGCTGTTTACCCAACCGGGTTCATGATATTCGTAGTTCCAGTCATCCATGTTCAGCCTGCGTCCATCAAAGTCATCCTGCCAAACAATGTCGTCCATGGTGTACTTAGAATTCTGAACTTCGTAAACTTCATTAGATTTTTTCTGACAGGACATAAGCACAAGTCCAACCGCCAGAGAAAAAAGCAAAAACCTTATTCCGCGCATGGCATCCTCCAAAATGTTTTCATACAATGATAATGCATATTAAGGCCAGAAATATCATATTATTAACATTTATTGCAAATTATTAACATTTTTAGCATAATAAAGACATGAAAAAGCAGTCGAAAACAGAAAGAGCGCTTTCACACAAAGTCTTTTTGCAAAGGGAATACGGAAGGCGTCACCTTGCCTACGAAAAGGAACTGGAATTTTACGATGCGGTAAAGGACGGAAACTTTAAGACGCTGAACAAAATCATGCTTCCACTAAAGGACAGACAGTTGGGAATTCTTTCAAAAGATTCCCTGCGAAATGCAAAGTATCACCTTGTAATTACGGTTGCCCTCATAACAAGATTCTGCATTGAAGGAGGACTGGAAAGCGAAACCGCATACACTCTAAGCGACCTTTACATTCAGCAAATTGACACATGCAGGAGCGAAGAAGAAATTGACATTTTGCACAGGGAACTGGTGTTTGACTTTGCCGACAGAATGAAGAAGTTAAAGTCTTCCCGAGGAATTTCAAGGGCAGTAAAAAAAGCATGCGATTACATCTACGACAATCTGCACAGGCGACTTACTCTGGATAAAATTGCAAAGGCGGCAGGAATACACAAAAACTATCTGTGTTCGCTATTTAAAAAAGAAACTGGTTCAACGGTACAGGAATACATCCGCAGAAAAAAAATAGAGGCGGCTGCAAATATGCTTTCCTATGCAGACTACAGTCCTCAGGAACTTAGCGACTATTTTTCATTTTCTTCCCAGAGTCATTTTACAAACACATTCAAATCCATTATGAAGCTTACTCCGTCTGAATACAGGCGCACCCACTACAGAGCCCACTGGCAGCCAGAAAAATCAGAAAAGTACTAATCGCTTACCATGCGGACACATCTCCGTAAAAGCCGCTAGCAGAGGGAATCTCGTTTCCTTGGGTAAGGTGTCTTATGTCACCCAAGGTCTGAACCCTAAAAACTGCTTCTCCGGGAACACGCTCTTCCGCTCCCAAAACAGTTACAGATGTAGGCGCAACAAAAAAACCATGCCACAACTGCATGGGACTTGTTCCAGTAAGGTGGGCAATTATGGCAAACATTACACCCAAGTGGCAAACAAAGACAAGATTGCGGTTGTCAAGATTTTTCTGAATCTGCTTAAGATGAGTATCATGGGCGGCCTCTTCATCTGTCAGATGTGGAAGGCAGTTGTATATTGCCTTTTTGGGAGCAATGCGGGTGTAATCATACTGCTCCATAAGGGAATCAAAACCGTAGCATACTTGGGAATAAAAAGTGTCTATGTGGGCCTTTTTTAGATATGAAAGGGAAGCCCACTTTTCGCGGTCAAAGTATTTATCTTGCCCATATAGATTCTGAGGAAGAATGTCCCAGCAGACGCTCCTTTCTTTTTTGGAAACAGGGTCAATAATATGATGGTCAAATTCCCTAAGCCAGTCCAAGGTTATTGCAGTCCTGTCCATTTTTAAAAGCGCTGGTTTCAAGGTATCCTGAGCCCGTCCATAGGGTGAGCAGTAAATGTCCGTTATGTCCTTCCAAGATGCCATGCGCTCAGAAAGCAGTTCCGCCTCCCTCCTCCCCTTTTCGGTTATGGTGTTATTAGCATAATCTGGGTCAGCATGTCTAATAAAAATCAGTTTCATAAGATGTCTCCTGCGAGTTTGCACGAAGTGGAAACTCGTTGAGTTGCCTCGCAACTCTGATCTGCATGTCTAATAAAAATCAGTTTCATAAGATGTCTCCTGCGAGTTTACACGAAGTGAAAACTCGGGGAGTTGCACCGCAACTCTGATCTGCGTGACGAATAAAAATCAGTTTCATAAGATGTCTCCTTGCAGGGTAACTAGGCTCTTACCTCGCGTAATATTTTTTACCATAAGGGAAAACTCTTCGGATTCAGAAAGCCATATGTTGCCCGAAACTTCTATGCCGGAATCAAATTTTTCCGTTACTCCTGAAAAATGAAACTTTTCAGTTTCCCTCTTTATGGTCTGGTAGGAAGAATAATCTGTTGAATATGAAAAGTAAATCTTCTGCACGAGTTCTTCTGTGACACACAAAGAAAGAACCTGACGCGCCGCATCAGAATATGCATGAACAAGTCCCCCTGTTCCCAGAAGTGTGCCGCCAAACCAACGAGTTACCGTAAGCAGAATGTTTGTAATGCCACTTCCCCTAAGTACATCGAGCACAGGTCTACCTGCAGTTCCACTAGGTTCACCGTCGTCGCTCATGCCACTTACCTCACCAGAAGGACCTGTTACAAAAGCGTGAACCACATGAGTTGCATCAGGGTATTTTGCCTTCTGCATGGAAAGCCTTGCTCGTGCCTCCGCTTGAGAAGAAACGCAAAGAGCCTCCGCCAAAAAACGGGAGCCCTTTACTACAGTTTCTGCACTGCATTCCGAAACAAGGACAAGCATGGTCTAGAAGAGGTTTCCCTGCCCGTCTGCAGGACTTGCTTCTACGGCAACAGTTTCGTGGGAAGAAAGACGCACCCCCTGAGCCTTATGTCCCTTTTCCTCAAAATCTTGAGCTTTGAAAGTTTCTTCAAGAGTCTTTACACGGGGCTTTTTAAGATACTTGAGGGTAAAGGTAAATTTTTCCCTAGTGTCCACATGTAGCACTTCCATTCCGTCGGGAGCAATCATGTAGTCCCTGTTCATAATCCAGCTGGGAATGCGACAACGCTTTATAAAGCAAAACTGAGTTTTGGGATCGCGGTAAATTACAGTAAACAGAACCTTGTTTATAATTTCCTTGTCCGCGTAGTTGCAGTACCACATGCCCGTGTCTACAAAGAGTTTTTGAGGAACATCGCACACGCTGTAAATGCCACTCTTTCGCATGAGGAAAATCCTGTCAAAGGGAGTAACCTTAAGCACTTCTTGGCCGCCAGAAACACCAGTTCCCAAATAGCCCTTGTCGTCGTAGCGTAGGGGGGTGTCCCTCTTTACTATTTTTTTGACTTCTACTGCTGTGAACTTTTCTATTTGAGTATGGCGCTCCAGTTCTTCAGGCTTAAACTTTGCAAGCATTCCGTCAAGATATTCAACTGCACAGGCAGTAAGGTTCTTAAGCTTTTTTGCAATCTCTTTAAGGCGTCCGTTTATTGCGGCAACTTGATCCTTGTTCTTGTTGATGTCAAAGAGAGAAATGCGCCTGATTGGAATTTTCAAAAGCCTTTCCACATCATCATCGGTAACATCCCGCACAAGTTCTGCCTTAAAGGGCTTGAATCCGTCCTTAACAGCCTTGTTTACAGCTTCCGCAGTTTTCATCTGCTCAATTTTCTTGTAAATTCTTTCTTCAACAAAAATGCGTTCCAAAGTACGGGCATGAAGTTCTTCGGTAAGTTCGCTCCGCTCAAACTCCAGTTCATCCTTTATGATTGCCGTAAGTTTTTTTGCGTAATACTTTATTATTTCGGTTGCGGTCATGGAAACAGGCATGCCGTCCTTTATTACAAGCATTTGACAACTGATAGATTTTTCGCAGTCTGTATAGGCATACAGAGCCTTTTCCACATCCTTTGCATAAACTCCGCGAGGAAGTTTTATTTCTATCTGGCAGTGATCTGTAGTAAAGTCTTCGATTGAACCGATTTTTATTTTTCCAGCCTTGTAGGCGTTTTCTATTGAGTTCATCAAAGTGTCGCTTGTGGTATCAACTGGCAACTCTGTTATGACGATTTTCTTTTCGTCACTCATGTCAAACTTTGCTCGGGTAATTATTTTTCCGTTACCGTCGTTATAGTTTGACACATCAATAAGTCCGCCTGTGGGAAGGTCAGGATAAATTTCAAAACTCTGATTTTTAAGAGCCTTTTTTTCCGCCTCAAGAACTTCCCTTATGTTGTAGGGTAAGATTTTCGTACTCATGCCTACAGCAATTCCTTCAGCACCAATGATAAGCGCCACTGGAATTTTTGCACGGTATACTTCTGGTTCAGTGTCTCTTCCATCGTAGTTGGGAACATAATGGGTTACATGAGGATTACGCACAAGAAATTCTTTTGCAAGAGGATGTACCCGGCATTCAATGTAACGAGGAGCAGAAGCGCCGTCTCCAGTAAACATGTTGCCAAAGTTTCCCTGCCGCTCAATAAAGATTCCCTTGTTTGCAAGTACAACAAGAGCACCACCAATAGAAGCGTCTCCGTGGGGATGGTACTTCATTACGCGCCCCACAACATTTGCAACCTTTTGGAAGCGTCCATCATCCATTTCAAACAAGGTGTGCATGATTCGCCTTTGAACAGGTTTAAGTCCGTCTTCCAAATCTGGAATGGCCCTGTCGCGGATAACATAACTTGCGTATTCAATAAAATTCTTGTCAAATAAATTCTTTACGTATGCCATATAAATTCCTTATGCGTCAATGTCGGCATTTGAAAGCAGATGCTTTTCTATGAACTGACGGCGTTCCGGCGTATTCTTTCCCATATAAAAGCCAAGAAGTTTTGGAACAAGCTTTAACTGACTTATTTCTACAGGAGTAAGATGCATTGTTTCGGGAGCAATGAACTGTCTGAATTCGCTAGGGTTGATTTCTCCTAAACCTTTAAAGCGACTGGTTTCGCTAGACTTTCCAAGTTTTGCCTGAGCCTTGTCCCTTTCGTCTTCAGAATAGCAGTAGATGTTTTCCTTTTTGTTTCGCACTCGGAAGAGCGGAGTTTCCAGAATAAAGACCCGACCGCTGGTAACAAGTTCCTCAAAATAGCCAAGGAAAAAAGTCATTACCAGATTGCGAATATGATAACCGTCATTATCAGCATCAGTTGCAATTACAATTTTTGAGTACTTAAGGTTTTCAACGCTGGTTTCAATTCCCAATGCCATCATCAACTGATACAGTTCGTCATTCTTGTAAATTTCGCTCTGCTTTTTTCCGTACATGTTTTCGGGCTTACCACGAAGAGAAAAAATCGCCTGATAGCTTGCATCCCTAGAGTGGGTCATGGTACCAGAAGCAGAATCTCCCTCTGTAATGAATATCATGCTGTTTTCGCCCTTTGCTCCGTCCTGCACATGATACTTGCAGTCTTTTAGCTTTGGAATTCTTATGCTAATTTTTTTTGCAGCTTCCTTTGCTTCTTTTTTTACAGCGGAAAGTTCCGTGCGGAGTTTTTCGTTAGCCTGAATTTTTTCCTGAATTTTTTTTGCGGCCTCGGGGTTATGGTGTAGCCAGTCGTCCAGACCAGACTGGGTTTCGCTTACAATCCACTGGCGGATGTCGGTGTTGCCCAGTTTGTTTTTTGTCTGGCTTTCAAAGACGGGATCCTTTATTTTTACAAGGACTGCGGCGGCCATTCCCTCGCGAACATCTTCACTCTTGTAACTGGTTCCGTAAAAATCGTTTATGCCCTTTACAAAGCCCTCTTTAAATGCCGCAAGGTGAGTTCCTCCGTCGGCTGTATACTGACCGTTTACAAAAGAAAAATAATTTTCGCCATAACCGTTTGTGTGGGTAAAGGCAAACTTTAAGTGTGAGCCCTGATAGCTTCCAATAGGATAAAGAGAGGTGTCTTCAATTTCCTTGTTGAGCAAATCGAACAAACCGTTTTCGCTTTTGTAATCCTGACCGTTAAGGCGCATGGTAAGCCCAGAGTTAAGGTAGGCATAGTTCCAGATTCTCTTTTCTACAAATTCCATGTTAAAGGAATACTTTCCAAAAATTGAATCATCTGGAACGAATTCAAAATATGTTCCGTTGGCGGCCTTCTGCTTTAAAGTTCCCGTACGCTGATTTACAAGCTTGCCCTTTTCAAACACGGCATCAGTGCATTGACCGTCACGAACAGAAACAACTCTAAAGTAGGAAGAAAGGGCGTTAACAGCCTTGGTACCAACACCGTTCATGCCTACAGAAAACTGGAATACATCATCATTATATTTTGCACCTGTGTTGATTTCCGAAACACACTCCACAACTTTTCCAAGGGGAATGCCGCGACCGTAGTCACGAACTTTTACGCGGTTGTCCTTTACTTCCACATCAATGCGCTTTCCGTGTCCCATAATAAATTCATCGATTGCATTGTCAATGACTTCCTTAAGAAGGACATAAATTCCATCATTCTGATTTGAACCGTCACCCAAACGGCCAATGTACATTCCGCTCCTAAGACGAATGTGTTCAAGAGCATCAAGATGCTTTATCTGAGACTCGTCGTACACTGCTGCTTTTTTTGCAACAGGTTTTGGAGACGCCTGAACAGGAAGGCTTTTTGCAGCAGGTTTAGATTCAGTTCTTGCAGTAGTTTTTGCAGCCACCTTTGCAGAAGATTTTGCCGAAGCTTTTGCAACTGTCTTTGCAGAAGTTTTTGTGGCTGTCTTTGCAACCAGCTTTTTTACGGCAGTTTTTGATTCAGCCTTAGATGCCGCTGATTTTGCAGGAGTTTTTTTAGAAGCGGTCTTGGAAGGAGCCGCCTTTGCCTTAGAAGTTTTTGAAGCGACAGTTTTCCCAGTGCCGCTTTTTTTAGTTGTTCCACCCATAGGTTCATTATTGCACAGTTGTACAAAAAAAACAATAGTGATATATTGGTAGTAAGTTTATAAGAAGAGGTACCGATTATGGCAAAGAATCTTGACTGGGCCAACCTTTCGTTTGGTTACATGGAGACGGCAAAGAGTTTTGTCGCCAATTACAAAAACGGTGCTTGGGACGAAGGTCAGCTTACCAGCGACCACACCATCACCATGTCTGAATGTGCAGGCGTCCTCCAGTATGCACAGACATGCTTCGAGGGACTTAAGGCATACACTACAGTCGATGGCAAAATCGTAACATTCCGCCCCGACCTTAACGCTGACCGCATGAAGGATTCCTGCCAGCGCCTTGAAATGCCAGTGTTCCCCAAGGACAGATGGATTAAGGCTGTAATTGACACTGTAAAGGCAAACATTGACTATGTGCCTCCCTACGGAAGCGGTGCTACACTTTACATCCGCCCCTATATGTTCGGTTCAAGTTCCGTTATTGGAGTTAAGCCAGCGGAAGAATATCAGTTTAGGATTCTCGTTACTCCCGTAGGTCCCTACTTTAAAGGCGGAGTAAAACCCATCGTGGTTCGTCTTTCTGATTTGGACAGGGCCGCTCCCCACGGAACAGGAGACATCAAGGCTGGTCTTAACTATGCAATGAGCCTTCACAACATCATGGACGCTTACAGAAACGGCTATGCGGAAAACATGTACCTTGATCCTGCAAGCCACACTTACATAGAAGAGACAGGAGGCGCAAACATCCTCTTTGTAACAAAGGACGGAAAACTTGTTACTCCAAAGTCCAACAGCATTCTTCCTTCAATCACCCGCCGCTCACTCATTCAGGTTGCAAAGGACTATCTGCACATTGAAGTTGAGGAACGCAAGGTTCACAAGGACGAACTTAAGGATTTTGCCGAGGTAGGTCTTTGCGGAACCGCTGCAGTAATCAGCCCCATTGGAAAAATCGATGACCACGGAAAGGACATTCTTGTTCCCTCAGGAATGGATGCAATGGGACCAGTTCTGGGCAAACTCCGCGACACTCTGACAGGAATCCAGATGGGAACCGAAAAAGCCCCTGACGGTTGGATCTATCAGATAGCATAACAGTTACAATAAAAATCAGGGTGTCTTTATTAGGCACCCTTTTTTTTGCACTCTACCTAAAAGGGATTTATTCGATGAAAAAAGTAATTGCAATTTTCCTTGGACTCTTTTTAGCCGGGATTCTATTTGCAGAAGAAACTTATCAGACCTGCCTTGCAAAAGCCAAATCATACGAAGCCGAAAACAAATTCATTTACGCCCTTGCCTCCTACTACGATGCCATGACGCTAAACCCCACCGCATCTGCAAAGGAAGCCTACGAGTCTTTCTTAAGTCTTGGAGACAGGCTGAGCAAAAAAGACGAGTCAGAATGGGAAACCCTGTACAGGGAGTTTACAAACTACTTTTCAGACCAGCCTGTTGCGGCAATTTACATTACAAGGCCTTACGCACAAAAAGACTCTGACGAAGATTTTTACATTGAAATAAGCATTCAGCCCACCTATAAGTTCAAGAGAATCTTTGACTGCATTTCAAAAATTCCAAAAGACGCACCTTTTCTTTTTACAAGATACATTCAGAAGTACGAGCTTAATTTTGAGCTAGTAAACGCATACGGAAAAGTTCTCTACACTCCCCCAACTGTATATTTCTTTTCGGACCAAAAACAGACCTTAACCTTTACGACAAAAAGCAGGGAAGCCCAGCTGGCAATCAGCAAGTGGACTGCGTTTGCAAGACTAAAGAAAATCGAAATAAATTCTCAGGGAACAGACATTACGATTCCCTCAAGGGTAGAAATTATTTTAGGCGGAAAACCTTCAGCCTACGAAGACTCTGTCAACGCTGTTGAGGGAAGCCTTTTCATTCAGAAGAACCAGCAACTCTTTGTTCCCATTCTTGACGAAAATGACGGAAGCGGACTCATGATGACGAGCACGGAAATTACGGAAGAATTTTATCAGGCAGTAATGGGAAGGAACCCTGAAAAAAAAAGCCGATGGCAACAAGCCCGTAACGGAGGTTTCATTTATTGACGCACTGCGCTTCTGCAACAACTTAAGCATAAGGGACGGACGCACCCCGGTCTACAGTCTTTACGGCTCAAAGGACACTTCAACATGGTGGGACAGGGAATCGGACTACATTGACTTAAGCAGCATTGGAATAGATAAAAATGCAGACGGTTACAGACTTCCCACCCAGAAAGAATGGCTCTATGCGGCCCATGGCGGATTCCATGGAGAAACATTCACCTACAGTGCAGGAGACATTCTTTCTGAAGTAGGATGGTACAAGGACAACAGTTTTGAAGACGGCAAAATAAAAGTGCATGATGTTGCAACAAAGAAGCCAAATGCCCTTGGACTTTACGACATGAGCGGCAATGCCCAGGAATGGATTCAGGAAAAACTTTCCATTGGCGGCTCTGTCCTGCTTGAAGAAAAATACTGCGACATAGTGAATGTTACCACGCAAAAGCCTTCCTCCCAAAACAAAGCCCTTGGCTTCAGGATTGTCCGCCCTGCAAAAGATGAGGAACTGGAAGAGCAGAAAAGAATCTACGAAGAAGTTCTGGCAGAAAGAAAGGCAAAAACAAGGCAGATTGTAAAAGATTATTTTGTAACTGTCTTTACTGATGAAGAGAACGCAATCATGTTTGCAAAGACGGAAACCACGCAGGAACTTTACGAACTTGTAATGCACAAAAATCCATCTCCGGCAAAAGGGAAAAAGCGTCCTGTAGAAAAAGTTTCATTTAACGAAGCGGTCATATTCTGCAACAGGCTTAGCGAAATGACGGGTCTTACTCCTGCATACAGTCTGAACGGAAGTACTGATGTAAGCAAATGGGGAAGCAACATGAATGCAGTTACCCTTAACCCAGATGCAGACGGCTACAGGCTTCCCACTTTAGCTGAATGGAAACTGTGTGCATACGAAGGACTTCCCTACATGCTTTACGAATACTCTGGAAGCAACAGTGCGGAAGAAGTTGCATGGACTTACGGCGAAAGTGCTGACAAAGACGGCAAGCGGACAGCCCACGATGTAGGCACAAAAAAGCCCAACGAACTTGGCATTTACGACATGAACGGAAATGTTTCTGAATGGGTTTGGGACATTTACTCTGATGTTACGGGACGCATGCAAAGAAGCATTGTCGGTGGCGACTATTACGACAGTTACCCAAGCCTTTCATGGGGGCCCGATGGAGCGCCTCCTGATTATGCACCTGAATGGGGAGGATTCCGCATTACGCGAAACGCAAGCAGTCAGGAAAAGGAAGCAAAGAAAAAGGAAACAGGTTCACAAAGAAATGTTAGGATAAATTCTTTAATTGCAGACATGTTTGTTCCCGTTGTAAAAGAAGACGGTTCAGGCTTTATGATGGCAAAAACAGAAATGACTAGGGAACTATGGAAACTTCTGGTAAGGGTTACTCCGCTCCCCCCTCAGTCAGACTCAAAAATTCCTCAGGAAGTAACTTTTTACGATGCGGTTCGCCTCTGCAACATAATGAGTTTTATGCAGGGACTTAATCCGGTCTACAGCATAGACGGCGTAACGGATGTAAGCAGATGGGAAAAGGTAGCATCTTACGGCAACACTGAAAAAATTCAGTTTGATCCCAGTGCAGACGGCTACAGGCTTCCCACTATGGAAGAATGGTTTTATGCGGCACAAGGAGGATACAGAAAATCACCCTATCTTTTTAGCGGAAGCGACAGGCTTGACTCTGTTGCATGGTACACGGACAATTGTGACGAATACTGGATGCCGGTTGCTACAAAAAAGCCCAACGAACTTGGCATCTACGACATGAACGGAAATGTTTCTGAATGGGTTTGGGATAGAGCATCCGAAAAAGAACGATACGCTTTAGGCGGTGACACTACAGATTCTGAGTATTACATGTATGTGCAGGAAGGGCTTGCGCCAAAGTACAGCTATTATTCATCCTATGATTTTGGACTTAGGTTTGTACGCAATGCAAAGCCTTCAGAATTAACTTCTGAAATTTCGGCAATGGAAAAACTGAACAAACAGAAAAAATCCTGGACAGAATCTTATGTTAAGGGGCAGACCGTCAGCCTTACAATGCAGGATGGAACAAAACTTACCGTGCTAAAAAATGCCGTAACGCAAAAGTTCTGGTACAATGTGCAGGGCGGAAATCCTGTAACAGAACAGGACTTAAGGGGCGACAGTCTTCCTCTACTTTTAGAAGACATTATGCTATCTGCAGAATTCTGCAACACGCTTAGCAAAATGCAGGGACTTAGGCCCGTATACACATTAGACAAAAACACTGACGGTTACACAATAATTACCGCAATAGACAAGAGTGCCAACGGATGGAGGCTTCCTACAAAAGAAGAACTGCTTTCCATTTCAACAAACCGCTCAATAAAAAGAACTGTTGCAGAGGTTGCCATAGACGGACTAAGCACCGACAGCATTTATCTTATAAGTAAAAGCGGAGAAACGGTAAGCGGTCAGGAATATCAAGATTACTGGGAGTCAGACAATGATTACGAAGACTACCCCTGGTTTGACGAGATCGATGCTGTAGGATTCCACATAGTAAGGAACTAAAAAAAAGGCAGAAAGTTGCTTTCACAAGTGTTAATACTTTTAAAAGCAAACTTCTGCCGTAACTTACAAAAAATTTAGTGAACTTTACATTAGCTCATCAAGGGCACTAACGGATTCTTCATCTGCGTGGAAGGCGCACCAGTAGTAGTTGCTGCTACCAGACTTAACAATGACAAGTACAAGAGTACCTTCAGCAGAGTCTTCTTCCTCTGTGCACATAAGCAGGACAACATCTCCCTTCTTGCTCTTTGCAGAAGAAAGGGCCTTGCTTATCAGCCACTGAGTTTCTTCGTCAAGTTCTTCAACTTCAGGGAAGGCAGAACCAAGAATTCCTTCCATGTAGGCAATGAATTCTTCCTCGTAGCCTTCAAGTTCTTCTTCGGCAGTGTTGCCCATTTTTTCCATGGTAACCCAACCGTCATACCCCTTTGACTTGTTGGTGTAGTGCTTGACGCTTTCGGCAGACAGTGATGCCACTACACACAGAAGTACAGTTAGAACTGCAATCAATTTCTTTTTCATGTCTTACTCCTTTTAGTTATATGTCAAACTTAAAGACTTAAACGCAACAGGTGGTGCATCTGTGCCTAGACATTAAATTTGAAGAACAGCACATCTCCGTCCTGAACCACATAGTCCTTGCCTTCCTGACGGTACTTTCCAGCTTCC
The DNA here is from genome assembly GCA_937894335.1 of uncultured Treponema sp. Lineage (GTDB taxonomy): Bacteria > Spirochaetota > Spirochaetia > Treponematales > Treponemataceae > Treponema_D. The sequence goes on along the minus strand of CALCRU010000013.1, from coordinate 18,714 downwards.
TTAATTTTTGCTTCAGTTCCGTACTGGCGAAGATCGTCAACAGTGTAGGCTTCGGCCTTGATAAAGCCTTTTTCAAAATCAGTGTGGATTACTCCAGCAGCCTGAGGAGCCTTGTCTCCAGCATGAATTGTCCATGCACGGCATTCATCAGGACCACCAGTAAAGAATGTGCGCAGTCCCATAAGGTGATAGACGGTTCTGGCCAAAACTGCAAGTCCGCTTTCCTTAAGACCTACGCTGTCCATAAATTCCCTACGGTCAGCCTCTTCGGTAATTTCTGAAAGGTCGGCTTCAAATTTTCCGCATATTACGATTACTTCGGATTTTTCTTCCGCAGCAATAGCACGAACCTTTTCCACATAGGCATTGGTTCCGCTGGCAATGGTGTCTTCATCAATGTTGCAGACAAATACTTGGGGCTTTATGGTAAGAAGGTGCAAGTCGTAAATAGCAGCCTTTTCGTCATCGGTCAGTTCTACCATGCGGGCGCATTTTCCGTCTTCCAGCACAGGCTTGATTTTTTCTACAGCCGTCAGATAATGGGCGTACTTCTTTTTTTCTTCTCCACCAAGAGAACGAATCTGCTTTACAACTTTTTCCTGCCTCTTGTTGATGGTATCCAAGTCAGCCTGAGCAAGTTCAAAGTTAATGGTAAGAATGTCGCTTTCTGGGTCAATAGAGGCCTCTGTTTTTGCATCATCACGGACATGCTGAATGTCTGGATTGTCAAAACAGCGTACCACATGGGCAATGACTGTTGTTTCCCGAATGTTTGCAAGGAATTGGTTTCCCAGTCCTTCACCCTTAGAGGCACCTTTTATAAGTCCAGCAATGTCAACAAAATCTACGCTGGCAGGAATTTTCTTTTTGGGATTAAAAACGCTTGCCATAAAATCCAGGCGTTCATCAGGCAAATCTACGACACCCAAATTGGGATCAATGGTACAGAAAGGATAGTTTTCTGCAGCCGCAGGTGTTTTTGTAAGGGCTGAAAAAATGGTTGACTTTCCTACATTAGGAAGTCCTACAATACCGCATGTAAGTTTCATGCTAAGCAATATAGAACATTTTTGCAAATTGCACAAGGCTTGACAAATCCGCTACTATGGCTGATAATTTAAGGACTTTCATAACGGAGGTTTCTTATGAAGAAATTTATTGCACTTTTGGAAGTAATGCTCATTGGAGCAGGAGTTTGTTTTGCCGCAGATCCAGCAGAAGGCTATTGGATTAGCTATGACGAAAAGACAAACGAAGCTACAGCAGGATGGAGAATTTGGGTTGAAAACGGAGTTCTTAAGGGAGAAATTCTTTCTGTAGCAGGAAAACCACAGGACGAAAAGGCAACAGCAGGAAAGGGTAAATCTTATTCTGACTTCCAGAATGGTGCTGATCTGGCAACAGTTCAGGTTGTAGGAACAACATGGATTTGGGGTCTTACCCAGACTAAAGGCGAAGGCAACTGGGGAAAGGGAAGCATTATTGATCCGGGTAGCGGAAGCAAGTACGCATGTACTATAACATTCCATGCAGCAGACGGAAACAAATACAAGGAAGACACCCTTGAAATGCGCGGTTCCATTGGTCCCTTTGGACGCAGCCAGTTCTGGAAGCGTGCAACAAAAGAAGCCGCATCAGGACTCCGCTAAACCGTAAACTCTTACGCAAAAAAACACGGCTCAAGGCATCCTTAAGCCGTGTTTCCATTTTAAACAAATGTCCTAAGATAAGCGACAAGGAGGTCGCGTCAGACTCTTAGCCCTTTGTACAGCGAGTTTTACGAAGGAAAACTCGCGCCCCCAAAATTACATGGAGGTAAGTTTTTAGGCAAGACATTTGTCCAGTTCTGCAGAAATTGCCTTCTTGTCAAGATTCTGACCGATAATGCAGAGCTTTATCATGCGGTCGCCCACTTTTTCGTCCCACTCTTCCTTAATCTGGGGATTTTCTGCAAGTATGGCCTTCTGCTCGTTGGCAGGACATGAGGCAATCCACTGTCCAGAATATCCAGCCTGAATCTGCCTTCCGCTAGTTTCAAATACCCATGCCATTTCAGGTTCGTCGGCAAACCACATAAGACCCTTGCAACGAATAATGTTACGAGGCCAACGGTTTGCAAACTCGTCCAGCTTCTGTCTGTCAAAGGGAAGACGCCTGTAGTAGACAAAGGTACCTATTCCGTACTCGTCTTCACTTTCGCCTTCGTGGTGGTGTTCATGGTGATGGTGGTGATGACCATGCTCATGGTCATGGTCATGCTCGTCATCATCATCATCGTCATCGTGGTGATGGTGACCGTGTTCATGTTCATGCTCCTCGTGATCATGATGGTGCTCATGCTCATCTTCGTCATCGTCAACTTCATCTTCTTCAAGATGCTTACACCAGCCTGCGCTTGCATAGACGGTTTCAAAATCAAAAGAACCTGTTCCCATAACCTGATCAACATCAACATTACCGTGGTCGGTTTCTATGATTTTTACTCCCGGATGAATTGCATTAATGACGGCCCTAACCTTTTTGAATTCTTCTTCAGAAACAAGATCCTTTTTGTTTATAACAAGTGTGGAACAGAATTCAATCTGCTGAACCAGAAGGCTTTCTATGTCTTCTTCATCCTTTTCCTTAAGAAGGGCGTCACCGCCAGCAAATTCGTCTACAAGGCGCTTGGCATCCACAACGCCCACCACATTATCCAGCACTCCGTTTGAAACCTGCTCAAGGGACTGGGCAATGGGCATGGGTTCGCAGACACCGCTAGCCTCTATCATTATGTAGTCAAATTTTCCAGACTTAATAATATTTTCTATATTGTTGACCAAATCAGTTTTAAGCGTGCAGCAGATGCATCCGTTTGTAAGAGGAACAATGCTTGATGTATCAGTGATTTTTGCTCCGTCGGCAATAAGTTTTGCATCCACATTTACTTCGCCGATGTCGTTTACAATGACGGCAACCTTATATCCCTTCTGATTTGAAAGAACCTGATTAAGCAGTGTTGTTTTGCCAGCACCCAAATAACCGCATAAAAGTGTCATAGGAGTTTTTGTTTTTGCCATAGTTTACCTCGCCGTAAAAGATAACACTTTTTTTACTAAAAGACAATAATTTGACTTGAAAATTACATCCCTGTAATTTTCGACTTCCAAGTTTTTAAAGGTAAGAGGCTGACGCGGCCTCCCTGCCGCTATCTTTGCAAGCAATAAGAGTTTTCACCTCACTTGACAAACAGCCAACAGTAATTTACCATAGGTAACACAAGGAGCCTACGCATGGAAGACGATTTTTATCTTGCCGGATATTCTTCTTTTAACGACGAAGATTTTGAAGATGACTTTGAAGACGAAGACGGTTACGATGAAGACTACGAAGACGACTTCGAGGATGATGACTACGAAGACGACTTTGACGACGATGAAGAAATCGAAGACGACTACGATGACCCCTATGATGACCAAGAACCAGAAGACGGTTACGACAACCGCCGCCGCCACTTTGACGACGAACTGTACGGTGACGAGGAAGAGGAAATAGAAGAAGACAGCGACCCAGCCGATTTGGACTAGACGCTTTTCACAGGCAGACTAGCGGAGTTTTCTGCCTGCATGCCAGAGTTTTTCAAGATCATAGAATTCTCTGGCTTCCTTTGTCATAAGGTGAACAACAACAGTTCCCAAATCAACAAGATTCCATTCGTCTCCTTGAGAAGTTTTGTGGTAAACTTGATGAATTTCCATGTCGTTTTGGGCAGCGTAATCCTTTACCGACTTATAGAGACCCTGCCAGTGGGGACCGCTTGTAACCGTAACAATGACAAAAAAATCAGTCCAGCTGTTAAGTTCTGAAATATCAAGAACCGAGACATCAAGCCCCTTACCGTCTTCCATAAGCTGTGCAATTTCCAAAGCCTTTTCTTCTTCTGTCTTAGCCATTTAGTTTTCCTCCGGAACGGCACGCACATATCCGCCGCGTACATAAGAGCCGTCAAAATCTTTTCCTAAAATCAAAGTAAAGTCAACATCGGAACCTTCAAAGAAATCTTCATCATCCTGAATTTCCTCGTTTTCTATATTTTTACACCTGATAAAATCTGCAAGAAGACCAGCAATCTGTTCGTCGCCAATGTGGTTTATAATCAGAGTATGCTCCACATCACCGTCAAAAGTTTCGCCCTCTTCTATGTCGCCGTATTTTACAAGGTAACGGTTGTACACAGAACTTTCTTCCGCATTTGAAATAGTAATGACATCGTAACCGGCACCCTTTAAAAGTTCAGCAGTGTTGCTTGCAAGTCCTGTGCGAGAAGTTCCGTTAAAGACATCAACAGCATAGACTCGGCTTTGTGCAAATCCGCTTACAAGAGAGTTTTCAGAAAGCTTTATCATGTCCTTTAAACGCTGACCGTCAAGATGGGGAAAGAGCAATGTCTGTCCGTCTACAATTCTAGAAGTACCCATAATAGACTGGGCAGAAAGAGTTGAACAGTCAATTTCAGACATGAGGGTAACAAGTGTACGCAAGTTTTCGTACTGAAGGTTTGACTTCATGCGCGAACCAAAGGAAGAAAAATTCTTACGGCCCGCTACTACAGAATGATTTTCGTTAAGAGCATTTAAAAAAGAAATTACAACTTCCTGCCTTCTTTTGTCCCTGTCGCTTTCGGCTTCTTCTGGCAGTAGGTAGGAAATATATGTCTGAACCTTAGCACCGTCAAGGTTAACGGCTCCACTGGGAAGCAGCCATCTTTCTCCGTTTTCTCCGCTAGTGTCAACTGGTGAGGGAATAAAAACCTTTATGCCACCAAGAAGATCTGTAAGAAGTCCAAAGTCATCTATGTTAATTTCTATTGAATAGGGAACATCTCGGTCAAGAAGTTTTTTTATTTCGGCACGGTAGGATTCAATTCCGTTTTCTCGATACACTGAATCTATGCGGTCTACGCGGCCCTTTGTGTCGTCAGAAGAAAGGGATTCGTAAATGGCACCAGTGTTTCCCGCTATATCAAAGAGGGCGCCTTTTTTTGATTCAGGAGAAAAGAGAAAGACATCGGTGGCAAGGGCTTCGTCTCCGTCATGAAGAACAAGAAGAACCTTTACAACCTTATCGTTTACAAGGCTGTCAGAAACGGTGTCGGTTTTAAGGGAAACCGCAAGCACAACAATTACACCGATTAAAATTACAAGTATAGAAAGAAGAAAAATTGCATTCTTTTTTTGGGAGCCAACTTTTTTCATTTTTCACCTCCCTGCTGATTTTCTTGAGCAAGTTCCCTCACTACGCTTTCCCTAAAAAGAATAGTCTGAGGGGCAGTCTGCTTACCCTTTGACTTCTGGTATTCCATTGCCTCGTCTAAAACCTTAAGGCACATCTGATTTAAGGTCATGGTGTAAAAAGGTTCCCTGTATTTTACAGTAGACTGAGGTCTGCCTGGTTCTATTTTGTCTGCTATAAAAACAATTTTTGCAAGGGGTCGCATTTTTTCGCAACCCAAAGTATGCCTTGCCACAGCCTGCAGAATGTCGGTGTCGTCAACTCCAAAGTCCCTAAAAAGAACTACCGCAGCCGCCCGTCCGTGAAGAAGAAGAGGGTTCTGTTTTTCCACATCGCTTATGGGGCGTCCGTCGTGGGCCGCAAGAGAAAGCAGGGTCTTTTCGTCCATGTCTCGGCACATGTCATGGGCAAGCCCCGAAAAATATCCCTTCCACGGATGCACATTGAACAGTTCGCATAAAATCATGGCGGTCTCCCCTACTCTCTCGCAGTGTTCGTAACGAGAGGATTTTACGGAAGAAAGGGCATAGCTTCTTACTTTTTCCAACAGGTCAATGCTGCTTATATCCATAGAGTTTCCTTTGCTTAATACATTTGCCCACAGCCTGAGGCACAAGGTAAGAAAAAGCCTTACCTTCGGCAATGCGGGACCTTATGTCGGTGCTGCTTACAGACAGCATGGGATTGTCAAGCTGAAGTGCATCTTTTAAAAGCGGCTCGTCTTCGGGAGCAAACTGCTCAGGGGGAACCGTGTTTGCATATTCGCCAATGGCAGTGTTTGAATGCCGTGACATTCTGTTTTTGTCTGCATCCATGGGGCGTCGTGCAATTATGATGCGGCACATTTTAGAAAGTTCTTCTGCATTGTTCCAAAGATGGAATCCTGGAAGAAGGTCGTCTCCCATAATGAGGCCAATTTTATCTGTAAGGGATGAAGCATATTTTTTTTGCAGATAGCAGATTGTGTCGTAGGTATATGAAATTCCTTCTCGGCGGATTTCGCAGTCTTCCGCTACAAAGTGACGGTCTCCCCGGCATGCGGCCTTAACCAATGCAAATCTTGTAAGGGCTGGCAGTGCATCGTTCATTTTCTTGTGGGGAGGAGTACTTGTGGGAATAAAAAGCACTCTGTCGTAACCGAACTGATTGCACACCTCGTCGGCAAGAGCCATGTGTCCTATGTGGATTGGATTAAAGCTTCCTCCAAGAACTGCTATTTTCATAGAGAAGTGCCTCCCTGACCGGGAAACTGTTCTTCCATGCTTTCGTCTACAGAGCGAGTTGAAAGGAAAGTGTCTTCCTTAACTTCTTCTTTTTTATGATGACTGCTAGGAGTGTGGGTGCGGTTAAGTTCGTCAACAAGGCGGATTATTGCAAGTCGGGCCTGATCTATGTTTTCCTTTGTCATAACTGAAACCGGTATGACGGGAACTTCGGGACTACTTTTGTGAATTTCTTCTTGAATAAGTTTTGCTCTTTCTGAAGCACCCTCCACATCAATTTTGTTGCAAAGGACTATGCGTTTTTTCTGTTCAAGGCCAGCACCAAATTTTTCCAGTTCCGAACAGAGGGTGGCGTAGGCATTTTCGCTTCCTTCCGCACTTGCATCAATCATAAAGAGAAGTCCTACCGTTCTAGAAATGTGCTTTAAAAATCTCGTACCCAGACCGGCACCTTCTGACGCACCTTCTATTATTCCAGGAATGTCTGCAATGATTATGTCTGAATCAGTGTCTACATGAAGCACTCCCAGATTTGGAACTTTTGTAGTAAAGGGATAGGGTGCTATTTTTGGACGGGCATTTGTAAACAAATCCAAAAGGCTTGACTTACCAGCGTTAGGAAAACCTACAAGGCCTACATCTGCCATAATGGAAAGTTCCACCTTAAGTTCCCTTGTTTCTCCGGGCTTACCCTTGTGGGCATACCGAGGAGCTTGATTGGTACTTGACTTAAAGTGAACATTTCCCCAGCCGCCTTTTCCGCCCTTTAAAAACAGAAACTGCTCGTCTTCGTCTTCAGTTGCAAAGTCGTGAATTACTTCACCGGTTTCCTTGTCGCGCAGTGTGGTTCCAGGAGGCACAAGAATTACTATATCGTCACCGTCCTTGCCGTATCTGTTCCAGCCCTGACCGTCACCGCCGTTTTTTGCCTTAAGAATGGGATGAAACCTAAGATGGGCAAGAGTACGAAGATTTCGCCTTACGCAAAAGATAACATCTCCGCCCCGTCCACCGTCACCACCGTTAGGTCCACCGTTGGGAATATATTTTTCCCTGCGGAATGCAATGCAACCGTTTCCGCCCTTTCCTGAGGATACTGTAATTACCGCTTCGTCAGCAAACTGAATCATCTTGTTTCCAAAAAAATACCCAGCACTTTTATGCTGGGCACAAAGGGCATGCCCTACCGCAGAAAGTCATTCACCTACGCGGAAGTAATGGCACAGCCCGAATAAAGTTAAAAACGCTTAGTTAGCAGCAACAGGTTCTACAGAAACAACTTTGCGGTCACGGCTTTCACCGAACACAACTTTTCCGTCTGCAACTGCATACAGAGTATCATCTCCGCCGCGTCTAACATTGTCGCCCGGATGGATTTTTGTTCCGCGCTGGCGAACGATAATTGAACCGGCACTTACCGTTTCTCCACCGTACTTTTTTACGCCCAAACGCTTAGCGTTAGAATTACGACCGTTTTTTGCGCCGCTTCCACCTTTACTTCGTCCCATAGTATTCCTCCACTGGAAAAACCAGTTATCTTATCTAATTACCGTTTCCAAAGAAACATCTTTCGGATACTCTTTACACAGGGCCTTTAACCCAAGCTCAAGATAATCCGCGACACAAGAAAGCCGGACCTTTTGTTCTTCCGTCAAACTTGCACCGTTTGCCTCTACGCAGAAAGAAAGCATTCCGCGTTCAGGCGCTTCAGACTTAACACTTATTCCATCGGTGTGCTCAAGGACATCAAGGGAAGTTCTTAGCAGCATGGTAACAGCCGCACAAACCACATTGAATCCCCGGACAGCAGTTCCAGCATGACCTTTTGCCTCCAAAGAAGCAAAGGTTCCGTCTTCTGCCCGAACAAGCACAACGGCAGTCATAGATGTTTAGCCTATAACCACATCCTTTACAGTCACATCAGTATACTGCTCGCGGTGACCAAGGAAGCGGTGGTAGTCTTTCTTGCTCTTGTACTTGAAAACAAGAACCTTAGAATCCTTGAATGTATCGCCGACTTCTACGGTTACTTTTGCACCCTCAACATAGGGAGTGCCCACTTTAACGGTATTTCCGTCGCTTACCAGAAGAACTTTGTCCAAGGTAATGCTGTCGCCCTTTTTGGCATCGCTAATTTTGCTTACGCGAAGAACAGCATCTTTTTCTGCCTTGTACTGATTGCCTTTATACTCAACAACTGCGTACATCTTAAAAACCTCTAAATACTCATATTTCCCGTAAGGAGTAGCGGATTCCCTACAGGCAAGACATAATGTACAACATAATAGCTGATTTTAGGCTTTTTGGTCAAGAGGTTAAACAGGGACAAGAAGGAACAAATATAACAAAAATTTCTACCCACAAATGTAACACAAAACGCAATAAAACCGTTATATTATCAGTAACAAAAGAACAGAAAACGGAGGTTACTCTTTATGAAAAAATGGACCAAATGTATAATAGGCATAGTTGGAGCAGCGGCATTTGCATTTGGCGTGCTAGCTCTTTCCTGCAAGGTAAACAAGGGTTCTGCAAATGTGGCCTTTGCTCAAGAAAACCGTTCGGCTCAGGATGCGGCGGTTGCAATTCCGGCGGACGCTCTTGCCGTAACACAGTCGCTTCAGACTACATTCCGTTCAATCAGTGCAGGAGTCCTTCCTGCAGTTGTGGAAGTTGATGTTACCACTACACAGACCGTGCAGACATACAATCCCTTTGAATACTTCTTTAACTTTGGCAACGGAAATTCTGGCAGTGGCACAAGGGAATACGAGCAGCAGGGACTGGGATCTGGCTTTATAGTAAGAAAGTCAGGCAAGACCATTTATGTGCTTACAAACGAACATGTTGCTGGAGACGCCACAAAAATCACCATCAGACTGAACGATGAGCGTGAATTCGAAGGTAAACTTGTGGGAGCAGACGAACGCATGGACATAGCACTTGTCTCATTTGAATGCGATGACCCAGCCTCCATTACGGTTGCAACATTGGGCGACAGCGATTTGGTTCAGCAGGGAGACATCTGCCTTGCTATGGGAAGCCCCTTGGGATACTTTGCATCAGTTACTCAGGGAATTGTAAGCGCTACAGGAAGAAGTGGCGCACAGATTGGTTCCATAAGCGACTTTATTCAGACCGATGCAGACATAAATCAGGGTAACTCTGGTGGTCCCCTTGTAAACATTTACGGAGAAGTAATAGGAATCAACTCATGGATTGCCTCCCAGTCAGGCGGAAGTCAGGGCTTAGGATTTTCCATTCCAATCAACAACATAAAGGCTGCCATAGACCAGTTTATTACCGACGGAAAAATAACCTACGGATGGCTTGGCGCAAGTCTTTCCGACATTACTGCAGAATACAAGAAAGAACTGGAAGTTGACGACACTACAGGTTCATTTGTTTCCCAAGTGTTTATGGGAAGTCCTGCAATGAAGGGTGGAATTCAGGCAGGAGACTACATTACAGCACTTAATGGAAAAACCATAAAAGACACAGACCAGCTTGTTAGAGATGTAGGAAACCTTCAGGCGGGTCAGACTGCAACATTTACAGTACGCAGAGGAAAGCAGTCCCTTGACATTACAGTAAAGATTGACAGGCGTGACGAAGCTGTTACCGGAGATGATTCAAAACTGTGGCCGGGATTTGTAGCCTCACCACTTACAGACAGTCTTCGCACTAGACTTTCAGCAGACAAGAGCATAAAGGGCGTTGTGGTTACCAATGTGCAAGAAAAGTCGCCGGCGGCAGCACTAAGGCTTCAGTCAGGAGACATAATAACGGCGGTAAACGGAAAGGCTGTTTCCAATGTAAAGGAATTCTATCAGGCGTTAGACACCACAAAGAATTCGGACATTTACTTTGAAGTCTATTCCAACGGACACACCGTCACCACAAGCCGCTACAAACTGAATCAGTAGAACGGGCTTGACATATAAAGCATTTTAAGTCAGACTTAAAGCCATGAAGAAGTTTATTTGTTTTATTACATTCATGGCTTTAAGTACACTTGCATTTGCCGCTGCAAGTTCCTACATTACAATCGATGATCCCGAAAACGGCGACTGGGAATATGTCTACAACACTTCCAGTTTAGACAATGTCCGTTACACATTTTCGGGTTCCGTTTCCAGCGACTGTGTTTCAATCCGCGTAATTTGGACCACAGGAAGTGCCGACAACATTGACGAGTACCTTGAAAACGGTTCAAAAAAAATAAGCGGAGTTCCCATTGATGACTTTACCCTCTCCCAGTACAAGGCTGGGGACACTCACTTTGTATACAATGTAGGCGGAAAGCTTGACAACCTTGCATTTGGCTCAAACTATTACCGCTTTATTGCAAAGTTTAAGGACGGAAGATACAAGAGGCTTAACTTTGTCTTCTATGTTCACGAGGGCGGTGCCGCAGAAAAGGGTAAGCCAGTCATCTACCTCTATCCCACAAAGACCCAGACAGTAAAGGTTACAGTAAGTCCCAAGGGCGGAGTAACAGAATCAATTCCTCCCTACGAAAAAGGCTGGAAGGTAACCGCCACACCAGAAGGAAAAATCACTGACTCTAAGACAAAAGAAGAATATCCTTACCTCTTCTGGGAAAGCGCAGACTCCAGTCCTCAGGTAGACATGAGCGAAGGCTTTGTGGTAAAGGCAGAAGAAATTGGCGCTTTCTTTACCGAAAAACTTCTTATTCTCGGACTTAACGAAAAGGAAATTGCAGACTTCAACGAATTCTGGGTGCCAGAACTTACCAAAAGTGGAAAACCCTACATCTTTGTAACATTCTATTCTCAGGAGCGCATAGACAGGGAAGCGCCTCTTAAAGTTACGCCCAAACCTGATTCAGTAATAAGAGTCTTCTTTGATCATGCGGAACTTGACGCACCAATTCAGACAAAAGAGCAGGTGCTTCTTCCTGCAGAGCGAAAAGGATTTGCCGTAATCGAATGGGGCGGACGACGCTACAAATGAAAGCAAGTCAGCTTGTAAAGGCCGTACTTTTTAGTGCGGTCTTTATTTTTACCGCATGTACAAAACAGGAAGCATACGACGCAAATGTATTTTATCAATACAGAAATGACAGTGGCATGTGGGAACATCTCTTTGCATTTTCAGAACCCTATGTCATTCCAGACGCAGTTCCTGCTGCACTTATTGTTCCCCATCACGACATAACTGTAGCCCAGCAAAACAGCATCTACAGCGCAGTCTCGCAAAAAATTCAGCCTGAAGTAATTGTGGTAATAGGTCCCGACCACTTTGAAAAAGGAAAGAAGCTTATAACCATTCCCACAGACGACATTACATTCAACAGCCCCTCTGAAACATTCGAACTGGATACAGAAATACTTCATGCCCTTGCAAAAGACCAATTCACAAAAGACCTTGTTGGCATACAGTCAGACTTATGGAAAAACGAGCACGCAATTTTTGCCCACACTCCTTTTCTAAAAAAATACTTTCCAGAATCAAGACTTGTTCCCATAGTGCTAAAGCCCCTTACCACAGAAGAAGAATACCTAAGTCTTGAATCCCTTGCAAAACTTTTAGACAGAGTGCTTCCAGACAACGCCCTTGTAATTGCCTCTGTAGATTTTTCCCATTACCAAATTCCCCGCATGACTGCCCTGCACGACTATGTAAGCAGAAACACCATTCAAAACAAGGAGGATGTGCGCCACATAGAAGTTGACAGCCCAGAATCTCTTTCCTGCATTCAGCACTATAGTAGCCTTAGAGGAGCAAATCTTCCCCTGCTCATAGACATGACAAGCACTTACGATTTTATTCCCGATGAAGAAGTTGAATCCACTTCCCATCAGTACTGGGCATTTTACAACCAAAATGCAAAAGAGCAGATTGTCGCCTTTAACGAAGAAGTAAAAGCTACCAGTCAGCGCACTGGGGTAAGCAGTTACCATAGCACGCAGAACCAGACAATTCTTATTGCAGGCTCAGGAAACATTCAGGCAGGCATAAGGGACTTTTGGACTTGGGACCGATACAGAAGCTCTGACAACAAAGCAGAACAGATTCTTCATGACCTTGCAGGAAAAGAAGCAAGATTCTTACAAGGTTTTGACGCCCTTATCTTTGACCCTATTCCTGGAACTCTTTACGAAAAAGAAAAACACGGCACTCTTCTAAGAATTCAGTGCATAAGCAGTGAAGACCTAAAAAATCTGATTCCTCCAAACAGAAGTGAAAGTCCAGTAATAAACATTCTTGTGGTTACGGCAGATAATGATAACTTTCTTACCATGCAGGATATGATGGGCTTCCAGTCAGACTACGATGTGTTTGTACTTAGATACAACAAAAAAGAAAAAGACACTTTTGCGTTTGTAAGGGGGAAAGGACTCTTTAATCTTGGCACATGCATTGATTTAGAAGGACAGTCCATACAAGGACAGATTCTCTGCATAAACTGGTACGATGGACAAGTTGCCACAGAAACTTTTGACTACAGTAGCGACAGCGGAATCATTCCTGCAATAAAACAGTTTCCAGAATAGTCTTACTTGCCAAAGACTTTTTTATTGTGCTATACTCTTTTCATGCTGATTATAGAACTTTTGCTACTTTCAATCGGACTTGCAGCCGATGCATTTTCAGTTTCAATCTGCAAGGGACTTGCCGCAAAAAAAGCAGGCCTAAGAGAAATGCTTTGTGCCGGTGCGTGGTTTGGAATTTTTCAGGCCCTTATGCCCCTTTTGGGATGGTTTTTAGGAAGCGCATTCAAAACATACATAGAAAAAATCGATCACTGGATTGCCTTTGTTCTTCTGGTAGCAGTGGGACTTAACATGATTAGAGAAGCAATTTTTTCAAAAGAAGAATCTCTTAACGCATCCTTTTCTCCCAAAGTCATGCTTCTACTTGCCGTTGCCACAAGCATAGACGCCCTTGCCGTAGGCATTACATTTGAATACCTTATGTCTGACCTGTCACAGGTTCTTCTGTCATCCCTTACAATAGGAATCATCACTTTTATAATGAGCGGAACAGGAATAAAAATAGGTAACGCATTCGGAACAAAAGCGGGACGCCCCGCCCAAATTGCTGGAGGAATTCTTCTCGTACTTATCGGAGTAAAGATTCTTCTTTCTCACATGGAAATAATTCCCTTCTAGACTTCAGTCATGCTCAATCTGAATTAAGATCGGGAGAATTTTTTCTTCTTGGGGTTCCAAGGAATATGCCTTAAAGGAAACTCTATCCTCAGAAAAATCCGTCATAAGGGGATCAACAAGTCTGTCGATTCCCACTGCTGCCTGAATCCGCCGGTAAAAATTTTCTTTGCCAGAAAGGCCTTCCGCCACAGACTTTTCGTAGGTAGAAGCAATGTCCTTTATGTCAAGTTCTTCAGAAGAATAAAGCACCACAAAGTAGTCGGTTCCCTTAACATCATCCAGCATGATGAATTTGTCTTCCGCAGGATAGGCTACAGTGTTTTCAGAATAGTCCAGAAGGGGCGAAGTTCCTTCAAGAGGAAAAATTACATTTGCCTTTCCAGTAGCCTCATCGGACGCAAGGGCATAGACATAACAGGGTTTTGTATTGGTCATGTAAAGCTGAAACCTTGTGTAGGAATCGTAAGGTTTTGTGGTTTTATACACTCCATCCTTAAACGAAAGCTGCATCACCTCTTTTTCATACCTTATGGGAAGCTCAAACGAACCTTCATAGACAAGAACTTTTTTTTGCACAGGTGGCTTAACTGGCTCAGGCTCTTCAAAGTAAGGCGGAGTAATAGGCTCTATTTCTGATGGTTCCTCATAAGTCCTAGAACGGCCAATGATTGCACGGCTAAGTTCATAAGCCCCTCGGGTGTATTCCGCAAAGTCATTGTAACGCACCCACACATAGCCATCTTTTCCCCACTGTCTGCCCCAGGAGTTCTGTATGCAGAAGGAACCTCCCCTTTTGTCGTCATCATAAGCAACAACCAGCATTGCATGTCCGCCTCCGTTTGCAGGACTTTCGTAAAAGTTGGGTTCCCAGTATTCCCGAGCATAAGAAAAAGAGTTGCATGCTAAAAACGAAATTACCACGGGCTTATTCTGGGAAAGGCTTTTTTTTACAGAAAGAATTTTCTGCTCACTGGAAGCATCTGAAGAAAAGAGTGTTGCATAATCACCAATTTTATACAGACGGCTTGAGCTGTATTCAGAGGCAGCGTCAAAGTATCCAAAGTTGTCTACAAGCATTTCTTCCCTTTCGGAGCGGAGGGGAACTCCAGTATTCTTCAGAAAGTCCAATGCAACTTCCATGTACATTCCATCCTCTCCGTAGACATCATAAGGATTGCACATTTGGTAAAGATAATATGGAGAAAAGACATTTTGAGTGGTATAGTTCCTGTCTGTATTTTCGTGAATCAAAGCGTCAACAGTTGTCATTCCGGCATAAGAAGTTGCCCATGCGGCACAGGTAGAGAAACTTCCCTGATCACCGGGATAGGGAGTGTAGGAAACAAGACTTACGCTGGATGGAAGGTTTTCATAGGAACGACTTACAAGTTGAGCCTTGCGCGGAAGGGAATTGTATCTTTCCTCGTCAAACAGAAGTCCTCCTGCATGCTTTTTTGAGCATGAAGAAAACAAAGCCAGTGTAATTAAAAAAAGAAAAAACGAACGACTCTTGTTTTTCATATTGACCTTACCCCTCTAAACCCCGTGTTGTCGCTTTTGTAAGACGGTACTACCGCCTCTGTAGATTTTTTAGTACACCAGGAAGAGTCCGCATCCCATGAACCGCCCTTAAGTATGCGCCGGTTTTCCTTTAGCGAATCGGCACACCATTCCCACACAAGGCCATACATGTCGTACAGTCCATTTTCGTTAGGATTTTTTTGTCCGCAGGGATGTATGATTCCGTTGGAATTTTCAGAGCACCAGACAGAATCGTCAAATTTCTCGGAAGAGATCTTTCCAGCCGCCGCCTTCCATTCCTTTTGGGGGGGTAAGCGCCAGCCGTTTTTTGTAAAGTCTGACTTTATGTTTTCCCTGTCAGAAATATCGTAGACGGGTTCAAGACTTTCTTTTAGGCTTAGGGCATTAAGGAATGAAAGCACATCATAATAGTCAACAGAGGTAACGGGAAGCATGTCATCCTCACCAGAGGCAGTTCCCATAAGCGAGGAGTACTGTCCCACTGTAACTGGAGTTGCAGACACAAGAAGATGTTCCCCCACTGCCACTGACAAAAGGAGGCTTTCCGCTGACTGACTCAGGGGCGCTTCGTCCTTTGCATTTACCGCTGACTGTTGCACACTTTGCTCACGGTGGGTCTTTACTGCAGAACGCTTTTCTTCCACCAGTTTTTTTGCTTTCCCAACCTTATCATGAACAAAGGAGACAATGTGCATGGCCTTCTTTTTTCCTGCCGTAACCCCCTGTCCTATTTTTACAGACGCCACAGACACGGCCTGTCTTCCGCTTACAGTTAAAAGCAAGAAGAGGACTATGACAGTTACCAGTATCAGAATCAGAAGCACGATTATCACAATGTATGCCGTTGAAGTTCCGGCTGAAGGAGTATTTGTGTTTCCCTTCCACGGAGTGTTTTTAGGCGCTCCGTTTAAAAACAGTCTGTCACTTGTTTCCAGAGACAGTGATGGAACCTGTGCATTATCAGTAGCTTTCATGACTTCATTACGCACAATCTGCATTATGTCCGTAAAGGAAGTGTTGGGTTCATCTATGTGCTGCAGGAGGGAATCTGTAAAGGGACTGTGCCTTCCGTTACCGTCTGCCGCAACAGAACCCGGCTTGCATGAATAGGCAATTATGTAGCCAGCAACAGGAGCCGCATCAACTACGGCAAGGCCTCTGTCTGCGCCACGATTTTTTACAAGGGGATTGCTTCTGCATGCATCCAAAATTACAATCAGGTTTCCGCCGTTACTTCCTATGGCATCAAGACTGTTTCCCACAACCTTGTTAACAGGAATGGCATCGCTATCCAAATCAGCCTCGCTTTTTATATCCGACTCTACTGGAATAAAATAGTTCTCGCCGCTGCTTTCTATGCCGTGACCCGAATAATACAGAAGGGCAATGTCTGCATTTTTTATGACGGAATAAAATTTCTTAAAGCTGTCGTACATTGTCTTACGGTCAGCATCCGTTATGCATTCAACTTCAAAGCCAATTTCCTTAAGCTTTGTCTGCATATCCTTTGCGTCGTTAACAGGATTCGAAAGGGCATTAAATGTTCCCTTATATTTTGCGTTACCAATTACAAGGGCAACTTTCTTTATGTCGCTAGAAGCCGAATCTGTCAGAGCCTCCTCATGGTAGGAAGATTCCTCCACTTTGGATTCTGTAAATGTTGCTGCAAAGAGGAAAACCGGACAGAGAAGTAAAACTAGGCAAAATTTTTTTTTCATTTTATTCATAATCACCACCAGTAATCATCGTAAACTTTATCATAAACTCTGCTGTATGCATCATCAGCACCGTTAACATGACCGCGCGCCATATTGTAGTAGTTTAGTGCGAAAGAATAGTTTACACTGCATCCCTGACCATACTCGTAGCACCAACCAAGATAATATGAGGCATTGTAAAACTCCTGTGAGTAATCGTAAGCATTGTACGCATCCTTAAAGTATTTCACTGCCTGATAGTAGTTCTGATAATAGTGATAGTAAATGTAGGCGCAGTAATAGGGAGCACTGGCACCGGAAGACTGCTCTGCAGCAGCTTTGAAATATGTAAGTGCAGGCTCGTAGTTATCGCGGTTAAAGTAATAGTTTGCAAGAAGTCGCGAAGAATTATAATGGCCCATTCCAGAAGCCTTCTTTAGCCAGGAGAGGCTATCCTCATCGTTAAGTTCGGTATCAACAGCAAGGGAATACATGTAGTCGGGGTCGCCCTCAAGTCCAAGAGACAGAGCCTTCTTGTAAAAGTCAGAAGCCAGCTCCGGCTCGGAATAAAATTTTAGCTCACTCATTTTTTTTGCAGCCTGGCGTTTTATCGCCTTAGCATTGCGTTCCTTTTCAGCGGCTTTTGCAAGAAACTTCTGAACCAAATCTTTCTGAGATGTGGTCTCAAGACTCTTTGCTTTAGCCCTGCACTCTTCCGCCTCCAGTTCTTCGTAGCTTTTTTCGTTACGGTCTATTTCGTAAAGATAGGAAAGCGCCTTTTCCGAATCAGAGATAATTACAGGCAGAGAACCATTTTCGTAAAAGCGGTACATTTCCCACTGGGCGGTCACTTCTCCAAGAGAGGCGGATTTTTCTATCCAGTAGTATCCGTCATATTCATTCTGAAGGCCATTTACAAGACATGACTTTCCGTAAGTGTACATGGTGTCGGGATTTGTTATTACATACTCCTCTTCATCTGCACTTGCAAGATATTCGTTATGCACATAGCCTTCAAATCCGTGGTAGTAGATTTTATCCCATTCCTCGCCTTCTTCCTCAACCATGACAACTTCACCCTCGTTAAGGCGGAGCAGTTCTTCTGCTGACAGGTCACCTTCTCTGCGGAGAATAAGCCTGTCACCGTCACCAGTGTAAACTTTTTTGTAAACCGTAGCTACATGAGGAATTTTGTGGTTCTGAATAAAGGAAGCAATTCTGGGAACAAAAATCATAAGAAGGACAGCAAGCAAAAGCACGGCCCCAGCACATGCAAGAAGGGGTTTTGCCAATCTGCTCTGAGAGGCGGAAGAAATGAAGTTTCTTAAAAACGAAAAATTTCTGCCTGACGCACCAAGCTTCAGAGAGCCGTCCTGCCAGATTTTTTTAGGAACGATGATTTTTTTTGCCGTTCCAAAATTTACAAGGGAATTTAACCGGCTGTAATTTTCGTTATCCTCAAGACCTTCCGCATCAAGAATAATAATCAGAGGCTGTTTTTCGCCATGGCGGGTCTGACTGGTGCTAAAAAAATAATTCAAGGCAGAGAATCCCATTTTGGAAAAGTATTCGTCTTTCTTTTCGTTTTCTATACTAAAGGTATCAAAATCTTCAAAGGAAAGATTTTTCTCCAAATCATACTTCTGATCCGATGACAGGTTTGCAAAGCAGATGGAAAGATTTAGTTTTTTTTCATAAGAGTAGGAACGAATGGAATGAATCGCATTACGCACATATTTCCAAAGACAATCACTGTCAGTTTTTAGGGGAGGGGTACCATTTAAAATATGAACTGACCCCAAATTTTAGGACAGTTTAAGCAGCAACCTCGCTTGGAGTTTT
>CALCRU010000012.1 GCA_937894335.1 uncultured Treponema sp. | reverse complement strand
TAAGCAAGAGGGGGCTTTCGGACGAGCAGGCCTGCGTTCCGTGTGCTGTTTCCAGAAGCGGGCTGTCAATATCGGTCGTCACGAACAGCGGTAAGCCGTCCGCACAGGATATAAGCAGGGCTTTCACGGGGCGGATAAAGGCAGGAACCGATCTCTGCACCGACAAGATGAATTCCTACAGGAAATTCGCGGCGGAAAATGACCTTGTCCTCCACCAGTCGAAGGCAGAGGACAGCCGGTCGGGAATCTACAACATCCAGCGAGTGAACAACTACCATTCGAGACTCGACAAATTCATGTCACGCTACAACGGGGTTGCGACAAAATACCTCGCCAACTACCTGATTCTGAACAACATTTTGAACTACTCGAAGGAGACGTTCCTTGAGAAGCAGAACATATTCATAGACTTCGTTTTCTCGACGAACAAAACCGTTCTTTCAAGAAATGTGCGGAAAAGACCGATTTTGCCTTGGAGTGCCTGATTGTCATCAATGTGTGCAAACAGAGCCAAAATATAGCATAGTTGAATTTTTCATACAAGTTACCGTTGACACTTTTATATTGTAGGGACTATAATTTAAGCATGAAGAAAAAAGTTGATATGAATGAAGAGAAGAATGTATTGTCCTATGCAAGACCGCTTACACAAAGTGAACTTATTTCGGTGAACGGTGGTTTTAAATTTCCTTGGAGCAAAGACAAGAGTGTTGATTCGCGGGAAGAGGATGGTGGCTCAGCCCCTGCAAATACAACTACTGTTTATACTTCGACAGGAAATACAACGGTAGAAATACAGTCAGATGCAGTCTATGTGGATGGACATGAAGTTCGCGGAAAGGACAGTCATAGATATGGAGGTGGCGGTACTAAACCTGCTTCAGAAACCCCTAAAAATGATGATACACCTGCGCCGACTGTTGCAGAACCAGTAACTACACCTGTCGTTGCCGAAAAAGCAGATGCCTTGGATGTCAATGCTGTTGCACCGGATAATAATCCTGTTTTAAAGGCAGATGATTACAGTGATTTGGTGCTGGATAATACTGATAAAAATGATGATAATAAATACACAGTCCATGGTAAAACTGGTCTTGAGAATAAGGGTACAAAGAACGAGAATACTGGAGCCAGAGGTACAGCAACGGTAAATTCGTCTAGTATTACTACAAATACTCCTGCGCAGGTTTCTGCTACGACTATGGAAGAAAACACTCCTAGAGTAAGAACCGAATCTGAAAGTAAGACTGATGAATCAGAGGTTGCTGATGAGACGCAGGATGCTCCGATTGTTAAGGATACTGGTTCTTGGGGACAGGTTGCGGATGATGTAAAGGGAAGGACAATGCAAGCTTATGCAGAGGATAAAGAAAAAGATTCTTCGATGAACGGTACAACAGGAGGAGACTTAAATAAATTTTCGCAGGTGGGGTGCAAAATGACAGGTACTTCAAAAATTGCTTCTTCTGCTGCAGGTTATGATATATCCATTATGGATGTAAATGACAAGTACGATACCAATAAGGACGGTTTGATGACACAGGCAGAAATTGCTGCCGCCATAGAAGCAAATCTTCCCGAAGGTGTTGAATTGCAGACGGATTACTGGGAAAACCAACTTTCAAAAGAGAAATTGAGCGAAATATCAGACTCGGAATATGCTACAACAACCTTTATTCTTGCACGAGCAGAAGAGGTCCATGGCGGACAGCATTGGATTGTGGTCGAAGGCTATCATACAGACGAAAACGGTACTGTAGTTTTTGACTACAATGGAACCAGTAACAATGATAGGGCGAACGGTAGAACTTATGTGCTTGGAACTGGTGATTCGACTCAAAATATATATAGGGTTTCAAAAATTGAAACATATACTGTAATAGATAAAAGGAGTTTAGGTGTATGAAAAAGTTTTTTAATTGTTTTGCTGCTGTTATTGCTGTTGCATTCCTTTTGGGATGTGTGAGTGGTAATGGCACAGGCGGAAATCTTAAAGACATTGCTGTTGGCAGCTGTTGGCAAATAAATACATCATATACACTATATGATTATGCTGATTTTTACTTGATGCTTAAAGCTGAGCATTATGCAATATGTAATAGTTTTACTGCTGACAATAGGGATAAGACGCTTGGTGAATACGAGATCTTTAAAGGTGACTATTCGTTTTCCAATCAGGGAGTTACGCTTAGCTATCCAAGTGATGATTCAAAAAAGAGGGATTATGGCTGGATTCTATCCAGACTTTTTGTAAACTCTAATACGGTTGAGTTGACTTATGATCCAAGTTTTAATGATTTTTATTATGGAGGTTGTTTGAAAAATGACAACCTTGTGTTGCGAAACCTAACAAATCCATGTAAGGTCGGTGGTGTTTACGAGCTGGACGGCATTTCAGTAAAAAAAACAAACGCAAAACTTACCGTCTCGGAAAGTACTCCTTTGTATGCTGAACCTCGCTTTGACTCTGCTTGCTATCACTATAGATATCATGGGGTGTCGTCCTTAGCAAAAAAAAGTGCAAAACAAGGCAAAGAGTTTTCTACATTATTTCTTCCGGGACTTGTTGCAAAATATGATGCTCGCAGCGTGCAGTCTTACACCGATGATAACGGAAAGAAGGGTACTTGGTATCATGTTCATTTGGCTTCAAGTCTGATTGTGGAAGCTAGTGAAGATAATGAGATAGAGTGGTGCTGGATTTTTACTGACAACATAATCGAAATAACAGACGCATCAGATATGAAGGTTTATGATGACATGCTTGAAGAGTCTGTGACTTCCACAGGTGCGGTAATTTGGTAGTGTTTAAGTTTGTGTTGTTATGAATAAAATAAAACCTGTTCTTCAGTATGACGAATCAGATTGTGGAGCAGCATGTATTGCGACAGTCCTGCGTTACTATGGAAAAAATGTCCCTTTGCGTAGAATTCGTGCTGTTGCTGGTACAGATAGGTTGGGAACATCTGCCAAGGGAATAGTAAAAGCTGCTAATAATTTTGGGCTAACTTGTGAAGGTTTTGCTATTGACGATAAGATGTCAATTACTGATATAACACTTCCAGCCATATTTCATATTCATAATTTAAAACAGGATCATTATGTTGTTGTTTATAAGATAAAAAAATCAGAAGTCTTTGTCGTTGACCCTGCCAGCGGGTATACTAAGACCTCGTTAAACGATTTTTTTGCAGAATGGTCTGGTGTGTTCTTTTTGCTTGCTCCATCGCCAAGTTTTACAACAGAGAAAAATAGTAATGGGATTTTTGGGTCTGTAATTCAACTTTTATACCCCCATAAAGGACTTGTCATAGCTATATTCCTTGCTAGTTTTATGCTTGCTCTGCTGGGAATATGTATTGCTTTTTTCTTTCGTTATCTTATAGATGATGTGCTTTATTCACAGGTAAAAATAACACTGACAGTGAGTTTGTTTTGTTATTTCTTGGTTATTGTGTTTCAGACTATTATAACATTCTGCCGTTCGCAGATATTAATGTTTTTGAGCGCAAAGATAAATGTAATACTTTCTTCAGATTTTTTTTGCCATTTGCTCCATTTGCCAATGTCTTTCTTCTCCAAACGCAAAACTGGAGAAATCTTATCTCGAACAAATGATATTTCTACTCTTAAAAACGCTGTTTCCTCTGCATCGGTCTCTGTAGTTATGGACTCTTTTATGATTATTCTTGGTGTTGTTTTTTTGATACATCTAGGTGGTAAACTTATCATTGTTGCAATTATCCCTGTCTTGGTTTCTGCTCTTATTGTTTATATTTTCAAGAACCCATTTAAAGAAAAAATAAAAATACATGCTGTTTCTGAGGCTGAAAAAAATGCCAGTATGTATGAAATGATAAATGGAATTGCTACAGTGAAAGCTTTGTCTTCTGAAAGTAAGGCGATTCATAAAAATCGAAAATTATATAATAGAGTCAGAAGAGAATGGTATACAATTACACTCTCTTGGAATTTTTCAAAATTCTATTCAAAGTTTCGTTTCAAATATTGGAAATTTGGCTGTGTATGGGGTTGGTTGTCTTTCTATTTTTAACTCAACTATGACATTAGGACAACTGATTTCATTTCTTACATTGTCTGGATTTTTCTTAACCCCATTGTTCAGACTTCTTACTATGCAACCTTATTGGCAAGAGGTTGCTGTTTCTCTTCATAGGTTGTTGGATGTCTTTGAGACAGAAGAGGAGCCTCAGTCGGAACAACCTATTACCCCAGAGTATATTCTTGGGGATATTGTTTTTGATAATGTTTCATTTGCATACGGAACACGAGAAAATGCGATTTCAGATATTTCATTTAGAATTAAGAAAGGACAGACTGTAGCATTTGTTGGCACTTCTGGTTCTGGTAAAACAACATTATTAAAGTTGCTCATGAGATTTTACCCCTGTGCACAGGGAAAAATAACTGTTGGAGATACTGATATTTCTCAATTGGAAATTGAGTCATATCGTAAAAAAATAGGCTATGTTCCACAAGAGTGTTTGCTTTTTAGTGGAACAATTCTTGAAAATATTGCATGGGGTGAGGATACCGCAAGTGACATGCAAATTGTCGCTGCTGCAAAACTGTCGCAAGCTGATGCCTTTATAAAAAAATTACCAGACCGTTATAATACAGTCGTCGGAGAACATGGTGCTACATTGTCAGGTGGTGAAAGACAGAGAATTGCGCTGGCAAGAGCACTGTTACGCAACCCAGATTTTCTTGTTTTAGACGAGGCAACGGCAAGTTTGGATTCTGTTTCTGAAAAGTTGATTATGAATTCTGTTTATCATAGTAAATTTGAAAGAACAACAATTATTGTTGCACATCGACTTTCAACAGTGAAAAAATGTGATTGTATTTTTGTGTTTGATAAGGGACATGTTGTAGAGTCTGGAACTCATAATCAACTTATAAGGCTTAACGGTGTTTATAAATCTCTTTGGAATGCTCAGAATGAAGAATAATATTTTTGTTATAAAACATCAAAATGAAATACCTCATTCAAAATCATTTTTTTTGTTGCAAATTCCAAATGGCCTTTTTATATTGTTTTCTACAACAATTATTCTTATTGTGTTGGCATTTTTGTTAATTCTATTCGTTCCCATTGATGATGTTGTGCGAGCAAGTGGAGTTGTACATCCGCTTCAGAATATTTCTTCAATAAATAATGTTATTGCAGGAAAGTTGACAGCATTGTATTACAAACCTGGGCAAATCGTGCGAAAAGGTGATTTGTTGTATAAGCTTGATGATTCCGTATACGAAGCTAGAAAGAGAAGTTTGTTAACAGAAGGAGAGAATCTTTCCAATAAACTGCAAGGGTTGAACTATCTTATTGAAAGCTATGAAATCGGAGAAAATATTATTCCTGGTGATATGAGGACTGCGTATACTCGATTCGTGGAATATCAAGCTCAAAGAGAGCAACTTAATATACAGTTTTTAATAGCTCAGCAAACTTATTCTGAAATTTCTTCCATGCCTTCTATTCAGCGTACACAGAGTAAGATTGAATATGCTCTGAATGAGAAAAACCTTTCACTTGCAAATTTAAATTCCTTTGATTCGACTTTCGTTGCGGAGCTGTATAGGGAAAAAGATGATGTGTCTTTACTTTTGGAACAGAATTTTCAAAACCTCTTAGAACTTGAAAGTGAATTTGAATTTTTAAAAGTTTATTCTCCTATGGATGGTATTGTGCAAGAATTTTCTTCGTTGAATGTGGGTGATTATATAGCAAGTAACGAGGAAGTCTTGAACATAGTTCCAAATGATAAAGACGCGTATCGAGTTGAAATTCAAGTAAAAACTAAAGATATAGGACGCATAACTCCAGGGCTGAAAGTGAAATATAGATTACGAGCTTTCCCATTTTTTGAATACCAAGGTGCAGATGGGGTTATTACAGCAATAGACCCTGATGCTAGAACAGATGTCTATGGCAACTTGTACTATTGTGTGTATGCAGATATAGATAAACTGGAGTTTTCAAATCGAAAAGGAGAGAAATTTTCTCTCCGCTCTGGGCTTGATACTGATGTTCATATTGTATTGGGTACAAGTACTGTGCTGAAATTTCTACTTAGAAAAATAAATTTTATATATTAAAAGGAGTTAAATTTTCCCTATGAAAAAGACACGCAATTTTATTTTAGTCTTAAGTTTTTTTGCATTGTGTTTTGCGGCGGTATCTTGCTCAGGTTCCAAAAAAAATCAGATGAAGGGGCTTTCTGACGGCTGGTGGAAGGACACATCAATTTACCACATTTGGATAAAAGGATTCTGCGACTCTGACGGTGACGGCTGCGGAGACATAAACGGAATCAGAAGTAAGCTAGACTATCTGCACGACTATGTGGGATGCGACACGCTTTGGATTTCTCCTTTTTTTGAGTGTGCAGGAAAAGGAACTGCTGTTGACTACAACATGCACGGTTATGATACCACCGACTATTACGCTGTAAACTCCCTCTTTGGAACGGAAGAAGATGTTCTTGCCCTTGTTGCGGAATGTCATCAGAGGGGAATGAAAATCATATTTGACTTTGTTCCCAATCATACTTCAAGCGAGCATCCCTGGTTTAAGGATTCTGTTGCTGGAACAAACGACAAGCGTGACTGGTATGTTTGGTCAGACAGCGGTAAGGGAGCAAATCCCTTGGGCAGTGCAAATCCCGCTTGGTTCTTTAGCGAGGAAGCAGGTGCTTGGTACTACGCTCCCTTCTGGGAAAAAATGCCCGACCTTAATTATGAAAATCCCGCAGTGCAAAAGGAAATGCGCAATGTAGTATTTTACTGGCTAGACAGGGGCTTTGACGGAATGCGTGTTGATGCCGCCCGTTACCTTATAGAAGACGGAAGCCGTGCCTCTGACAGTGACAGCACTCACAAATGGTTTACAGACTTAAGCGCCCGCATTGCAAAGAGGTACAAAAGTCCCAAAGTAATGCTGGGAGAAATCTGGCTTGAAAAACGCCGTGACGGTCTGGAGCGATACTTCGGCACCGACGGTAAGCGAGAGTTTGATTTGGTTACCGACTTCGATGTAGGACGCACTCAACTGGCAAGTGTGGTAATTGGAGCAAGCGCCTTACCAGATGCCGCCTTTGAAAACCCCCACGACTCAAATGCAGCCTATGCGGCCTTCCTTTGCAACCACGATGAATATCAGAATAGGCTAGGAACAGTGTTTGGAACAAACTATAAAAAAAGCGCTCAGGCTTTGTGTCTTTCTGTCTTTAGACCCCAAGTTCCCATAATTTATTACGGTCAGGAAATTGCGCTGGCAGACCTTCCCCTTTACGGAGACATTCGGCATAGAGGTCCCTTTGACTGGGAAAGTGCAAAATCCATGGTGCTGGAGCAGGATTCGCCAGTTACAGTTTTAAGAAAGGCTCTAGAAGTTCGCAAGACTTATGCAAGGACTTTTTCTGATGCAAGTTTGGAAGACCTCTTTCCCAATAGGGGAGTTTGTGCGGCCTATGTTCTTCATCCTCAGGAAAAAACCGAAAAGGACATTCTGTGCGTCTTTAATTTTTCTCAGACAGATTTTGAAGAATATGTCTTTACAAAAAAGACAGAACCTAAATCAACATGGAAGGACAGCCAGAGAATCTTCTGCACTCCCGGCTCAGAAAAAAGTAGCCTGCATTTTGACGGTGACCGTGTGGTAATAAACAGTATTCCTGCAAACGGAGTAGCCCTCTTCCTTTTGGATTAGGCGTAAACTTTTAGCGGTTCAGGCTTGAGTGGGCGTACTTAATAAGATAGATTGTTCCGTCTTCGTCCACATCAAGCTCTAGAATGTATTCAGGATTGTTCCTGTCTGTAAACACGCGAAGGTCTTTTGTGGAACGGGAAGATTCTGTAAAGTCAGACTTAAGTTTTTCTGTGGCAAGGAAAGCCTTTGTTCCAACCTTAAGTCCGTGAAACTGATACTTGGTGTTCCATTCTCCAAGAATTATGCTCTGAAGTACATTGTCGCGGATTGTAAATGTCATGTCTTCAGTGCTTGTGTCAAATTCTGTACGGCGGATTTTTTCTCCGTAGCGGTTGCCCAAATATGTGTCAATGTCATCAATGTGATAGTAGAGGTCGTTTGCAGGAGCAGTGCTTTCTACTACCTTCTTCTGAACTGTGTCTGCCGTTTCGCAAGAAGAAAAAACAAAAAGTGCGGCAAGAGCAAAAATAGCTGTAAGCGCATAAAATCTTTTCATAAGTTCATACTAACCCAGTTTACACTTCTTTACAAGACCTTGAACAAGGTTTGCTTTTCGTTCATACTTGAACAATGAAGTACAATATAGAATTTCAGATTGCAGGACTATGCCTTGTTGCGCTTATTGTTATAACATTCTTTTCAAAAAAACGATGGCAGTCCTTGCCCAACAGTATTTTCCGTCTGCTTATTCTTGATACCGTGCTTGAACTTGCCTTTGATATAATCAGCGTAATTACCATTACTGAACGGGATCATATTTCTCCATTTATAAATGACTTTTTTTCAAAGGGCTACATTGTCATTATGCACTCATGGATTGTCCTTGTCCTTTGCTATGTGATTGCATCTTTTTTGGAATCGTCCTGGGCGGCAAAAGGCATAGACATTAGTCAGAATAAAAAGCAGCTCCTTAAGCACTACCTCCTTTTGTTCATTCCCGAAGCCGTCATGCTTGCCATTGTTTTTGCAACTCCCGTCCTTTATGCAGGAGAAGGACGCTATATTTATTCTTACGGCATTCCCTCCACATGCACTTACATCTATTCAATTTATTGCGTCATAATTGCACTTGTTTATTTTGTCGTTAACTTTAAAAAAGTTCCCCTAAAGAAAAAGATTACCCTCTTAAGTTTTACACTCATGGAAGGTTCTGTGGCACTTTTGCAGATGGCTTTTCCCCAACTTCTTCTTTTGGGATTTGGAACTGCCCTTTGCATTTTTATCATGTACATGAACATGGAAAACCCCGACCTAGAAATGATAGAGCGTCTTCGCATTGCCAACGAAAAGTCAGAAATGCTTTTAAAGAACATTCTTCCGCAGAAAATTGCAGAGTCTTTAAAGGACGACATGCGTGAGGACGGTGGACTGCAGGAAAAAGTTCTGGAAGAATTTTCTGATGTTACCGTTGCCTTTATGGATATAGTGGGCTTTACCGAAATATCTAACAAAGTTGGTCACATGAAAATTGTTGACATGCTGAATGAATTCTTTTCCCAGGTTGATGAACTTCTAGATTCCTTCCATGTAGAAAAAATAAAGACTATTGGAGATGCCTACATGGTTGCCTCTGGAGTGCCAGAGCGCTTTGAAGACCATCGGGAAGAAATGCTAGAGTTTGTCTTTGCAGTTCAAGATTTAATAGAAAAATTTAATTCGTCATATCCCAACTTTCCCGATTTGGTTATGCGCATAGGGGTAAATTCTGGACCTGTTGTTGCTGGAGTTATTGGCGAAAAAAAATACATCTACGACCTGTGGGGAGCAACTGTAAATCTTGCTTCGCGAATGGAATCTTACGGAGAACCTGGTAAGATTCAGATTTCTACTGCAGTGTATGCAAAACTTCTGCAAAGCAAAAATAAATCCCGCTATCAGTTTGAAAAGAGGGATCCTATAGAAATAAAAGGATGCGGTCTGTGCACGAATTATTTTATAACCCGAGCACAGAAAGTTGTCCGTTAAACTTATTTTTTTGCCACTTCAGAAAGTGCAGAAACAACTCCTGCAAGATTCTGGAAGTCAGCAGGAACAATCAGTTTTGTAGCCTGACCGTCTGCCGCTTTTTCTAGAGCCTCAAGACTGCGGAGTTTGATTACCTTTTCGTCTACACCAGCGTCACGAATCATGCGAAGACCGTCTGCTGTTGCCTGCTTGACTTCACGAATGGCCTGAGCTTCACCTTCTGCACGGCGCATCTTTGCCTCTTTGTCTGCCTCTGCCTGAAGAATTGCTGCCTGTTTTTCTGCTTCTGCTTCAAGAATTGCTGCCTGCTTTTTTCCTTCTGCAACAAGAATTTCTGATTGCTTCTGTCCTTCTGCAACAAGAATCTTTTCGCGGCGTTCGCGTTCTGCACGCATCTGCTTTTCCATTGCTTCACGAATTGCTTCTGGCGGCATGATGTTCTTTACTTCTACGCGGTTAACCTTGATTCCCCAGGGGTCAGTGGCTTCGTCAAGAATGGAGCGCATTTTCGTATTGATTACATCGCGGCTGGTAAGAGTTGCGTCAAGTTCAAGTTCGCCAATGATGTTGCGAAGAGTTGTGGCCGTAAGCGTTTCTATTGCGGTCATGGGATTTTCTACGCCATAGGTGTAAAGTTTTGGGTCAGTTATCTGCATGTAGACAACGGTATCAATTTTCATGGTAACATTGTCTTTTGTAATTACAGGCTGAGGGGGAAAGTCCAAAACTTTTTCCTTAAGAGACACCCTGTTTGCAATGCGGTCAATAAAGGGAGCCTTTACATGAAGACCAGTCTGCCATGTTGCAACATAAGTTCCAAGCCTTTCTATGATGACTGCATGGGACTGAGGAACAATGCGGATGTTCGTAATGATAAGAAGCATTACGATTACAATCAGTGCAATGATTACATAGATACTCATTTTATTTCTCCTTTAGAAATTTATTTTATGGTGACTATTGCCGTTGCGCCCTGAATGTCGGTAACGGTAACCTTTGTGCCTTTAGGAACTGCAATGGGCTTTTCGTTTGCGTCTACTGCGGTTGCAGTCCATTCAATTCCGTTTATGCGGATTGCACCCTTGTTAAGTTCGCTTATGTCGCTGGTTACCAGAACTGTTTTTCCTATGAGAGAGTCTGCATTGGTAGCCTGCCTCTTAAGCTTTAGCTTTTCGTAAAAGAAGGGGCGGGTAAAAATAAGCAGGGCAAGTGAAATCAAGACAAACAGCAGAAGCTGCCACTTGAATGGTAGGGGAGTCATTGATACGAAAATCATAACAAGGGCTCCGCAGGCAAACCAAATAGTCGTAAGCATCATTGTAAGAGATTCAACAAGAATGCATAGACCCATGACAATCAGCCAGAAAACCGGTAAGTGCTGTAAAATCAAATCTTCCATGCTTTCTATTATACATCACTTTTTTTAGAATGCAATAGCTTTCCTACAATCTGAATCATGGGACCAAGAAGAAGACACATGGCAATGGAGCCAACCAGTGAGGAGCGTATTTCTATGCTGGTGCCAAGACTTACCAGAACGCCTACCACAACGGCAGTACCGTCAAACAGAATGCGGCTTATGGCCCTAGGAATTTTCTTTAATGCGTTACCGATTATTGTGGCAAGAGCATCGTAAGGAGAAAGACCCATTTCTGCATTCATGTAAAAAGATGCGGCGACTACAAAACCCAAAAGCGTCAGAATGAAGAGAGCTATTTTTGCAGGAAGCCATTGACCCGAAAAAAGTTGAGAAGGAATGCACTGCCTCCATACCCAGACAAAAAAATCAGAAATGTAGCCTATTAACACCATGTTTGCAATGGTACCGAATCCGATTAGCTTTCTGTTAAATATGATGACAAAAATAAACATGAGGGCGTTTAGAAAAAGCTGCCATGTTCCAAATGTCCATCCTATGCGTGTGGAAATAACCTTGTTCTGAAAAGAGTAGGGGTCTGTTCCCCAGTTGATGCAGATGAGAAAGGAAAGAAAAAATCCCATGAAGAAAATTCCCAAAATCATTATGAGAAATTTTTTTCTAAAGTCGGGAACAATGAACTGCTCCCGTAAAAACTGCTTCAAAGAAAATGCCATTTAAACCTCAAGCAGGGAGTATACTGCTTTTACATGCTAAATGCAATGTCACGGAAGAAATCAGTTTATGCCCCTTACGATTGAAGAAAAAAGTTTGTCGCTTACTTTTGCCAGTTCGCAGAGAGTTTCTTCGCTTTCGTGTGCGGCATAGTGTTCTAGCATTCGTTTGGATTTGTGTCCTGTTGCAAGTTGAAGTTTTCTTTCGTCTATGTGGTCTGCCATGTAGGAAGCAAAAAAGTGACGCCAACAGTGAAAGGTAATGTGTTTTTCTCCTTTTATTTTTGCCAGACTAGTGGCTTCTTTTAGCGCTTCGTTCCAGTGTCTTGAACCTCTGGGAATGTTGCGTCGGTCTCCCCAAAATATAAAATCAGAGTCTTCATTTCCGTATGGATTTTTTGTTCCCTGCTGAAGAAGCATTTTGCGTAAATCCGCAGATATTTTTATTTCCCGTCTTTCGCCGTTCTTGGGACACTTGAGTCCGTCTATGCGTGCCCAACTGTGCCTTACAAAAATTCTGTCCCGTCCAATGTCTCCAATCTGAAGGGCTTGCACTTCTCCAATCCTCATGCCAGTGTACATTGCCGTAATGTTTGCAAGACGGGCTGCCTTGTCCTTCCACGGTACGCTGAAAATTTTTCTTGCCTCTTCAATAGAGGGAACTGATCTTTCTTTGGGAATGACACGAAGGTAAGTTAAGCCAGAAAAGCAGTCGTTTGGTGTAAGAGAATTCCTGTAGGCCCACTTTAACGCACAGGTTCCCGACCTTACAATCTGGTTTACAGTCTCTGCCGCAAGTTTAGCTTGCCCCGCAAGAGTCCACATAACATCTTGTACATCTGCCCTTGTAATGCTTCCCACTGACCTGTCACCAAAACGGGGAATCCAGTACATCTTTGCACGCCCAAGCATGATGTCGGTGTAGCGTCTGTGAATGGACTGCCCCACAATAAGTTTTTCTCTAACATAGGGAGACTCGTCATAATTCCAAAACCTAGTAAGAAAATGCTCCACAGTTTCGCTCGGCTTTGTGTTGCTTACAACTGCCGACACAATGTACTTCTTAAACTTAAGAGCATCCAAAATGGCATTCACATTTTCCTGGGTAAGGTCTCCTTCTAGAATGTACGAAATGAATTCCGTCTGAGTCATGTATGACACCTCTGTGTGTGAAGATGATTTTTAGTTTACACAGATTTTGCCATTCTTAAAATCATTTCTACAATGGGTTCCTTTATGTGCGTTGGCAAAGATTCCAGTGCATCGATTGTCTTTTTGTTTGAATGATAGAGTAGAGATTCTTGCACGATTTTTTCTGCATCAGAATGATTTTCTTCCCGCGTCTTAAGAACTTCTTCGCCAAGTAAATATTCTAGTGATACACCAAGGACTTTCGAGATTCGTAATGCTGTGTCCGCACCCGGCATGCTGTCTCTCTCCAGTCCCAGACCTATTCCTGCGTAAGCAATGTTGGCCCTAAAAGCCAGTTCTTTGCGGGAAATACCCTGATACTCCCGTTCTGATTCAACATTCTTCCAAAAGCCCATGGTTCCTTTGTACTACAATAGTTGTTTTTTAGCGCTTGAAATACTACTGTAGTTGTATTATACTACTGTAGTAGCGAAAAGTTACTGGTGTAGAGCCGGTGAACTGTTCAATTTTTTTGACAAAACGATGGGTTTTTCGGTTTAGCATGTTCCGGCAGCAGACCGAGCCCTTCTGTCCTCCTCTTTTGCCCGACTTTTACAAGCCGTGGAGAACTATTGCCCAAAACATGTACAAAGATACCGATATTACATTTCTAGCGACTCTTAAGGAAACCCTTGCCCTAAACCCTGATGCCTCTCAGCGAGACATTGCCCAAAATCAGGAAATTTCTTTAGGCATGACAAATGCAGTCCTTTCTCGCCTTGCCCAAAAAGGCTGGATTCTAATGCAGCGTCTGGATGGAAGAAAAATTCGCTATGTGCTTACCCCCACTGGCATGGCCCAACTTGCGGAACGCTCCAGTGCCTACATGAAGCGCACCTTTGAAGATATGCACCTGTACGGTTCTGCAGTGGCAAACCGCATCCAAAATGCAAAGACCCACGGACTGACCAATGTAGTCCTCTACGGAAAAAGCAACCTTGACTTCTTGATTGAATACGCCTGCCGCATGTTCGAACTAAAGTATTCCGCCTGCGACATTTCCGAACTGCAGAAAGGAGTCCCCAGCGGCACTTACGGCATCGTAGGCGAACTGTCTTCCGACGCCCTCTCTGCCCTTCCTCGAGATGCCGACGCCCCTGACGCCGCTGTGGTCACAGCTTACGAGCTGGCGGGGTAAGATTAAATTTTTAGGAAAATAGATCATGATACCCTTTAATGTTCCCCCCCTTTACTGGAAAAGAAACCGAGTACATAAAAAAAGCCATAGACAATCACAAAATCTGTGGCGACGGTGAGTTTACAAAAAAATGCAATTCCGAAC
Source organism: uncultured Treponema sp. (assembly GCA_937894335.1). GTDB lineage: Bacteria > Spirochaetota > Spirochaetia > Treponematales > Treponemataceae > Treponema_D. The sequence goes on along the minus strand of CALCRU010000012.1, from coordinate 7,568 downwards.
TGGAAAAAATTCTGATTGGTTCAAAGGTTCTTCTTACGACAAGCGGAACTTCTGCATTGGAAATGGCAGCCGTCCTGTGCAATGTAAAGCCTGGAGATGAGGTGATAATGCCAAGCTATACCTTCTGTTCAACAGCTGATGCTTTTGTCCAGAGGGGAGCGACTATTGTTTTTGTAGATGTCCGTCCAGATACAATGAATATAGACGAAACAAAAATAGAAGATGCAATAACTGACAAAACTAAAGTGATTGTTCCAGTTCATTATGCCGGAGTAGCTTGCGAGATGGATACCATTATGGACATAGCACGCCGCCATCATCTTCTTGTAGTAGAAGATGCGGCACAGGCAATTTTTTCAACCTATAAAGGAAAACCTTGCGGAACAATCGGTGACTTTGGATGCCTTTCTTTCCATGAAACAAAAAACCTGAGCATGGGTGAGGGAGGGGCAATCGTCATTAATCATGAGGAAGATTTTGAGAAAGCAGAAATTCTACGGGAAAAAGGAACAAACCGTTCTAAATTCTTTCGTGGGCAGATAGACAAATATACCTGGGTCGATTACGGTTCAAGTTACCTTCCAAGTGATATGAATGCCGCATATCTTTGGGCTCAACTTGAGAAGAAGGAAGAAATTCAATCTGCACGAATGAGCGTGTGGAATCGCTATAAAGACGCTTTGAAAACTCTTGAAGATGCTGGAAGAATCCGACTTCCGATTATCCCCAAGGACTGTGTTCATAATGCGCACATGTTTTATTTTATAGCAAAGTCATTGGAAGAACGCACGGCCTTCATTCAGTACATGAAAGAAAACGATGTTCTCTGTGTCTTCCATTACATTCCCCTGCATTCAGCTCCCGCTGGCATTAAGTTCGGTCGTTTTAGTGGCAGGGACGAAGTAACCACAGGGTATAGCGAGCGTCTTGTAAGGCTTCCCCTGTATTATGGACTTACAGAAAAAGAACAGAAAAAAATAATACGTCTTATATATACCTTCTTTGAAGAATAAGAGTTTTGTTGACATATGAACTTTTTTGTATTAAATTATAACAAGCAACAAGAATTTTTAGGAGAATGAAAATGTCAGTTGCGGCATATACGGTTGCAAAAGATATTTTAAGTCTAGCAAAAAAAAATAATGAATCTGTCTCAAATTTAAAAATACAGAAATTGCTGTATTATGCTCAGGCATGGTATATGGTTAACAATAATGGAGAGGTTCTTTTTGATGATGTTATAGAAGCCAGAAAATACGGACCTGTAATACCATCTGTATATGATAAACTTAAAAGATTTAAGAGAAATCCTATAATTATCTCTATAAAAGAAAGTGACTTGTCAACCTTATCAGAAGGACAGAAAGATTTCTTAAATGCTTTTTACGATAATTTTATTACCTGCTCAACAACAGATTTAATTTCAATGACTCATAGTGAAAAACCTTGGCAGGAGGCTTACGCGTCTGGTGAGAATACTCCGATTAGTACAAAAACAATGTATTCTTACTATAGTCAGATGTATAATGAACAGAATGCCTGATTCTAAACAATATAAATTTGCAAAAAGGGAATGTGGATATGATAAGTTGTATCCGACCTTTCGCTTTAGTAGATATTGTCATACTTCGTATTTTACTGAGTTACATTCAAAAGAGTCCTCCTGTAGTTTATACGCTTTTTTTACAGCATTAAAAAAGATTTCTTCCCTAACTTGGCAGCAAATAAAGACAAATCCTAGAATGTTTCATTTTCATGAAATACCAGGTGACAAAGCTATTTATAGCGAAGTGAAAATAAGGGAAGATACTCTTTTGATTCAAATGAAGCTTACAGGAGATAAAGAATCTAGGCTTGTAGGTTTCTTTGATGAAGAAAATATATTTAATGTTGTTGCTTACGATTATAATCATAAGATTTATCCAGAGAATTAATTCTAAAAACTTAGTTTTTTTTTATAAAGAAATAATTTATATTATCGTTTTTTTTAATAAAATGACTCAGCCTATATTATCTTTATGTCTTCCTACAAATGGAATCTCTGAATGGGTATTTCCTGTTCTAGAATCTGTTTATTCACAAGGTGTAAAAGAAGATTTGTTTGAAGTTGTCGTGACGGACAACGGTAGCAATTCTGACTTTGCAAAGCAGATGGAAGAATATGCGCAAAAGCATCCAACCCTGATTTACAAAAAGACAACAGCCTTTATGTTTCTTAATCAGATAGAAGCACTGAAGACTGCTAGCGGAGAATACCTAAAATTCTTAAATCATCGTGCACTTCTAGAACCAGGAGCCCTTCAGTGGATGATTGATTTCATAGTCAGATACAGGGAAGAGAAGCCGGTAATATATCTTTCGAACGGAGCACTTAAACTTGATAAGATTTTTGAAACAGACTCTTTTGACGGATTCGTAAAGGGGCTAAGGGAATATGCCTCGTGGACGACAGGAGTTGGAGTCTGGAAAGACGACTTTGAAAAGATTCCGACTGATAAAGTTTACAACAAGATTTCACCGCATTCGGATGTACTTTTTGCCGAGCGTCATAAGTCAAAGTATGTGATTTCTGATGCTGTCTGGTCGTACGAAATAGAAAGCAACCACAGCAAGAAAGGAAACTACGATTTGTATAAGGCTTTCGGAATTGAAGAACTTTCCATTACATTGGGACTTTATCTTGATGGCGATGTTAGCATCGACACTCTGAAGTATGTAAAGAAATGCTACGAAAATCTTCTAGTCGACTTTTACAGAAAGTTTTCCATCCGTCATGCACCATGTTCGTACAAACTTGAAAGTTTTGATGACTGCGTAGGCGTATTTTTTAATGCAAGAAAGATAAAGGTTAGGGCATGGCTTGGTTTGGTGCCTATGATATTGCGAAAAATAATTAGGATTGGTTTGAGAAAATGAAAGTAAATAAAATTGCCGTTGCTGGAACAGGTTATGTTGGTATGAGCCTTGCAACACTTTTATCTCAGTATAATAAAGTTGTAGCTGTTGATGTGATTAAAGAAAAAGTTGATCTCATTAATACTAAGAAATCTCCTGTTCGAGATGCTGAAATTGAGGATTATCTTAAAAATAAGAAATTAAATCTCGTGGCTACAACGGACGGAGAAACTGCTTATAGAGATGCAGACTTTGTAATTATTGCTACGCCTACTAATTATGATTCAAAACTAAACTTCTTTGATACGCGCTATGTTGAGCAGGTTATAGAACTTGTCCTAAAGGTGAATCCTAATGCTATCATGATTATAAAATCAACTGTACCAGTAGGATACACGGATTCTATTCGCAAGAAATATAATATAAATAATGTGCTGTTTGCTCCTGAATTCCTAAGGGAGGGAAAGGCTCTTTATGATAATCTTTATCCAAGTCGTATTGTTGTGGGTACTGATTTGGAGGATGAACGACTAAAAGATGCTGCTGAAACATTTTCGAAACTACTACAACAGGGAGCTGTTAAAGAGAAAATTCCTACACTTTATATGGGCTTCACCGAAGCAGAAGCTGTAAAACTTTTTGCAAATACTTATCTAGCTCTGAGGGTAAGTTTTTTTAATGAACTTGACACTTACGCTGAATTAAAAGGACTTAATAGTAAAAGCATAATAGAAGGGGTATCTTTAGATCCTCGTATTGGAGACTTCTACAATAATCCAAGTTTTGGCTATGGGGGGTATTGCCTTCCTAAAGATACAAAACAGCTTTTAGCTAATTACAACTCAGTACCTCAAAATTTGATAAGTGCGATTGTTCAATCTAATGCGACTCGTAAAGATCATATCGCACAAATGGTTATAGATCGAAATCCACAAAAAGTTGGAATATACCGACTTACAATGAAGAGTAATTCAGATAATTTTCGTACAAGTGCGATTCAAGGGGTAATGAAGCGCATTAAAGCAAAAGGAATAGAAGTAATTGTTTATGAACCAACACTGCATGATAAAACATTTTTTAATTCCGTCATTGAACCTGATTTAGCGAAGTTTAAAAGCGAGTGTGATATTATAATTGTCAATCGCATGACTAGTGAATTGAAAGATGTTTCTGAAAAGGTTTATACGCGAGATTTGATGGGAAGAGATTAATAAAAATAATATAGTCTATATACAGAGTTTTAAAATGAATTATTTATTAACAGGCGCTGAATTTAATAATAAAGGTGCGGAAGCCATGACACTTGTCGCTTTAAAGAATATATATGAAAAAGATGCACAGGCTTCTGTTTTTCTCCTTGATTCAGGTTTTTATCCTTCGTTTGAATTAAAGGCTCCATTGACATTCATTCCATTACCAATATGGAATTTACGAATTTTATCTGGAAGAATGGATGCTCATTCTTTTAGAATGAAAGTAAAAGATTTTATCAAATTATTTATACCTGGAAAAAAAAGCTATTTTGGAACTTTGTATAAAGTAAAAGAAATCTTGTCAAAAATAGATGTAGTAATTGATATAAGTGGATTTGCGTTTTCCTCAAAATGGGGCGATGAATCTACCATTGATTGGCTTTCTCAGATTGATTTACTGGCGAAAAATGGTGCGAAAATTTGGCTGATGCCTCAGTCCTTTGGACCATTTGATTTTAATTCAAAAAAAGTTGTTGAGTATGGAAAGTTTGTTTTGGAAAGATGTGAGTGTGTTTTTGCTCGTGAAGAAACAGGCTATAAGCTGTTAAAAGATATGGGCTTGAAGAATATAAAGAAAAGTCCTGATTCGGTTCTTTTAGAAAAGAATTTCAATCCTTCTGTCGTTATAAAAAACTATAATTCTTATATTGAAAATATTGATGTTTTGGAGGAACATAACATAGCCCTTGTTCCAAACCAAAGACTTGTAGATGTCGGTGGGCTTGATAGAGAAAGGTTGTTAGGTTTTTATTCTGCGATAATAAATAAGTATGCTGACAAATTTCATTTTTATCTTGTGGCACATGCAGGAGAGGATTTAAAGATATGTAAAAAAATAAGTGAATTATTTCAATATTCTAATAGAGTTACAATCATTGATCATGTAATGTATTCATTCAATTACGAAAACTTTTCAAAGAAAATGGACTTTATAATTGCTTCTAGATATCATTCAATTATTCATGCTTACAAAGAAGGTACTCCTGCGGTTGTTTTAGGTTGGGCTGATAAGTACAAGGGTATTGTTTCTGATGTTGGTCAGGAGGAATATCTTATTGATTTAAATCTCTATGATAAAGCATTGTCAATTGTAGATAAAATGGCAGAAAACTATTCAATCGAATCAGAAAAAATAAAAGAGAGTGTAAAAGAATTACAAAATTATTGTTGTTACGGTTTTCTAAGTGAGTTAGATAAGGGAAAATAAATAGAAGTGGAAATAAATAGAAAAAAGAATGCACTATTAGGAACTTTTTGGGGATTTGTACAAAAACTTATAGGTATCATATTCCCATTTGTTGTAAGAACTGTATTTATAAAAACATTAGGAGCAAATTATTTAGGTCTTAATGGCTTATTTACTTCACTCTTAAGTGTGTTGAATCTTGCAGAACTAGGAGTTTCTTCTGCATTAGTATTCAGCATGTACAGACCGATAGCGGAAGATGACGAAGTAAAAATCTGTGCATTAATGCATCTTTATAAGGTGTGCTATAGGGTAATTGGACTTTCAATTCTTGTCGTTGGGGTCTTTCTAACGCCTTTTATTCCTCGTTTAATTCATAGTGATTTGCCTGATGATATTAATATATATATTTTGTATTTTATGAATTTAGGGGCTACTGTTTTATCATACTGGTTATTTGCTTATAGAAATTCATTGTTTAATGCTCATCAAAGAGTGGATATAATAAGTATTATTTCCTCCTTAGTTTCTGTCGTTACATATATAATCCAATTATGTTGTCTAATTGCTTTTAAAAATTATTATCTATATCTATCCATAAATATTATAAGCCAGGTTTGCTTAAATATCTCAATAGCAATTGCTTCCAAAAAAAAATATCCAAGATACAGACCAAAAGGTGTTGTTTCAAGAGAGGAGCGAATACAGATTTTCAAGAAGGTTGGGGATTTGTTCACCGCAAAAGTTGGAGGTGTGATTAATCATTCTGCAGACTCCTTAGTTATTTCTTTCTTTCTAGGGCTTAGCATATTAGGTGTTTATCAAAATTATTACTTTATAGTTTCGACTGTAATGTCTTTTTTCTTTCTCTTTTATAATTCTTGTGAGGCTGGTATTGCTAATTGCCTAATAGTAAATAATGATGCAGATAACAGAGCCTTATTATATAATATAAATTATATTGTTTTCTTTTTCTTGAACTTTTGCAGTGTTTCTTTATTATGTCTTACCCAGCCTTTTATAAGACTGTGGGTTGGAGATGATTATATACTTTCTTTTGAAACAGTAATACTATTCGTTCTGTATCTCTATGCTGAAATTGCACCTAGGACATTACTGGTGTTTAAAGACGCCGCCGGTCTGTGGAAAGAAGATAAATTTAGACCTCTGGTTGTCTCTGTTGTTAATTTGGTCTTAAATATATTGTCTGTTAGAAGATTCGGATTATATGGGGTCATATTAAGTACTATTATTGCTATGTTGGTTATAGGTTTTCCTTGGCTTTTGTATAACACTAATAAATACTTGATGAATCTTGATGTGAAAAAGTATCTGTTTATGGTGGCTTCTTATACGGGGGTCATTGTCTTTGATTGTATTCTTACATCATTTGTTTGTAATATGTTCTCATTTAATAACTTGCTCTTGGAATTATTATGCAAGGGGCTAGTGTGTTTACTTTTGCCAAATTTAGTTTTCTTATTATTTTTTTTCAAAACAAAAGAGAATAAATATTTGATGAGCAACATAAAGAAAATTAAAGAAAAAATTAAAGGTGGAAAGTGAATGTTAAGGCGGATTAAAACTATAGTGAAAAATCTTTTCGTAAACAATGAAAAAAGACAATTCTACCTATATGAAAAAAGATATTTTAGACACTCATTTGTGAATGGTAAATGTAAAACTGAAAAACAATTTGAGGCTAGCATAACGAGATTTTATCATACTATTGAAAAGGGGTTAGCGTATTTAAATTATCGTCCAGGGTTTGGTCATGATATTATAGATATCCTTATTTCCGAAATGGAAGAGTATGCTAAATGTTATAATACAGAGACCTTCTTTTATAAAACGGCGCTGTCGACTCTTTCCTTTTATATGAAAAAAAACAAGGAGAATGGTTTCGTTGATAAAGAATTGGAACAAAGAATATGTAGTTTACCCGGCGTACAAAATGAAGCGGGAGGGTGCTTTTTTTTTAATCCTATAAAAGAAACTGAGAATATAAGCTTTGAAGATATGATAAAAAATAGACATAGTATGCGTCATTTTTCTTCAGAGCCAGTGAATCTCGAGCTCGTAAAGGATGCTATAAATTTAGCGCAGTTCACACCGTCTGCTTGTAATCGACAAGGGTGGCATACTTATATTGTAAATGATAGGGAAGTTTTAAAGCAGGTTCTAGGGAAACACTGATTAATTCCCCGCAAAAAACAGGAAATCTGTGGTATAAT
>CALCRU010000011.1 GCA_937894335.1 uncultured Treponema sp. | reverse complement strand
TCGATTATACCACAGATTTCCTGTTTTTTGCGGGGAATTAATCAGTGTTTCCTTAGATAAAAAATCTGACTAAGTTCGTAAAAAACATCGTTCACCTTCGACTTTTATCTTACTGGGTAATCAAAGTATGTGTCGGGGTACGGTTCATCCGCCAGCGTAAAGTGCCACCACTCCTCTTCAAGAGGCTTAAATCCGTGACGAATCATTGCTTCTCGTAGAATCATGCGGTTCTTGAATTGGGTTTCGTTTATTTTTCCTCCGTTTGGAATGGAGTCGCCTTTGAATTCTCCTGTGTATTCTGATGTTTCGGGATTGCCACACCAGTCAGGATGGCTTTCAGGTCCAAACCAGTCGAATGTTCCTCCCATGTCAAGTTCCTTTTCTGATGCCATGTCAAATAGTGTCAGATCTACCGTGCTCCCCCGTGAATGACCTGATTTTTCCGCTATGTAGCCCTGAGCAAACAGCACGGACTTGTCAAGATTCGGGTAAAAATACCGCTTCATGCGCGTGTCAGAAGTGTTCTGAGCCCAGGTCATGAAATTTGTAACTGCTCGCTGCGGGCGGTAGGCATCGTAAATTTTGAGCCGATACCCCTGAGCCTTAACATCTTCGCTTACTGCCTTCAATGCTTCAGCCGCCTCTGTCGTGAGTAGTGCAACGGGTTTTTCGTAGCCGTCTATACGGTCACCCACAAAATTGTATGTGGAGTAGTAGCGGATTTCAAGAATTGCATCGGGAACAGCCTCTGCAAGGTGTACAAATCCTTTTGGGGCATCGTCCCTTTGAGTGCATGATGCGCATAACAGCAGTATGGCTGTAATTGCAAGAGTAACTTTATTTTTTTTCATAAAATTTCCTCTCGGTTGGTGTAAAATCATGACAGGGTGTCTTTAAGTTTATTCAACTCTGTAGGAGTCTAACAGCTTTGTAAAGTATTCTTTGTTTTCCTGATACAGTGCGTCAAACACGGTGAGTTTTATGTAGGCGTAGGAACCGTCACTCCTTCTTGTTATAATGTTGAAGTCACGGGTTACATTCTGGTCTTTAGGCTGATAGTGTACCGCAGTAATTTTTATGGTGTTGCCAGTAAGTTCTATGCGAGTCTGGGTGCTGATTGAATAAGAGCCGTTTGTTCCCTGACAGAGTTTTCTGCAGAGGAATGTTTCGTAAAGTTCCTGCTCCTGAGGTGCGCTGGGAATTTCGTTGAGGGAAAGAAGTGCTTCGTTACCTCTAAACCAAAGATTTTCCATGGACTGAGACCACTCTGAATCAAGAAGGATGGACTGTGAGCCGTATACAGAGCGTTCAGAATCTTCTTTGCCAGCGGTAAAGGTGCGGACCTTGTCTTTAGGAAGTCCGTCTACACCCTTGAAAGAAAGAAAACTTGTGTCTGTAGAAGAAGAAAGCTGTCCTGTTGACTGCATTCTGAACAGAACTGTGCCGTCCAGTGCGCGGATTGACTCAATGTTAAAAATTGGTGCTACATTGGAATATGTTACGGTAACATCGCCTCCAAACTGTGCGAAACTTTCTTTTGACTGAACCTTATCTTTTCCTATGACGGTAACCTTCTGTCTTCTTGCGGTAAACTCGTAGAACAGGTCGTGCATGTAGTTGATTATGTCTTTGTCTTCTGTTGCGGTTTCGCCAATGATTTTTTCGCCTAGAAGGGTAAGATTTTTCTTTGAGGGGTCAACTGCAAAGTAGAGGGTTATGTCCTTTTCAAACTGGTGGTTTGCAAGGTCTGCAGGAGAGTAGTAGCGCAGGGCATAGGTTGTGTCATCATAATAAATGAATCCGATAAAAGATGCCCTCTGAAATGAATAGTCGGCATAGTAAATGTATTCTCCTGAACTGTCGGGAATGTACTGTTCCACTCCCGGAAGTGCAAATGCTCTTCCCATAAAAAGAGAAATTATTAGCGCAATAAGAATGTGTTTAGCGTTTGATGAAGACATGTAATCCTCCGTGTAGTTCTTTAAAAAAAAACAAAACAGCCTGCAAGATGTAACATTCTAGATGTGACTGTTATGCGTTAAGTTCCTTTAGTTCCTCTGCAACAAGTTTTGCGGCAAAGTCTGCTGCTTCTTCTAACGGAATGAGTTTTGCCTCTGCTTCCCTTCTGAGCTTTACTTCCACATTGGGAAGGTTCTTTTCGCCTACGGTAATGCGGATGGGGAAACCCATTAAATCCATGTCGTTAAACTTTACGCCGGGGCGCTCGTCCCTGTCATCAAGAAGAACTTCAACGCCTTTTTTGCTAAGCTCTTCGTAGAGTCGGTCTGCTGCTTCCTTCATGCTTCCGCTGTATTTGATTGGAACGATTGCTATATGGAAAGGTGCAACTGTCATTGGCCAGATTATTCCCTTATCGTCGTGGTAGGATTCAATTATGCTTGCAAGTACGCGGTCTACGCCTATGCCGTAACAGCCCATTGTTGGAACAGTGGCCTTTCCGTTTTCGTCCAGAAATGTAACGCCCATGCTTTGGGTGTATTTTTTGCCCAGCTTGAAGATATGTCCCAGTTCGTTACCCTTTGTGCTGTAGAATGTTCCTCCGCAGTTGGGGCATTTGTCGCCAGCAACAACTGTGCGTACATCAGTGTTAAGCCATGCCTTGTAGTCGCGTCCGGGTTCAACATGCTTTATGTGGTAGCCTTCCTTTCCACTTCCTGCAATGGCATCGTGCATGTCGTTTACGCTAAAGTCCTGAAGAATGGGACACTTTACGGTAACTGGTCCTACGAATCCGTGAGGTGCTCCCGCTATCTGCATGATTTCTTCGTCGTCAGCAAGACATACTTCGCTGGCCTTTAATGCAGATGCAAGTTTTGCCTCGTTAACATCCAAATCTGCACGGATTAAAACACAGATGTACGAAATGGGATAGAATGTAAGAGAACCTTCTGTGCGTTTTTCTAACTTTTCGCAGAAGGGTGCCTTGCTTAAGTCCAGTGTGGAATTTATTACGCGGTAGACAAGAGCCTTTATAAACATCTTCGGAGTAGAGTTAAAGAACTTTTCCATGTCTGCAATGCTGAACACATTGGGAGTTGCAACATCTTCTATGGGAAGGTCTGTGGGCTTTTGGGGATTTCCGCTGTTGTCAACTGCTGCATCGGGCTTGCATGAAGCCTTTTCTACATTTGCTGCATATCCGCAGTCGGGGCAGATAATCAGAGTGTCGTCACCTACAGGGCTTTCTACCATGAACTCTTCGCTTCCGCTTCCACCCATGGCACCAGTGTCAGCCTTTACGGGAATTACCTTAAGACCCAACCTCTTGAAGATGCGCAGATAGGCCTTTGCATAGGCCTGATATGTCTGGTCAAGGGATTCGTCGTCAGCATTCATGGAGTAACCGTCAGCCATGTTGAATTCACGGCCCCTCATTACGCCATAGCGCGGTCGGATTTCGTCCCTGTACTTTGTGTTTATCTGATACATGTTAATTGGAAGTTGCTTGTAGCTAGTAAGTCCTGAGCGTACGATTGCAGTGTAGGCCTCTTCTGCTGTAGGTGAAACAACCATGTCCTGTTCGCCGCGGTTTTTTGCTTTGAGCATCTGGGGACCCATTGTATCCCACCTGCCGCTTTCCTTCCAGATTTCACCCGGAACAATGACGGTAGGACGGAATTCAACGGCACCTGAGCGGTTCCATTCTTCGCGGATGGTGTCTTCTACCTTCTGGTAGGCTTTAAGACCAAGGGGCATGTATGTGTAAAGTCCGTTTCCTAGTTTGCGGATTAAGTCGGCGCGCATCATAAGCTGATGGCTTGCAATAATTGCTTCTGCGGGGGCTTCCCGTAGCGTTCTAAAAGGAAGTTGTGAAGTTTTCATGGTATAAGTATTATATAGAAAAACTTTTGCCATAGCAAGGCTATTGACTGGAATGGTCCAATTCGTTAGAATAGTTTTACATTTTCGGGTAATAGCGCAGTTGGTTAGCGTGCATGTCTGGGGGGCATGAGGTCCCGGATTCGAATTCCGGTTACCCGACCAAAAAATAAAGGGGCTGTCACATACTTTTGGGACAGCCCCTTTATTTTTTGGTCAAGGCTGTTCTAAAAAGATGGGCAGCCCCATTTCTTCCAGCTATGGTAAGGAAAGTTTTTTCTTGTGTATGGCATACAAATACCTCTAGCCTTGCAGGTTGAACAAAACTTTTTGCTTTGGTAGAATTCTCTTAGCAGAATTAGGAGGTTCACATGAATGTTTTAATCGTCAACGGAAGTCCTCATGCCAAGGGAAACACTTTTATTGCAATAAGCGAAATGCAGAAGGTTTTTGCAGAAGAGGGAATTGAGACTGAAATTCTGCATGTGGGAAACAAGGCAATCAGGGGATGCGTGGCGTGTAATTCCTGCGCTTCTTCTGGGCATTGTGTTTTTGATGATGAGGTTAATTCCGCCTCAGACAGATTTAAAAATGCTGATGGTCTGATTGTGGCGTCTCCTGTGTACTATGCTTCTGCAAATGCAACTCTTGTGGCTTTTTTGGACAGGCTTTTTTACAGTACGAATTTTGACAAGACCATGAAGGTTGGTACCGCTGTTGCTGTTGCCCGTCGTGGAGGAATTTCTTCAACCTTTGACGAACTGAATAAATTCTTTACAATAAGCGGAATGCCAGTCGCTTCTAGTCAGTACTGGAACGGCGTGCATGGTCTTGTTCAGGGAGAGGCAAATCAGGACGGTGAAGGGCTTCAGACTATGCGGACTCTCGCAAGAAACATGTCCTTCCTCATAAAGAGTATTTCTCTGGGCAGGGAAAAATTCGGACTTCCGCAAAAGGAAGATAGAATTTCAACTCACTTCATTCGGTAGGATTTTATATGAAACGGCTACCCCTTTGTTTTTTAGCAATGCTTTTAACGCTGACATTTTTTTCATGCGAAAGTACAAGCGTAATGGAACGGAATTATCAGGGTGCGTCTTCTCAAGGTAGTGTTGTTGAACCTGAACTGATTTTTTCTTCAAACATAAACTTTGACCGTCTGGATTTTGAGACCAAAGGCTACAGACTTGTTGGCTCTTCTTCCTTTACCGCAAAAGAGTATTCTAGAGAGCGGCTTATAAATCAGGTAAGAAATTTGTGCATGCAGCACGGTGCAACTCATGCCCTTTACGGTGCTGTATATAGAGAAACTGTTACCCGAACGACATACGAATCCTACAAGGTTTTAGTAAGTCCCAAGCAGGGAGACAGGGAAGCGGTGTATGTTACAGAGTGGCGTCCTGTGGAATCTTCCGAAAGATACTTTGACTACTATGCCTATCTCTATGTTCCCATGACTCAAGCTGAACTTAACGGAACAAAACTGGGAATGGACTTTGAAGATTTAGATACTCTTCGCCGCATGGAATTAAAACGGAATACCGGAGCCTATGTGCGCATGGTCTACCAGAACAGTCCTGCCTTTATTGCAAACATTGTAATTGGCGATGTGGTGACTGCAATTAACGGAACAAAAATCCTTGACGCATCATCAGCAGAAAGTGCGATTGAACAGCTTTACAGCAGACAGACGGTACAGGTTACAGTTTATAGGGACGGCAGAGAACAGAATATTTTGGTTACGGCGGAATGAAAATGAATTTTAATGCAGCAGAAAGTTTTTTAGGAATAGAGTTTGGTTCGACACGCATAAAGGCAGTTCTTGTTTCTTCCTGCGGAGAAGTTCTTGCCCAGGGCTCCTGTGACTGGGAAAATTCTCTTGTAAACGGAGTGTGGACATATTCCCTTGAAGAAGTAAGAGAAGGTCTTAGAAGCGCATATGCCTCACTTAAAAAAAATGTTGCAAAATCCTACGGAATAGTTCTTTCAACTGTGGGCGCAATGGGCGTAAGTGCCATGATGCACGGCTATCTTGCATTTGACTCTTCTGGAAAACTTCTTGTTCCATTCAGAACATGGCGTAACACAATTACAGAAGAGGCTTCGGAAAAACTTTCTTTGGAATTTAATGTACCTGTTCCCCAAAGATGGAGTGCGGCACATCTGTATCAGGCGGTTCTTAATGGCGAAGAGCATGTAAGGAACATTGCTTCGTTTACAACCCTTGCAGGCTATGTGCACAAAATGCTTACCGGCCAAAATGTTTTGGGAATAGGTGACGCTTCGGGAATGTTTCCCCTTGACTATAAAAATAAAAATTACGATAAAGAACTTTTAAATAAATTTGATTCCCTTGTAAAAGAATTTAGTGTGGGCTGGAGCATAAAAAATCTTCTTCCAAAAATTCTTTGTGCAGGAGAATGTGCTGGAACCCTTACAAAAGAAGGCGCTCTCTTTCTTGATCCTGAGGGAGACTTACAGGCCGGCTGCCCTCTGTGTCCTCCAGAAGGTGATGCAGGAACTGGAATGGTTGCAACAAATTCTGTTCTTCCGCGAACAGGAAATGTTTCTGCAGGAACTTCTGTCTTTGCAATGGTCGTTCTAGAAAAGCCTCTTTCAAAAGCCTACACAAATAAAATTGATGTGGTTGCAACTCCCGATGGACGCGCTGTGGCAATGGCTCATGCAAACAACTGTACTGGTGACTATGACAAATGGATTTCTCTTTTTGCAGAAGCGGCTCGTCTTTTGGGTGCAGAATTTTCAAGGGATGAACTTTACACTAAGTTGCTGACTGCCTCACTTAATGGCGACAGTGACTGTGGCGGAATAATTTCATGCAACTATCTTTCTGGAGAAAGCATGACAGGTTTTTTAAGCGGAAGACCTTTTGTAGTAAGGGAACAGAATTCATCCTTTACTCTTGAAAACTTTATGCGCTCCCAGATTTTTTCTTCACTGTGCGCCCTAAGGACAGGAATGGACATTCTGTTTGAAGAAGAGCATGTTGCCCTAGAAAGCCTTACAGGACACGGAGGATTTTTTAAATGCGGAAAAGTTGGAAGCTCTGCAATGGCAGATGCAATGCATGCTCCAGTAACTCTTCTTTCTACAGCAGGAGAAGGCGGCCCTTGGGGAATGGCTCTTCTTGCATGTTACATGTACGAAAGGCAAAAGGGTTGTGCAGAAGAACTGAGTGCATGGCTTAGCAAAAAATTTTTTTCCAATGCAAAAAAGACCACGCTTGTTCCAAAAGAGGAAGACTGTCTTGGATTTGACGCCTTTTATCAGAAATACAAAAGAGCTATGGCTGTGGAAAGGGCAGCGGTAGAATCCGTTGACTGAAACTATAGGAGTACAACATGAAATCAGTTTATGAAGAATTAAAAAGGGAAGCCTACGAGGCCAACATGCAGATTCCTCTGCAGCATCTTGCTTTGTATACATGGGGAAATGTTTCTGCCTTTGATGCAGAGCGGTGCGTGTTTGCCATAAAGCCTTCGGGAGTTCCTTACGAAAATCTTTGCACTGATGACATGGTTGTTGTAGATGTTGAGGGAAATGTGGTGGAAGGAAAACTAAGACCTTCATCCGACACCCCCACTCATGCGGTTCTTTACAAAGAGTTTGCCGTAGAAAAAAAAATCAGCATGGGGGGAATAATACACACTCATTCAACTTATGCTGTTTCATGGGCACAGGCCTTACGGGAAGTTCCCCTGTTTGGTACAACTCATGCGGATCACATTCAGACTGATGTTCCATGCACTCCCTATCTTTCTCCTAACGCTGTAAAAAAAGATTACGAAAAAGAAACAGGCAGACTGATTGTGCGCTACTTTGAACGAAATGGAATCAATCCTGCGGAAGTAAACATGGTTCTAGTTGGCGGACATGGCCCCTTCTGTTGGGGCGAGACTGCATCTAAGTCGGTTTACAATGCCGCTGTTCTGGAAGAAATTTGCAAAATGGCTCTGAACACCCTTACAATAAATCCCTGTGCAAAGGAACTTCCTTCCTACATCGTGCAGAAGCATTACGAGCGAAAACACGGTCCAAATGCCTATTACGGTCAAAAAAAATAAAAAAAATCAGCGCAACAGAGAATCTTTTTTTAAGGCTTGTTAGACGGATTTTGCGCAACGGTGTTGCATAAATTACCCCTGCCAAATCCTTATTCTTTAAGAAATTAAACTTGTTTTTCAGTTTATTTTAAGAGGTATCGTTTCCAGTGGGTGAGAATTATTTTTGGAAACGATACCGAAATTTTCAAAAATTCGCAAAAAAACATTTGACAGAATAAAATAGTGGGTGTATATTACGAATATGAGCAACCGATTGCTCAATTTTAGAAGTGGAGACAAACCAATGGAAGAGGGAAGGGGCTTGGCCGGAGACGACCGAATGCCTATGACCATAGCTGATATTGCAAAGGAACTTGGTGTTTCAAAGTCTACGGTATCAAGGGTCATAAGCGGAAAGGGAAGAATCGGTGACGAGACCCGTAACAGGGTTCAGAGCTGGATCCGCCGGCACAACTACATTCCCAACTCTACGGCTAGGGCTCTTGCTTCTAACAGGACTTACAATGTTGCTGTTGTAATTCCTAGGGATGCAGACAGGGGAGATGTTCCCTTCTTTCAGGACTGCCTTGTAGGTCTTGCTGAAACATTTGCTTCCCGTGGCTATGCGGCAGTGCTTTCCGTTGTAGATGCCTCAGATGCGTCTTCTTTGGAAAACCTGGTGCGCAACCGTAAAGTGGATGGTGCCATTCTTACTAGACTGGTAGAAAATGACGCCTCACTGGACTTCCTTAAGGATGATGCGCTTCCCTTCGTTGTGATGGGAACTTCGGATGAAGAGGGGCTGTATACGGTTGACAGCGACAACTTTGCAGGCTGTTACGAACTTACAAAACTGCTTCTTGGACTTGGATTAAGGAAGTTAGTCTTTCTTGCAGGAAGCCGGGAGCATGAGGTTAACTTGCTTAGGCATAAGGGATTTCTTGAGGCCTGCGAGGGTGAGGATGTAAAGCCTGTTCTGGAAGAGTGGGATGTGGAAACTGTACAGGATGTTTCCCGTGCTCTAGAAAGAAGTGTGGAACAGTTTCCGTGCTGCATAGTCTGTACGGATGATGTCATCTGTGGCAAGGCTTTGGCCTGGCTAGAGAAAAAGGGATATTCCGTTCCGGGTGATGTAAAGGTTGCATCATTCTACGACAGTGAGGCCCTTAAGACTCATGTTCCTCCAGTAACGGCTTTAAGCGTAAGTTCCTGGGAACTTTGCAGAACCGCTGGTAATGCGCTTATTGACCTTGTGGAGGAAAAATCTATAGACAGCCGTATTCCGGTTGGCTATCAGGTTAAGATTCGTGAATCAACCCGTGTTTAGTCGGGAAAAAATAGGTACTTATTCACAGGAGGAAAATATGAATAAGAAAGTAGTAAAGGGAGCAGCTGTCATTGCTTCTGCTCTTTTGCTTGGTGCGGCTTTCGTGGGCTGCAATGGAAAAGACAAGGCTGCAAAAACTGAAGCTGTAACCCTTACCGTTTGGGAATCTCTGGGTGGTCCTGATGAGTTCATTAAACAGGCTGGCGCAGCATACACAGCTAAGCATCCGAATGTAACAATCAAGTTCGTAAATGTTGAGCTTGGTGACGCAACTGGTCAGATTGCTCTTGACGGTCCTGCTGGAGTAGGTGCAGACTTGTTTGCCGCTCCCCATGACAAGCTTGGTGAACTGGTAACTGGTGGTCATGTTGCTCCTACAGTAAACGCATCAGCAGTAAAGGCTGATGTTCTTGGTGCATGTGCAACAGCTCTTACATACAACGGAACAATGTACGGATATCCTGTTTCTGCTGAAACATACGCTCTGTTCTACAACAGAAATCTTATCAGCGATTCAGAAGTTCCTACAACTTGGGAAGGACTTGCTTCTTGGGTAAAGAACTTTAATGCTGCTAACCCCTCAAAGTACGGATTCGTAATGGATGTTGGAAACGGATACTACACAATCCTCTTTACAACTGCAAACGGAAACCGCCTCTTTGGACCTTCTGGAACAGACACGACAAATACACGCCTTAACAACGCTGATGCAGTTAAGGGTATGCAGTTCTTCCAGTCACTCCGCTCTGTACTCAATGTACCTGCAGCTGACCTTGGAACTTCTACATGTGACGCAGCATTCCAGGCTGGACAGGCAGCAATGCACATTACAGGTCTTTGGAATGTTGTTAACTTTGAGAACGCAGGAATCGACTTTGGTGTAGCAGCAATTCCTTCACTTCCTGGTGAATCAACTCCTGCAGCAACATTCAGTGGTACTCGCGCAATGTTCGTTTCTAACTACTCAGATCACCCCGAAGAAGCTGCTGACTTCGCTCAGTTCCTTCTTACACCTGAGATGCAGAAACTTCGCTTCGACCTTACAGGTGCTATGCCTTCTGTAAATGTAGAAGTAAGCTCAAAGTACATGCCTGGATTCCTGAAGCAGCTTGACTATGCATTCCCAATGCCCTCAATTCCTGAGATGGGTTCATTCTGGGAGGCTATGAACAGCACTTCACGCAACATTTGGGACGGTGCAGATGTTCAGAGCGAACTTAACGCATGTAACTCTGCAATTATTGGTAAATAAGTAAAGGCTTACCAACAATAAGAAGCATGTCCGGGGTCTGTGCCGGATGTGCTTCCTGCGCCGGGAAAAAAAGTTTGACTTTTGACCATGGCGTGTTATAATTTCCTGTAGGGCGGACAAGTCCTTTTGCATACCGCTTGTCCGCTTTTCTTTCTAATTTTCTACAAGAGGTGACATCTATGCGGTTAGAAACCGACGGAAGTTCAAAGTCTAAGGTGACGGGCATTGCCTGTTGCTTTATGGGACTCTCGCACATTTTATGTTTAAAGGAATACCTTAAGGGTGCGCTGTTTGCCCTTGTAGAAGTTGTGTTCCTTGCGTTTTCTCCGGTAACTGTCCGGAAAATAATTCAGCTTATAACGCTCGGTTCGCCGCAGCCAGACATACCTGTAAAACTTCGCGACAATTCAATCTTCATGCTGATTGACGGAATTATCGTTCTTGCAATCGTTGCGATTTTTGTTGCGCTTTATGTAATTTCAGTGCGCTCTGCACAAAAGTCTTATTCTGACTATTGCCGTACGGGGCGCTTTATGAGTCAGAAGGCTTCCGTTGCTCAGATTGGAGGCCGTGCATTCCCCCTTGCAGGACTTGCTCCCTGTGTAATCATGCTGCTGATATTTGTTGTGGTTCCGCTTGTGTTCAGCATTTGCGTTGCCTTTACCAACTATTCAGCACCTAACCATATTCCGCCGAACAACACTGTTGACTGGGTTGGCTTTCAGTCATTTAAGGAACTTATGGGAAGCGGTTCTTCATGGGCCAGCGGATTTGCCCGTATTGCAATCTGGACTTTGGTCTGGGCTGTTCTTTCTACTGCTACCTGTTACTTTGGCGGACTTATTGTTGCGGTTCAGCTTTCCAACAGCAAGATAAAGCTTGCTCCTGTTTTCCGCTTCATTTTCATTTTGCCTTATGCTGTTCCTTCTGTAATCACTATGCTTGTATGGAAGAACTTGCTTAACGGAACTTTCGGTACTGTAAACAGAACTCTGCAGGCTCTAGGACTTTTGCAGAGTGGTTCGGTAATTCCATGGTTGGGTAATGCCACACTTGCTCAGGTAATGTGTATTGTAATAAACCTGTGGGCAGGATTCGGCTACTTCATGATGCTGACGACGGGAACGATGACCGCCATCTCGGAAGACCTGTACGAGGCCGCCCGCATCGACGGTGCGAACAACTCCCAGATCCTCCACAAGATAACCCTGCCGCTCGTCCTTTACCAGACGATGCCGCTGATCATCATGAGCTTCACGCACA
>CALCRU010000010.1 GCA_937894335.1 uncultured Treponema sp. | reverse complement strand
TTGCATCCTTGCAATTTCTAAAACGCAAGAATTCGCATGGCGAATTCTTGCATGTCTGCATGGTAACAGTATGACGCGACATCCGTGTCGCTTGCATTTCACTGATGCTGTAATGCGTAAGTGTGTTTGCATCCTTGCAATTTCTAAAACGCAAGAATTCGCATGGCGAATTCTTGCATGTCTGCATAGTAACAGTATGACGCGACATCCGTGTCGCTCCGATTTCGACTGTTGCTGAAGTGCGTAATGCGCTCACCCCGTGTGATTCTCGAGTAATCAAAAATGCATGGATGCTAAAAAACTTCGGAAGTAAAAAAAACGGTAAATCAAAGAGCGACAAGGAGGTCGCGTCAATATCTAAACAGTAAACACCAGCGAGAATTCGCATGGCGACTTCTCGCGTAATCAAAAATGCATGGATGCTAAAAAACTTCGGAAGCAAAAAAAACGGTAAATTAAAGAGCGACAAGGAGGTCGCGTCAATATCTAGACAGTAAACACCCGCGAGAATTCGCATGGCGAATTCTCTCGTAATCAAAAATGCATGGATGCATTTTTGATTACTTATCTTTTCGTCTATAAATAGAAATGCTAAGAGGGATGCTTGCGGCAAAGAGGACTGTGCAGACAGCAAGAAGTACAATACGGATTCCCCATGTAAGACCGCCGTTAAAAAGCGTAACAAACATTTCGTTGCCAAGCGCCATTACAATTCCAAAGATAATTCCAACTACAATCATGCTTGCAACAAGCATTATTGTGCGTCCAATCTGAGAAGTAACCAGAAAGTCCAAAGGCAGCGTGATTGCGCAGTAGAAAAGTACAAGACATGTAGGTAAGAAGAGGGAATCAATGTTAATATTAATACCCATTACATAATAACCAAAAGCCATTCCAGCAGCACCAAACACAAGGGCAACCGCAAGTCCAATCAGCGAGATTACATATTTTTCGCATACGGCTTCCGCACTGCTTATGGGCATCATGCTTGCAAGCCTGTTAAAGTGTGTCAGTTCATCCTGATTCATAATCGTCATGGGAATGAGGAATACATAAACAAAACTGATAAAGGAAGTCGTCTCTGCAAAGCTAGTTGCAAATCCGAAGATGGCAATAAAAATAAAGAAGGCAAAAATTGTCTTTATGTCTTTAATTAGAAGCGCTTTCATTTTTCTTTATCTCCTTTGCATAGGCAATAATATATTCTTCAAGATTTGCAAGTTCCTTTTCATGAACCTTTTCCATCAGCGTCTGCTTTTCTTCAAAGAACATAATGCGCCCCTTGTGAATGTAGGCAACATAATCGCAGATTTTTTCAATGTCACTAATGATGTGAGAAGAAAATAGAATGGAATGGCTTTCGTCGTCTGCAACAAAATCTCTAAGCTTTTCTATAATCTCGTCACGAACAAGAGGGTCAAGTCCGCCAGTGGGTTCGTCAAGGATAAGAATCTTTGACTCGTGGGAAAGTGCCAGTGCAAGTGCAAGCTTCATCTTCTGACCGCGAGAAAGTTGTCTTATGTTCTTTTTTACCGGAAGTTCAAACTCGTTAAGCAGCCTTTCGTAAGTGGCATGATTCCATCTGGCGTAAGCGGATTTAAAGATTGGTTCCATATCCTTTACCTTAAGAACAGGAAGACAGCCTTCGTCAAGAACAACACCTATGGCTTGTTTAATCTGCGCAAAGTGTGCGTCGTGCTGATTGTTTTCTCCCATAACGGTTATGCTTCCACTGGTGTAGTGGCAACTTCCCATTATTGAGCGGATTATTGTGGTCTTGCCTGCTCCGTTTTCTCCAACAAGTCCTACAATTTTTCCTTCTGGGACATTAAAGGAAATATCTTCAAGGGTAAAGCCCTTGTATTTTTTTGTTACATGTTGTAATTCTATTGCATTCATGGAGTCAGTGTAGCACATTGTAATTGATTTGTCTAATGACAGTTTGCACAAAATTCTTTATACTGAATGTATGGCGCTTTTCTTAAACCGTTTGAAAATAAGAAACAAACTCATGCTTCTTTATGTGATTGCCTTTCTTGTTCCAATCGTGCTTATAACCGTCATACTATCCTTTTGGATAAACTATCGCCTTGAAGACTGGCAGATGCGTGTTGCTCGCGCCTCTATGCTGCAGACTGCTCGATTGTATCAGACTATGCTTAAGACTACGGAATCCATGAGCGACAGTCTGTATGTGAACAAGACAGTTCAGGAAACCCTTCAGAAAAATTATTCTTCGGCGCAAGAAGTATACGAGCAGTATCTGGATACGGCATTTCTTGATGATTTTCTGCGGATGAATTCAAATGTGGCAAGCTTTAGATACTACTGCGAAAATCCCACAATTCTTGATAACGCATATTTTATAAAGGCAAGCGACGACATAAAAAGTTCACTGTGGTACAGGCAGGCAAAAGAGTCTCACGGAAACATTTTGTGGACAATGAAAATAGACGACATTACCCATAAGAAAATGCTCTCTCTCGTGCGTGCTGTTCAAAGCCGTACAGACGGTTCTTTTATTGCAGTGCTTTCAATCAACATTGCAGAAGATACAGTGCTTCGCCTTATTCGTGCTCAGGAAAATGAAACCCTTATAGCAGTAAATGGCAAACTGGAATTTTCTTCAGGCTCTCTTCCTGATTCACGCCGCCCGTCTTTTTTAAATCAGGATTTTCCAGGCGAAGAAATTACGCAGGCCTATACCGTTTGGAATAACGAAAATGTTGCAGGACTTTTTTACCGGGTGTATGAAGACCGCGCAAGTACAATGATTTTAATGCAGTTCATTCCCCGTACAGTGCTTAGAACAACGACATTTAAAACCGTTCTTGTCTGCCTTCTTGTGCTTGGTTCTGGTGCGGCAATTTCGGCACTGCTGCTTACTCTTTTTTCGCGCTACTTTGAAAACCGTGTACACTACATCAACAACGAAATTAAAAAAATCGTACAGAATGATTTTGAAACTGGAGCACGCCTTGAAGGTTCCGATGAATTTTCAGAAATGTTTGACGCTCTTTCAAAAACTTCTTCAACAATTAAAACTCTTATTGACGAGGTGTACACTCACAAGCTTAGTCAAGCACAACTTTTGTCACGACAGAATGACATACGCTTTAAAATGCTTGCAAGCCAAATAAATCCACACTTCCTGTTTAACACTCTAGAAACAATCCGCATGCAGGCTATTGCCGATGGCAGTAAGGATGTGGCATACACAATAAAGCTTCTTGCAAAAATTCTAAGACATAATCTTGATGTTGCAGAGCGTCCAGTTCCGCTTATGGAAGAAATAGATGTCATAAGCAATTATCTTGAAATACAGCACCTTCGCTTTAAAGAAAGAGTTTCCTATGCAATTATGTTTTTGTGTCCCGTAAAGGATGTGGAAATTCTTCCGCTTTTAATTCAACCCCTTGTAGAAAATTCTTTTTCTCATGGACTTGAATCTCATGTAAGAGACGGATTCATTTATATTCTAATTGACAGCAAGGACGACACTCTGAGCATTTCTGTTTCCGACAATGGTTCAGGCATGAGCAAGGAAAAACTTATGGAGCTTACAAAAAAACTTGACGACAACAAGGTGGAAGCGGTAAACAGTTCCATAGGAATGCTGAATGTAAACCAGCGCATAAAACTTTTTTACGGCGAACAGTACGGACTTAACATACAAAGTGAAGAGGGAAAGGGAACGGTTGTTACCATACAGGTTCCCTGCATTAGAATGAACGGCAATGGAGAAGTGTAATATGAGCGAGCAGAAACTTAAAGTTCTTATTGCGGATGATGAAGAAATTGTCCGTCATGGTTTAGAAAAAATAATTGACTGGGAAAAGTTGGGATGCACTATTTGCGGTGAAGCTTCCAGCGGTGACGAGGTTCTAGAAAGAATAGAAGAACTGTCGCCCAACATTGTTCTGCTTGACATAAACATGCCCAGAAAGACCGGCATAGATGTTCTTGAAAGTGTTTACAATTCCTCTAGGCCACAGTCACAGAAGCCAAAGTTTCTTATACTTTCTGGTTACAGCGATTTTGAATTTGCAAAGAAGGCAATCAACTTTGGTGCAAAGGGTTACATTGTAAAGCCTGTTGATGAAGACGAACTGGAAGACAAAATCCGCGATATAAAAAACGACATTCAAAAGGAAGCAGAAGCAGAATCTCTTCGAAGTTCCGCAGAAAGGGAAGAGATTGCTCAGGGCTTTAAACAGATGTTCCTGTACGGAGCGGTTGAAGACGGTTTTGCAGAAGAAAAAAATCAGCATAACTTTTATCAGGTTGCAATAATTTCTCTTGAACTTGTGGGCTTTTCTAACGAAGTTCAAAGTTTACAGATTGCCTTTGACGACTGCTTTGTTTATGTAAATCATTTTTCTTTTTTAATGGACGGAATGTTTGTTGCTGTGTTTACAAACGAAGGAGAAGAAACTGTCTTAAGGCATTTAGACAGACTGTGTACTCGCCTGCAGAAAAATAAAACGGGAGGAGGTGCCATTGCGTCTTTGGGACATAAGTTTGAAGGTCTTGAAGGAGGACTAAAAAGTTACACTCAGGCAAAAAGACTTTACAGCCAACTCTTTTTCTATACCCAAAAATTTTTTATAACGCAGGAAGATTTGGAAGCGGACGAATATGCATCTTTGCGTCTTGGAAAACGACCCGATGACTTTAATATAAACAAATATCTTTCTGCCATACCGGAACTTACCCAGTACATAGAAATTTACGACCTGCAGAAAATTAATGCGCTTCTTGCAAACTTTAAAAAATGGCTTAAGTCCAGTGTAATTTCAATAGACGAAATAAAAAAGATGTGCATGGCATTCATTGTAGAAACTCAGAATTCAGTTCATGCCCGTCATCCCGAAAAAGAACTTGATACTGTTCCCGCTTTGGATTTGGTAAACCTTATTTACACCCAGAACTATTTTGACGAAATGATAAAGATTGTAGAAGACTTTACCGTTGGCCTTGCAGAATCATTTACTTCAAATACCGCAAGTTCTACAATCCTTAAGGTGATTCAGTATGTTAAGACACATTACGACACCGAACTAAAACTTGAACTGTTGGGAGACCTGTTCAACTGCAACAGTGCATATCTTGGAAAAAAATTTAAAGAGTACACAGGTGTTCCTTTTAACACTTATCTTGATATAATCCGTATAGAGCAGGCAAAAAATCTTCTTGCTACAAGCGACCTAAAGATTTACGAAATTTCAAAAGTTGTGGGCTACAGCAATACGGACTACTTCTATCTTAAGTTTAAAAAACATACCAACATGACGCCAAAGGAATTTAAAAAATCAAAAGGAGGAGAATAAAAATGAAGGTGCGAAATTTTGCATGCGTTTTTTTTGCGGCACTTTGTTTTGTTTCGTGCAGAAATAGAATTTCAGAGGAAGACCTGTCAATTTACAATCCCATTACTTTTACTTTTTTTTCTTCCGATGGTTCTGCAAATCTTTCTTTTGATGATCCTGTTGCAAAAAGAATTACTGAAAGAACTGGAGTTACGCTAGATATTCGTGAAAGTCATGCCAGTGACAGTCTTGCTGTTCCTCTTATGATTGCAGGCGGAAACTATGACGACCTTCTATATGTAAAGGGAGACTTAACAAAGTTGATAGACGCTCATGCGGTTGTGGCTCTAGATGCATGGGAAAGTCCTGACGGAACTGTTATAAATCTTATAGAAAAATATGGCGAAAACATGAAGCGCCTTTACGGTTCGGAACTTTCAAAACTAAAACATAGTGACGGACACATTTATTCATTTGGAACTTATGAAGTTAGGAACAGGGTTCTTGAAACTTCTGGCACACTGCAAATTCAGCACGCTGTTTTAAAGGAACTGGGGTATCCAAAAATAAAAACACTTGACGATTATGCAAATGCCCTTAGGGCCTACCTTGCAAAAAATCCTACGGTAAACGGACAGAAGACAATAGGTCTTTCGCTTTTGACAGAAGGCTCGCTCTGGTATGTAGGTTTGGGAAATGCTGGAAACTATGTAATTGGTTTGCCTGATAACGGACAGTGGATTGTAGACAATGAGACAAAAAATGCTCAGTATAAATTTCTTAATCCCGACATGTCGCTTTACTATCGTTGGCTTAACGAACTTTATCACGACGGAACGCTTGACCCTGAATCTTTTACCCAGACAGAAGAAATGTGGAAGTCAAAAATTGCTTCGGGCAGGGTGCTGGGAATTTCCTATCCCTCATGGGGATATACGGAAGTTAGAAAGCAGATGGTGGCTAACGGACTTGAAGACAGAACCTACGCATACATTCCCATTGTTGCAGACCCATCCTACAAGGATCCGGCCCTTACCGACTTTGGCTACACCGGCGGATGGGGAATAAGCATTTCAAAAGACTGCAAGGATGTTATACGGGCTTTTAAGTTTATGGACTGGATGTGTTCCCAAGAGGCTCAGATTTTAATCAACTGGGGAATTGAAGGCGTAAACTACACAGTAGAAAAAGGACAGAGGGTTGTTACTCCCGAAGACTTGGAGCGGCAGAAGTCTGACCCAGACTATTCAGCACAGACTGGCGTGGGCAAGTGGATTTATCCATTTCCTCAGTATGGAAAAAATGCGGTTGACTCTAACGGCGACAGCATAATGCGAGACACAAAGCCCAACATAATCGAACGCTATCTTCCTGTTGAAAAGGAAACGCTAAGTAAATATGGTGTAAGCATGTGGATAGACTTGTTTCCTCAGCCTTCTGTTTTGGAAAAGCCTGTGAGCGGTCAGTTGTGGCTGTATACTTTTCCTAAGGAACTTAACGATAAGGTTCTTGTAGCTGATGAACTTGTAAAGAAAATGCTGATTCAATGCATTGTTTCTGAGCCTGAAGAATTTGATTCAATTTGGAACAGCATGACTGAACAACTTGTTGCAATGGGAATGGAAGATGCGGGAAGGGAAGTAACCGCCCTAATCCACAAGCAACTTGAACTTTGGGATGTGGAATAGGGCAGAATGTTTTGCTTACTTTGCACCACCCTGACGAGCCGCAATGGCGCGTTTAACGGCAGCAGCAAACAGCTGGTTCTGGTCTGAGCGCACAGGAGCAGAGAATGCAGGTCCTCCGTCCTTTTCTGAAATGCGGTAGATGTGCATTGCGTTTGTCGTGTAGGCAGGACTCTGGGGATTGTTTACCCACCAGTCAAGAACCGAAACAATACAAAGCGTGTATTTAATTAGGTTTGCATTTGTTGCAGAAGTGTTTGTCTGCCTCTTTGCACCCAGCAGAACATCAAGCCTCTTTGAGATTGTGTTGGGAATGTCAAACTGATATCTTTCCCATGGGTTCATTACTCCAAGAACTGGCTTTTGTCCTTCAGCATTTTCGTCTATTCGTTTTACGATTAAAGAAAGTGAAGTTTTCATGTAGTCTGTTCTTGCAGCAAGAGGTTTGTAGGGATTGTCGTTGCTGGGCTTGTTTAGAAGAATCTGGGTAAAGTTAAAGTTTGGAAGGAAGTAATACTTTGTTCGCCACAAAATGTTGGTAAGAGATTCCTTTCCGTACTGGCTCTTGTCCCAGTCATTCTGAGAATACAGCTGGTTTACAAAATTTCGCAGATAGTCTCCGTACCGCTTGTCAAACAAATCTTCACGGTAAGATGCCCATTCAGACATTGCAGTGTTTATGTTGTCCTTTAACGCAGAAAGTTTTTCATCAGCGCCAAAGTTAAAGTCTATGTTACGGCACCCCTGCAGAAGGTCTTCTATGATGCGAAGAAGAACCACAGTAACCTGGAGTCCGTTTTCGGGATGCAGTACATTGAATCCGTCTCCGAAATTGTAAAGCGGCTGGAAGTAGGGATACATGTCGGGGTGATTGTCTAGATGAGAAAATCCTGCTTCGGGGAAGAGCTGTTCAAGAATCTTAAGTCCAGTGTTGACTAGTTCGTCTTTTTTTCCTGCAACATGCTGTTCTTCTTGCTTCTTTTTTTCTTTTTCGGCGGCAGCCTTGGGATCTTCCTGCTTCTTTTTCTTTTCGGGAAGAAGGAGGTCGAACTTGGTAAGGTTAAGGAACTGCAGAATGTTTGCAATCTGGTCTGTAAAGAACTGAGGGAAGGCTTCGTACTGGGAGGTGCACATGCGCATCAGAAGGGGATACATTCCCTTTATAATCTGATTGTGAACATAAAGCCATTCCGTAATGCCCTGCTTTGCTAGCTGCTGAAGTTTTTTTAGGTCTGCATCGGGGTAGGCTGTAAGGTCGTTGTATACATCCTTTATGAGTGCTGGAACTTGTTGTTCTCCAATATAGTATACTGTAAGGAGCTGACGGTAAATTGCCTTTGTAAAGGGAACCAGCATTGCAACTGTGGTTTCTTGTGCGTGCTCAAAGTCTATGGCTATTACCTTTATGTCGCGGAGCTGCCACTTTCCTACGGTGCGCAGGAACTTAAACTTAAGGTCACTGTCGCTTGCAATTTTTACCTTGTAGGAATCTGGGGCGGTAATCATGAAAGACTTAAGTGTCGTAATAAAAACCTGCATGTGCTCCACATGTTTTTGCATGGTGTAGTTTGTAAATCGCTTGGTAATTTTTTCGCGGTTTTTTGGTGACAGGCGGAAGAGGAAGGTAAGGGGACCCCAACTCTGCTTTATGCCGTATTCGTCTGACATCATCAGTTTGTCGATGAGCTTTAAATCATGGGCGGGCAGTTCTGGAAGTCCGTCCTCTGTCTTTTTCTTTGGGGTGGTTACAATCTGGTTCACTGTAGTACTCGGTTTATTTGATAAATTTGATGTCGCGGTTAGGGCTGCACTTTTTGCCGCTATGTCGGCAGAACTGAGTCCTGAAGCCTTGACTGAAGGGCTTGTTGCGTAAGATTTTCGTGTTGGCATGGGAGTGCTTGAGGGCACAGAGCGTTCCTGAAGAATTTCTCCTCCTAGCTTTTTGGAAAGGGCTTCTGCTTCGTCCTTGCCTATTGCGCCTATGTTGCGTCGTGTGCGGTCTATTGTTCCCGGCTCAAGGGTGCGCTTTGGATGGTCGTCTGCCATAGTTAGCCTGCCTCCTTTACAAGCGGATTAAATACTTCTTTATAAGTCCTGGGAAATTCTTAAGGCTGATTTTTTCACCTTTGGAATTGCGGAGGACACCTTCAAGCGTTCCGTAAATGGTGTGATACTGAGTCCTTAAAACGAAGACGCTTATTTTGTTCAGATTTTCGGAAACTGGTGTAAAAGTAAGGTCAACCATGTTTTCCGTATCCTGAATAATCCATTCGTTCATTATACCATAGGGATGAGTAATGACAACAGGGGGAAGGGGAGTTGCCTCTCCGTCGCAAAAGAGAACATTGCTGTTGTACTTGTCAGGGTCAACTGCATCTTGGGAACTTGCGGCAATTCTAAACTGAACTGAGCGTCCTTCTGCACTTGTGCCGAATGCGGTAAGAAATTCTCCGTGGGACTTAAAGCGCATGTACACTCGGTTTATTTCAAAGAATGCAAAACCGTCGGCATCAGGCATGGTATGGGGCGCTTCCTTTGCACCCTGAACGGTAACGGCACCATGTAGGGGAAGGGCTGTAACATAAGAGGCTGAACATCGGCGCATTGTGGGCGAAGGTGTTACGCACAAC
Organism: uncultured Treponema sp.; assembly: GCA_937894335.1. GTDB lineage: Bacteria > Spirochaetota > Spirochaetia > Treponematales > Treponemataceae > Treponema_D. Next base: position 1,231 of record CALCRU010000010.1, on the reverse strand, counting down.
AGCTCTGAGTTAGGCATTGCGCTAAAGTGGGACAGAAGTGCTGCCCGTGAGGAAGGCCTGTGGGCGTCACCCTTTAACGAAAAGATAATGGAAAGCCTGTCGTTTTCCCTGTCCCAGTTTATTCTGATGTAGCGCGACTTTTTGTAGCAGACTGTTGCGGCAGTGGTAAGTTTGTGGGGAACAAGTCGTTTTCTTAGACCCATAAGGCTTCGGTAGACAAATCGTTGCTTGGTTTGTGTGTTCCAAAAGCAGACTTCTGCAAATCCTATTACCTTTGCGTCAAAAATGTCTAAACATCCAATGTATTCACCAACTGAAAAAAAGTAAGAAAGTCTGCTCTTTATGCGCAGATTTGTAATAAATGTAGGCAAGGGAAAAGTTCCATAGGGATATTTAACGCCTCTAATGTCAAGTCGTTCTGTATGTCCCCTGTATGTTCCAAACAGAGGTTTTCCGTTTTTGATGAGGTGTTCTGGACTGTCGCTTACCGGACGCATGTACATATAGAATTATATTATAGAATATATTTTGTAAATCTGCAATGAGTTGCGAGGTGGAGCTAGAGTGAAAGGAGGAAGTCTGAAAATTTATCCTTTAGTTCCGTCTTGATTTGGGATTTTGATTTTGTGGCGTCCCTTACGAAAAGGTCTGCTGGGGAAACCTGTAGCGCTTCGGCAATCCGTACAATCATGTCGAATGAAGGTTTTGCCTTTCCAGATTCTATGCCCCCTATGGTGCCGGTTCCACAGTCGCAGGAAATTGCCAGTTGGGTTTGCGAAATGTTCCTCTGTTCACGGTAGTACTTTATGTTTCCCCTGAATTCATCGACATAATCGCTCATATTCTCAGTATAATTATGACTAGTACAGGTTATTCTTACACTTATGACTACACAATTGATACAGTTGCACGAAAACTTTATATATTTGAAGTGCGCTCTTAAAGGTGAATATATAAAACTCACTTTTAAGAGGTACTTTTTTTCCGACTTCATCCTGTTTTATAGCACTTTTTGCAATTCCGTTCATATTAAATATATGCAGGCACAAGAATAAACCTTACCCTGTGGGGCGACTGTATGTCTACAGGGTAACTGTATGTCTGCAGGGTAAGGTGGCAGCGGTGTATGCTGACCGTCTGCATGCAAGGGTAAGGGGGCGCGCTAGCCACCTGTGCCTGCAAGGAGAAAGATGAGCGGAACGGATAACAGAGAAATAAGGTCCAGCGTCTT
>CALCRU010000009.1 GCA_937894335.1 uncultured Treponema sp. | reverse complement strand
TGTTGTTGTTATTGGCGTTGCCGTCGTTGTTGATGTTGCGCGCGTTGTTACTATTGTTATAGTTGGGCGAGCGGAGCCACCACGTCGATGTCTAAAACTGCTTACGCACTTTTAGACATCTTCCCGAGTTTGCTAGTGCAAACTCGCAGCATTTTTGTTCACAACTTCTTCCTATTTCAAAGCGTCTTTTTGCGGACTTCAACCTGATGACGCTTTATTTTCATTTTCTGATTTTTCCAGCCGTTTCTGGTCACTTTTAATCCATTTGCCTAAAAAAAGCAGGCATTCCGCCTGTAGCTTTGAGATGTTCTCAAACTGATTGGGCAGGATGCATTCAGTTTCCATGCAAATCATTGAAAAATAGCCCAGAAGTTCCAAAAGGCGGCCAGCCTCCTTCTGCTTTTCAAACCTCCTTTCGTCCGATATATGAAGCATGTTTGCAAGAAGAATGTTTTCTATTATGTCAAGGCAATAATTCTGAAGCCTCACCACAAGGGTAAAACGGAATTTCTTAGGAGACTTTTCCGTTACCGTGATTACATATTTTGAAAGCTCCTTTGCCTTGGTAAGCACATAAAGCTCACTTTTCTTCTGTGGCATGGGCTAAACTTCCATAACGCAAGGTTCGTTGTAATATTTTAAAAGTCCGTCATGTGTTAAAAACACCATTTCCTCAAATTTTGACTGTGAAATCAAAATTCTGTCAAAAGGATCATTGTGGGGCGGTGCTTTTTCCTCTCTTTGAAGAGTGTGAAGAAGCTTTATATGCTCAGGATGCAAAGGCAGTAATGTAAAATCCGCATTTCTGCATAAGTCCAAAATTTCACCTGCAGAACTAATCATTTTATCGGGGTGAATGATATGCTTTATCTCTATTTCCCAAAGTGAGGCTACACTGAAATACAAATTGTTTTTCCAGTCGTCAATATAGGCTCTTGCCTTTTCTGGAAGCTTTGAATCCCCATTCAAGTACCAAAGAATTATATGCGTATCCAGCAGAATATTCATGCATTTACTCCGAACATTTGTGCAATCTCGTCATTGCAAAAATCTATGTCATCAGGATAATGGAGTTTTCCCTTTGCCATACCAAATGAACGGAATGGTTTAGAATTGCGTTCTGTTTCAGACTTTAATAAAGTTGCAGAAAGAGAATTTATTATACTGAGTTTTATATCATTTCCTAACGGTGAAAGTAACTGCATATAATGTTCCGCTGTTCTTTGTGCGTTTTCTGTCATTTTTACCCCCATTTAAAAAATTTTCGGCTGGCCCTGCCTGTCGGCAGACAGGTTACGGCAGATTTTAAACTGCGCTTACGCGCGGAGCTTCTGCCTTGCTTACTGTCCGCTTCTGCATGCCTGCGTAAATAAATGCGGGGTGCAAAGCACCTTTTCCGCATTTATTTACAGATTATACTGCGTAAGCGGATTACAGTCAATTTCATTAAAATGAAATTGACAAAGCGGGAACTACACCGCCGTACTCACCGTAAACATTGTTGAGGCCATTGGCGTAGCCGTCGTCGCTGATGATGCGCGCGCTGTAACTATCGCTACAGGCGGGCGAGCGGAGCCACCACCAGCCGCCGTAGCCGGCTGTAGTGCTGTAATATGCTCCTGTAGCCTTGGCATAGTCAGTACAGTATCGGATTCTTGCGCTGTCAGCTACATTATATTCTGCGAAGCCGTAGGCGCTTGTGGTGGCTTCCTTTTCGCTCAACAAAAAGATTTTGTCGCTAGTGTTGGCGCAGGCGTATTGGTTTTTTCCGCTGTTCCACTCTTTTGAGTTGCTTGCGGGGTTTGTGCTTGCCTCGCTGTTGTCTACCGTTGTCGTGGCTATCTTTTCCCTTGCCATGGCGGTAAAGGCTGTGTTAATGAAGCCTTCGTTCAGCCAGCTCCTTATCTCGCTGTTTGCCCAGTTGTTGGAGTCGTCATCCCACCTTCTTCCCAAAAGGATGCTTGAGGCATGGAGGAGGCTTTTTCCGCCGTAGTTTGAGGTAAGCCGCTTCCACTTTATGGGCTCCACCTTGTAGTAAGTTCCGCCCAGGTTTACATAAAAATAATCGTCCGTTCCCTGTATGTATGTAAACTCTCCGTTGGTCTTGGTACGGTCGCTCCATACGCTCACCCCATCGTTCTTTGCACTCTGCGGGTAGTCGCCGAAGTAATAGTATTCGCTTCCGGCACTTTTTACGCTCTCCGTCATCTGGATTGTCTGGTCAAATTCCGCGCTTACCGTAACATCGCTTGCCGGCATGGTAAAGGTCCTCTTGTAGCGGTTGTAGCGGTTGTAGGCGTTTTCCGTGCTTAAGGTTACAGTTCCGCTGTCCGCGTCTTTTACCGCTTCCAGAGATGTTACCTTGTAGTTCAAAGTCGGCTTTAGGGTAAGGGTTATTGTCTCGCCTTCAAGGGATTCCGTTACGCTTGGAGTTACCTCTCCGTTTACTATTGCCTCAACAGTAATCCTGTAAACATTCAGATATGCCACATCAACGCGGACCCCTCCGTGATAAGGGAGTCCGCCTGGCATGGTAAAGGTTTTTGGCGTTGTGGCACGCTCTATCGTCATTGGGAAGCCTGACGGCTGGACTGCAAGGTTGTTTCCCTCTGCGTCTATTGCCGTTACCGTTATTACGCCCAGTCCGTAGCCTTCATCCAAGTCCACGCTTATGGTAACGCTTTCTCCTGCAAGCTGCATGGAGTTATCGGCAGCTGGCGTTCCGTGCTCGCTTGAGCTTTCCCCGAAGGTTACTTTATATGCTTCGTTCCATTTTGCCCAAAGCTCTATGTCTCCTGTCATTCCGGCAGTGCTTGTAAAACTTACGGTGCAGGCTTGGTCTGTGTACCAGCCTTCTATCTTGTTACCCGGACGGGAAGAAAGGGCCATTACTGCCTCTAGGGTAACAACGCTGTTGCGGCTGTAGCATTTTGGGGCGGTTATTGTGGCCTTCTCTTCTTCCGTGTCGTTTGCGTGGTAGGTTATGGCGTAAAGCTCGTCTACTGCCTTTTCGCTTCCGGTGGGGTTAATTTCACTCTTACTTGTAAGACCGCCCAGGATGCCGAAGAACTCCCTCCAGGTTCCCGCAAGGGCACTGCCGTCTTCACCTCCGTAAAGGCGGAACACTGCGCAGTAGGCTCCCGGCGGCAGGTCGCCAGAGTCAAAGCTTGCCTTTTTATTTGTAATTGGTATTTCCTTTTCATTAAGTTCTGAGCTGTAGGGAGTGGAATTTATCGTCCCGTCATCTGAGACTGTATAGACTGTTACCGTAAGGCGGGTAATTTCCTTTCCGCTTTCTGTTTCCGGCAGGGTAACTCCTATTACGGCACTGCCCGTTCCCCCTGTGCCCAGGCTTACCAGAGTAAGGCTGAATGAAAGGGTGTTTTCTCCGTCCTGTATGGTAATGTTTTTTGAGTCTTTATACTGAGCGCCTCCGCTCGTGGTGGCGGTAAGGGTGAATGTGTATGTAAGGCCTTTTGTTACCACAATCTCTGCCGTGGTAAGCTCGCCCTCTGCGTCTGCAATTCCGTCGCTTGACTGCCAGCTTACAGTCTGATAGCCGGACTCTGATGGAACGCCTTCAAGCGTAAAGGAAGAAAATTCCACACTTTCTGCCTCAGGCAGTGCCGTCCTTGCTTTTGAAGAAGAACCCAGCCTTATGGAAAGAACGGCTTTTCCTTCTGGTAATGGAGCGGCATTTTCTCCTGCTGCGCCAACCAGGTCTGAGCAGGAAGCCAGGCTTAACGCCAGAGCCGCAAGGAAAAGTGTTAAAAATCCAAATCTTATGAATGCCTTTTTCATGGTCGTCCTCCTTTATTTTGTTACCGTGGCTTCTGCAGAGTAAGGTACTCCGTCCTTTACGCAGGTTACCGTTACTGTATGCACTCCTGACTCAAGGGTACTCGTGTCAAGAATGAATGTGGCAGCAGTCTCTCCTGTCTGAACGCTTCCGTCCACATACCAGGCAAATGCCGGGCTTTCAAGGGTTGTTGCAACGGTAAAGGTTACGCAGCTTCCTTCCGTAACGGAAGAAAGGGTAAATACCGTGGTAGAGACCGTTATGCTCACCTTTAGCGCGCTTCCGCTCTTTATGAAGTAGGTCGTCTCCTTTGCGCTTGAAGGGTCGGTGTCGTCCTTTGGAGTCGCCTTTACCTTGACCTTGACCTTCTTTTTCGCGTTGTCGGGGATTCCGTCGTCGTCTTCGTCCTTTGTAAGCCACCTCTCTATGTCTTCCCAGTCAACCACTCCGTCGCCGTTTTCGTCCGGAATCGGGTTGTCGCTCTCATCCGTGTAGGTTTCTTCTATAATGATGTCCTCTTCCCGGTAGTTGGTCTTTACCTTTGGCTTTTCTATGGTTCCGCCTCTTGAAGGAACTTCTATATCGTCATCAATTACGCCGTCATCATCGTCATCCTTGTATTCCTTTGAGCCTGAGACAACGGAAGTTTCCACAGGCGGCGTGTATGTAACCGTGGTCGGTGTGGGGGCATAGTCAGGAACTGTAACCGTTACGGGAAGCCTTCCTCCAGGAAGACCCTGCGGCACCGGGTTAAGGTCAAATTCAAGGGTCCTTGTTCCGTCGCCGTTGTCCGTTACGGTTCCCTCTACGGTCTCTGTGGTTCCGTCCGGCAGGGTGTATGTTATGACGGGTGTTGAATCTGTGGGTACGGGGTCTGTTACCTTAATGGTAATTACGCTTCCAGGATTCGACATTTCGCTTGAGACTATGTTCAGCATGAAGATGCGCAGGTCGTATATCATCTGGGAGCAGCCGACGAGAGTCAGTCCGGCAGTAAGGAACGCGGCAAAAAGAACCGCCTTTATTCTATTCGTTTTCATTGCCAGCCTCCTCTTTTGTAAGGACGATTTCTATTCGCCTGTTCTTCCACCAGTTTTCCCGGTCAGAGCGGGATGCCTTCGGATTTGCTCCGCCCATGCCCACTGCGGTTATGATTTCACTGTCAATTCCCCGCTCAATGAGCATTTCCACTATCTTTTCCGCACGCTTCTGACTTAAAGGAATAAGGTCGTTTACATTCTCTTCTTCCGTTCCGCTGACATTGTTGGCGTAGCCTTCCACACGGATTCTTGCTCCTTTTACAGAAAGAGACCTTTCTGCAATTTCGTCCAGCGACTGGAGGAATTCCCTGCGCTGAATGTCCGTAAGGTTGTTGAATGTTGCGGCGTCAGGGTCAAATGAAATTGAGGTAAGCTCAATCCTCCATTCGTCCTTTGCCGTTGCCTTAAGTATTACTCCGTTGGCAATGCTTACGTTTCCTTCTACCACTGCCTCAAGCTCGCTTCTTCCCAGAAGTTCCCGGTCGCGGTCGCACAAAGTTACGGCAAGGTGGGCCTTGTAGGTTTCGCGGCTGAATGCCACGCTTCCGTCGTCTCCTGTTCCGTCCCAGACAATTTCTTCTGACGGGAAGCCATTTCCGCTCCAGGTCTTAAAGTCATTGCCCTTAGGGTCTATGATTTTAAGCGTCCATTCTACCGGAGGCTCGCTCATGTATCTTGTGGCAGGATGGAATGCTATGGTGTCGTGGTTTCCGTCTCCGTCAGGGGTAAAGTCCGTAAGGTCTTCAGAGTTTACTCTGAGGAAGAGTTCCGGATTCTTGAGGACTTTATCAAGCTCCTCGCGGAGTTCCTGCTTGAGCGCTTCTTCTGCTTCGTCCACTTCTTCCTGAGGCTCTGCATCTTCTGCGAGATTTTCTTCCGTGAGTTTTTCTTCCTCTTCTGCCACTGCAGGATTCTGCCCTTCCCTCTGGTCGTTTTGAACTGACCCCAAATTTTAGGACAGTTTAAGCAGCAACCTCGCTTGGAGTTTT
>CALCRU010000008.1 GCA_937894335.1 uncultured Treponema sp. | reverse complement strand
GAAAACTCCAAGCGAGGTTGCTGCTTAAACTGTCCTAAAATTTGGGGTCAGTTCAGAGAGTAGTACTATACATATTACCCCCCCCCTAAAAATTTTCTTCTTCATATAAGCCTCCTTTGAAGAAAAATGGAATATGGTTGTATGTGTGTCATTACAAATCATGTAAGAGCTTGATGCTTGCAGGAGAAAATGGACGATCTGCCTCTATGATTAATTTGTAAACAGTTATTGTTTCGCTATAGGGGAAGAACTCTATTCTTATTGGAGAACTGACATATCCAGATGGTGGAGAAATGGTATTAAATGTCTCTGGAGAATTTGAAGAATATACTTTATTTGGATCACCATTGTCTCCACTGAAAGAATCCCAGCTCTCGTTTTCATGTCTGACATAATCCAACTTTATTGTTATACTATTTGAACTTGTACAGGAGATTGTATAATTTGCAGCGGTTGGAAGGTACAAATAATTTGATGAAACCCAGCCAGAGATGGTTTTATTCATGATAATCTCTTGGATATATCTGCATTCTTTTTCTTCGATATAACTTAGAGTGGTGCTAAGCGGTGCATTAACCGCTTCATTGTCAATCCATGATGTCGCTATAAGTTTGTTTAGTGTAATATCTCTATCGGTGGTGTTTATTATCCTTATGTAAATTGTACTTGATGTGGTCGAAAATACCTGAGGGTAATCTATGTCGTAGGATTTAAATGATGCAGCGTTTTGTGAGTATGCCAATTCTATTTTTAAATCTCTTACATATCCCAATTGATTTCCAAGTCCAATAGCATAATGCTGATTTGTATAGTCTATATTAAGACGGAATACTGAACAGTAATGAGCTTTTATGATTTCATTAGCGCTGGGGATAGAGATTGTTTGATCTTTTTTATAAATTTCATCTCTTTCGTCTATTTCATGATGAATGCTTTCGCAATAGTTCAGAAATTCTTCATTGTTAAGATAAAAATTACATGAAGTAATTGTTATGGTGCAGAATACTACCAATGCAAAAAGAATATAAAAAAACTTTCTCATTATAGACCTCCTTTAAAAGTTCCAACCTAAAATTATACCGGTTGCAATTGACGGACCTCCGCCTAATCCTATAAATTCTCTAAGTTTAACAAATCCACCTACGGTGAAATGCTGGCTAAAAAATCTGCTTGTAAGTCCTACCCCTCCTTCGACAGAAAGCCCTGTTGCACTTAGGCTTCCAAATGAAGCTACATACATTCCGATACCTGTAAACCCGTACGCATAGAATCTGTGGAAGGAAATGCCGCCCTGAACACGAGCGTTAAATGAAAAAATAGTTGGACATGAGTATGAGTTGGAATGGTCATAACCAGGTTCTACATTATAGGAAGAACCGTTCCAGTAAACATTGTTCCAGTTGTAAAAGTATCTTTCTGTGTATTCATTGTGAGAATATCCTGGCAGCATCATAAAACCTATATCTCCGCCAACGGAAAGCCAGTTGTTGATTTCAAACAGCCCCTCAAGTGCCAAATCTGGTCCCTGAAGCAATACGCCTGCTTCAAAATAAACACCGTTCATTCCGTCCTGACCAAATTTCCATACGGGTTTGGTTTCGGGCTTTTCTGTTTTTTCTTTTTTCTGTTTGGTTTCCTTTTCGCTTGCTGTCGCGTCTGCTTCTGCTTCGCCTGTGGGGGTGGATGCAGGAGTTTCCTGACCGGTAAGGGCGAGTTGTTCTGCATCGCTTAGGGCAAGGCCAAGACGGGCTTTGTGCTGTGCAATAAGCATGTCGTACAGAGCCTTGTTCTGAGGACTATATACTGTGATGTCTTCAAGGTCATCTATTGCGCTTTCTGCCCACTTTATGCGTTCGTCTTCTATTTCCACCTGCTGCTGAGGGGTAAGGTTTTCTATTCCTTTTTGCAAGACATCTTTTTCTGTGGAAGTAAGACGGATGTTTAACATGTTGCACAAGAGTAATATCGCTTCATCACATGCACCGGGATGAGCGTAAACTGCGGCTTCTGTATTGTATGCAGAAGTGCTTTCTGTCGTGCGCCTTTGTCCTGTAATCAAGTCTGTAATGGAGAGGCGGAGTGAATACTTTGCATTCTTGTTTGTGATGAGGGGAGTGATTAAAAATCGCGCTTTTTCTGAAAGTTCTTCACGCCTTTTTGCCTGTGCTTCATCACTTACGCCTACATACTGGAGAACCGTCCACATTTGGCTTTCTATTTCTCCGTCGGAAAATACAATGCTGTCTGTGTACATGCCAAGCGTTTCTACGAGTGCCTTCTGAACTTCTGCTTTAAGTTTGTCGCTTACCGAAAGAGAACCGAAATTTTGCGGCCACATAATAAGAACCATTTCGTGACTTATCCTTGTGGATGTTCCGTAGTCAACAATGCTCTGCGCCACAGAGAGAGACTGCGCATCCTGTACCGTATCGGCAAAACCGTATACTGCAAAAGTAAGTGCAAGTGCTGAAAACATCAGTGCTTTTTTATGCAAAGGAAATTTCAATTTTCATCCTCCTGTTAATACACTACACGAATTTCTTGATTGAAAGTTTCGTTGCCGTTTTCATCAGCGGTTGTATATATAATTTCTATTTGAGGAAGCTCATCACCCTGCTGTAGAATCTTTTTAATGTCGAGTTCGGACAGAAACATTAATACATATACTCTTCCATTTGAATCTGTGTAAGTGTCTATGGTCTTGACATATTCAGAAATGTCCGGTGCCGTGTTTTTTGCGATTGTCTCATAGATGTAAGTTTGGTCTTCATATTCAGTTAAAGTCGATTGTAAATTTGTTGTTGCAAAGAAACCTATTAGTCCTGTAGCAGCATCCAGTTTTGCCATGTTAAGGGAATAGCCTTCGCCTTCGAAGAAATATCCGTTTCTAATTGGTATTTTAGAACTGTCATTTATAAAACTGCTGGCTTCATCTGTTGTAAAACTTAGCCCAAGCATAGCCCATGATGGCCTTTGTTTTTTTTCTGTTGAAGATTGTGGTTCGTTTTCTTCCTGTGCAGTTTCATTTGCAATGCGGTCAATTTCTTCCTGTACGGCGGCAGAGCGTCCCTTTGCAAAACTAACTGAGGGTACAAAGAGTAAAACTCCTGCAAGTAAAAGGATTTCTTTTTTCATTTTCATCCTCCAAAACTTTTCTTTGCATCTTTTTCAGAGATAAACATAAGGACATATACAGTTCCATCTGACGCAGTGAATGAATCTATTATTCTTGAACCTAACAAGGTTTCTGACGATGCTGAGTTTGTGTATTTGTATGTTGTCTTACAGTAATATGCAAGGTTTGCCCGAGCAGTTACCCTTGCAGATGTGGCGCTTGTTCCTGTGCCTGAAGCAAAGAGTCCCTTTTCGTTTGTCTTGTAGCCGGGTATATATGCGCTGGCTTCTTCGGATTTAAAATTGCATGATGCCCAAAGCGGTAATCCTTGAACTCTGTTTTGTTCCACCTGAGCTTTGTTCTGTTCGCTTACAGTTGCCGCTACAGTTGTGCAGGAACTTATTGATGTAATGACTGAAAAAACAAGAAGCAAAGAAGCAAAAAATGAATTCTTAAAAAGTCTGTTCATATGGCTCCTTAAAAATCCCCTACGGCAAAGGAGGTAACCGTAGGGGAGACATGGTGTTAGTTAGAGTTTGATGTGGAAGTTGCCTCTGCCAAATCGGCTAAGTGCTCTGCTGTAATTTTCTGAATCAGACTTTTAAGAGTCGGATTGTTGTTAGAACTCTTTTCCAAATCTTCATCAGAAATGAACATCAGTATGTAATACTTTCCATCCTGTGAAACAGAATCGATAATTCTTGAGCCGTTAAGAATCTGGTCAATAACTTCAACTCTTGTTTCATTTGTTGATATTCCATTATCTTCGGCTGTACTTGCCAGTTCTGATGAGATAAAGCCTGCTAAGTTTGCCCTTGCATCTAGGCGAGCTGCAATTTGGCTAGAGCGTTCGTCAGCGCGTGCAGCTTCTCCTTCTGCAAAATATCCTGTTGCAGTTGCTACATAACCGTCAATAAATCCACCTGCTTCTTTTGAGATAAAGGTACAACCGTAATAGGCCCAGCCAGGACGACCTGCCGCTCTTGCTCCATCCGCACCACCTAATGTTGCACCATTGTTCTTTGTGCTAGCGCATCCAACCATAGTTGCGGCAACCATAAGTGCTGCCACTGCAATTCCTAAAATCTTCTTCATATTTTCCTCCAAGAAAAAATATATTTTCTTCGCATCGTGCGAAGGGTAAAACCTGTGTCAGTGGTAAGCTTCTGCAACCTTTGAGGCAATTCCTCCTGCAAATCCTGCTACCCATGAAAGTCCTGCTATGGGGATTGTAAGTCCTGTTCCAACAAGGCCTACGACTCCAGCCGTGTATTCTGCATCAGCTTTTGCGGAACGGGCGACAGACATTTCGTTTGTGTAATCCTTGGCAACTCGACTAACATTTACCGCATTATCATCATTGACAAATGTTGAGTTTGACATCTGTTCTGTTGTAACGACGGTAATTGTATTGTCTGTAAAGGGCAGATGATATTCAGGATAGTATTGAATTGCATTGGCTTCCTTACCAGCGGTAAATTTTTCTTTTGCTGTACTCATGCTTGGCATAAGCCAAATGGGCATCTCTTCGCTTATCTGACCCGTACTAAGGTTGTATCCGCCTGCAAAGTTATAGAACGAATACCCAAGGCATTTGATTAAGTTCCAGAGACCTGTGCCCAAAAGGACAAAGGGCTTGCCTAAAATTGAATACATAATGTACTGAGTGTTTGGAACGCTTACAACCGTAACTTCGTCTATGGTTTCTTCAGTTCGGTAACTCTTTCCCTCTCCTTCATTTACATCGGTGCTGCTTCCAAAGGACATCATGCTTCCTGAAGTTATATAGGCAATCTGCATAAGAAAATCTTCGTCAAGGTCAGACATTGCATCGCCCTTAAAGATGGCTCCGTTGTCAAATGCAACAAACCCGCCATCCTTGTTAAGTCGAGCCGTCTTTGTTCCAACGACAGAAGTTGTGTAGCGGTTGGTAGTTGTGTTCAGCGTGGTTTCGATAACCGAGTATTCCACATCAACATAAGAGGAGCCTGAGTTTTTAGTTACCGTTGCGGTTACAGAGTGGGCCTTTGTGGCAGTTTTTGTCGTGTCTGTTATGACATATCCTGCACCGGAAAGGTCGTAGTAGTTTGTTACAGACTGATTCTTCTTCTTTCCGTCCAATGTAAGGCTTTTTTCTTCCTGAATAAGTATGTCGTCTTCGTAAAGCATGTCGTGAGTTTCGACATATACCCTTGTGCTTTCACACGAGACAAAAATCAGTGTGAAAAAAATCAGTAAAAAAGTCAAAAATCTCTTCATGTCTAAATTATAGTCTAATAGCCAGTAAAAAGCAAGAAAAATTTGTATAAAAATGTCTATTGGGCTATAAAGATTTATCCCTTTACAAAGTATTATGGTTTAATAGCTACGATGTCGACGCGAGAAGTTTTTAAGGAAAACCTCAAATTTTATAGAAAACAAAATCATCTTACTCAGGAAAATCTTTCCGAACTGATTGGCTACGGAGAGACTTATATTACCGAAATTGAAAGTCGCTCCAAATTTCCAAAGCCCGAAACGATAGACGCTATTGCAAAAGCTCTTGGCATAGAGCCTTATTTTCTTTTTCTTCCGCCTGGCAAAAAATTGATTACGGAATCTTCAAAGGAACAGATTTCTCGCATGCTTAAAGAAGATATCAACGGTATTATAGAAAAACATTTGTCTTCATGCCTGTAACTACGGGATGTGGACGCTGTATTGCTGCCTGTGCGGATTTGTGTCAAAAGGCAAGCAGGTTTCCCAACACTCGCATTACAGACAATGCAGGACGGGGCTTAAAAATGACTGGCGACCTCTGGCACGACAGCGAGCCAAATTCTGTATGGAAGGTAACTCTTTCCCATGCCGAAAAGCTTGGTCTTGGCACGCAGAACTATACGCTTGTGCGAGTATAACGGACATTTCATTTGCCTTATTTTCCAAAGTGCGGTATAATGTTGCATCATGTTAAAACTAACGGTTAATCCGCGGACGGTTGGCAGCATAACCGCCGCATTAAAGAAAATACGCGAAATGATTATGACTGGAGCCGCTGCAAAAGACACTCCTGTCCACATGCTTCTTGAAGCCGGAACCTATACTGAATCCGTGCGTTACAATCTGCCCAATCCCCTTATTCTGGAAAGCACTCCCGGAACCAAACCCGAAGACTGCATAATTCAGGTGGACAACTGCGAGTCCTTCAACCGTGGCGCCGAAAATCGCGGTGTCTTTGTAGTAGGACCTTCAGCCACAAATGTAAAAATAAAATCCCTTACCATATTAAACACGCATTTAAAGTCTGTGCTTGAAGGTCAGACAACTTTGGACAGCGGAGAAGCCTTTGTGTGGAACAACACTGATGGAACCCTTCTTGCGGAAGATGTGCGCTTTACAGGCAGGCAGAATGTTCTTACGCTTAAGGGCTTTACATGGTTTAAGAACTGCGAAATTACTGGAGACATTGATGTAATAAGCGGAGAGGCTAAAACTGCTTTTTTTGAAGACTGCCTTATTACCATTAGGGAAGACAACCGAGGCGACTACAACGGTTATGCTGTAAAAAGCAGGGCTGTTCCTGACGGACAGGGCTTTGTCTTTTTTAACTGTCGCTTTACCGGTGACCGTAGAAAAAAGAGTTCACTCTATGTGGCTAGAACGGAAGGAAAGGGAAATGCAAAGTCTCTTAACGGATGGGACAACATTGCTCTTCTTAACTGCCATGTAAGCGATGCCTTTAATCCCGAGCTTGTGTGGGATGATGACATGGAACTAGATGTGTATCCTCGTGGAAACGCCGCTAACGGAGTGCGTGAATACAACACAAGAACTGTAGCAAAAAACGGAACTGTAACAGAAGCAGACACAGCTCAGCGTAATGTAAAATCCTATCTGCTTACAAAGGACGACTACTTTGCTCGTTATGCAAGCCGCTATCTTATTTTAAAGGACACTCCTTTTGGCCAGATAGACGAATAGTTTTGAGGTACCATGGAAAAGAACAAAGAGGAACTGAAGTCAAAGGTAACGCAGGCTTATGCCGAACACTATCTGCTAAGAAACAGGGCCTATGCCGTTACCATTCCTCTTACTACAATTCTTTCTTTTGGCTGCCTACTTCTGTGCGAAGTTTTTTTTCAAGATCCTGGTCAAGACATATTTCGCGACTATATAGAAATTTTTGCAGTCATGCTGAATACAACTCTTTCGGGATTCATGGCTGGTGCAATTGTGGTACTGGCTTTTTTTTCCGTTCAGGCAGTTACCGTAACAGGATTTTTGTTCCGCACTTTTGTACTGCTCATCGCCGCCCTTATTGCAAATCTTCCCATTGTAAAATTATGGTACAAGAGTCCGTGGAAGAGTCTTCTTGCAGCAGTGATTTTTTCTGTCGTGCTAGGTAACGGCTGGCAAATTTTCTTTAAGATGCTTTCCGACGGAGAAATCCGCTACATTTACGACTTTAACAGTGTGCTTCCCAGTCTTCTTGTTGCCTTCTGTGGGTATGTGTTTTACAATTTTCTTCCCCTTAAGTGGCGTAAACTTTTTTATGCAAATTCCTATGCAGGCGAAGACTTTGTAAAAATCCGTGCATGGCAAAAGCAGAAGAGACGCAAACAGGTTGGAAAAAAAATAATTATTTCTTTCGTAATAGAGGCTGTAATTCTTGTGGTCTCAGCCGCAGTGTTTGCTGGTGTAATTCTAAAGGGAAAACTTCACATTCAGGAACAGAGCGAGATAATCATATTCCTTGCACAACTTGTAGTTCTTCTTTCCATTATTGCAATTCCGATTATCCTTGTAATCATCTCGTATACAAATTTAAAAATTTCAAATCCTATCATGCTCATGGCAAAGGGTGTGGAAGATTTTTCAAAGCTAAAGGAAGGAAACGACGAAGTCCTTGTAGACCTAAGGGAACTGAATATAAACACTGATGACGAAATTACTACTCTTTACAATTCCCTTGTGCGCTCCATAGACGCTACCGAACGGTACATAGAAAAAATTGAGCGTGAAAAGGAACTGGAAAAAAATCTTTCAATAGCAACGGAATCCAGCAAGGCAAAAAGTACCTTCCTTTCCAACATGAGCCACGAAATCAGGACGCCTATAAACGCTGTGCTTGGTCTTGACGAAATGATTTTGCGAGAAAGCAAGGAAGAAGAAACTTTGCACTATGCCCGTGACATTCAGAGTGCAGGAAAAAGTCTTTTAAGTCTTGTAAACGATATCTTGGACTTTTCAAAAATCGAAGCGGGTAAGATGGAAATTGTTCCTGTTGAATACGATTTGAGTTCCGTGGTAAACGATTTGGTCAACATGACTTCAAAGCGCGCAGAAGACAAGGGACTTTATCTTAACATTGTGGTGGACAAAAATATGCCTCACCTTTTGTTTGGTGACGAAATTCGCATAAAGCAGTGTGTGCTTAACATACTTACAAATGCAATCAAGTATACAGAAAAGGGTGCTGTAGAACTGAACATTTCTTCTTCTAAAATTGACGAAGAACATGCTGCACTTACGGTTCACATTATAGACACTGGAATTGGAATAAAAGAAGAGGATATGTCTTCTCTTTCACAGGCCTTTACTAGGCTAGATGAAAAACGCAACCGCACCATTGAAGGCACTGGACTTGGCATGAGCATAGTAAAAAATCTTCTTGGACTAATGGATTCCAAACTTGAAGTTAAGAGTAAGTATGGCGAAGGTTCAGATTTTTTCTTTACTGTTTCACAAAAGGTTGTAAACTGGGAGCCAATTGGAAACTACTCTGACTTGTACAAAAAGATTCTTAACTCTGGCGAAAAATATGTGGAAAGTTTTCACGCTCCTAACGCACGAATTCTTATTGTTGACGATACTCCCCTTAATCTTACCGTTGCATGCGGACTCATAAAGCAGACGCAAATGCAGATTGATACAGCCGAAAGTGGAGAACGCACTCTTGTTCTGGTAACAAAAAATAAGTACGACATTATTTTTATAGACCACCGCATGCCCGTAATGGATGGAATGGAAACTCTTGAAGCAATGAAGACTTTGGAGTCAAACCTTAACAGAGACACACCTTGTATTGCCCTTACTGCAAACGCTGTCTCTGGTTCAAGGGAACTTTATCTTGAGGCGGGATTTACAGACTATTTGAGTAAGCCCATAGACGGAAAGAAATTTGAGCAGATGATTATGCACTATCTTCCTAAAGAAAAAGTGCAGAAAGTTTCTGCGGCTGTTGAGGAGGAAGAAGATCTTCCCGAACTTTCTATGCTTAAAGGAGTTTCTGTTGAAGACGGAATAAAAAACTGCGGCGGAAAAAAACTTCTTCTTCAGGTTGCAAAAGAATTCTACCAGTCAATAGATTCCAAGTGTGAACAGATTGAAAAATTCTATTCTTCTGGTGACTATAAAAACATGACGGTTCTTGTGCACGCCTTAAAAAGTTCTGCCCGTCTTATTGGTGCTTCTGAGCTTTCCAAACAGGCTGCCGTGATTGAAGAGGCTGGTGACAGAAAGGATGAAGAAAAAATAAATTTGCTAATGCCGTCTTTGCTTTCTTCTTACCGCTCCTACAGAGAACTTCTAGCTCCTGCATGTGCCGTTCAAAAAACTGAGGCAAAAAAAATTTCTAACGAGGATTTTAACGATGCTCTGCAGAACATAAAGGAATGTCTTCAGGCCTTTGACATTTCTACAGCAGATACAATCATTTCCATGCTGGAACAATACGAAATTCCGCAGGAAAAACAAGATCTTTACAAAAAACTAAAGGAAGCCGTTACTAGCGTTGACTATGATGCAGCGCTAAAACTACTTTGATTTTTATGGAGGAATAAATGGATAAGCGCATTTTGTTTGTAAGTGAATCACAAAACTTTCTTGTTACCGCAATGATAAAAAATCTTCAGGATGCGCGGTTTGAAGTTATTACCTCTCAGCCCGACATTGTGGAAATTCAGCTTAAAGAAAATCTGCCCGACATTTACATTGTCTATCTTGAAGGTGATTTGAACAGCTTTAACGGAACCCTTAAGTATCTTAAAAAACTTCTTACCGAAGAAGGCAAAGACAGGGTGCTGTATCTGATAGGTTCACAACTGGAAGTTTCTTCTGCCTACGAAATAATTCCCAAGGCACTTGTGTCTGCCGCCTTTATGAGGCCTGTAAATATGACAGAAGTTATTGCACGCCTTAACACTCTTATTCTTGACGAAGAGGGAAGCGACGGTAAGAAAAAAATTCTTGTGGTAGACGATGACGGAATAATGCTCCGCTCAATGAACAACTGGCTTTCAAAAAAATACGATGTGTATCTTGCAAACTCTGGTCTGAATGCAATTTCACTTCTTGCGCAGAAACATGTTGATTTGATTCTTCTTGATTACGAAATGCCTGTGGCCTCGGGACTTCAGGTTTTTGAAATGATAAAGGCAGAACCAAAGACTGCTGGAATTCCTGTAATATTTCTTACTGCAAAGGACGATAAGGAAACTGTAATGAAAGTTCTTGCAGCTAAGCCTGAAAAATATCTTTTAAAGACAATGGAACCTGAGGCGCTTGTTAAGAGCGTTGACGATTTTTTTAAGGGAAAGTAAAACATGAAAGTAGTAACATTCGGTGAGCTTATGCTTCGTCTTGAACCTGCTGGCGTTTATCGCTTTGTACAGGTTGATTCCATGACTGCAACTTTTGGTGGTGCTGAAGCCAATGTAGCTGTTTCTCTTGCAAACTTTGGTCTTGAGTCCTGCTATGTTACAAAACTTCCTGAGCATGAAATTGGTCAGAGTGCTGTAAACAATTTAAGGCGTTTTGGAGTTAACACTCAGTACATTGTGCGCGGCGGTTCTAGGGTTGGAATTTATTTTAATGAGCGTGGTGCAAGTCAGCGTCCCTCAAAGTGCATTTACGACCGTGCACATTCTGCCATTGCAGAAGCCCTTCCCGAAGACTTTGACTGGGAAAAAATTTTTGAAGGATGCTCATGGTTTCACATTACGGGAATTACTCCTGCCCTCGGTGGCAAACTTCCGCTCATATGCGAGGAGGCGTGTAAGGCTGCAAAAAAAGCTGGAGCCGTAATCAGTTGCGACCTTAACTACAGAAGCAAACTCTGGTCTACCGACGAAGCCCGCAGGGTAATGACAAAACTTAGCGGCTATGTTGATGTCTGCATTGCAAACGAAGAGGATGCAAAAAATGTATTTGGCATTGCGGCAAAGGACACTGATGTAGAAAACGGAAAACTTAACAAGGAAGGATATTTTTCTGTTGCAAAACAGCTTGCAGAAAAACTTGGCTTTAAAAAAGTTGCAATCACATTGCGTACTTCGATAAATGCAAACCGTAACAAATGGGCGGCGCTCTTTTACGATGGAACAGATTTCTTCTTTAGCCACGAGTACGATATGTTTGTAGTTGACCGTTTGGGCGGAGGCGACAGTTTTACTGCCGGACTCATTTACGCTCTTCTTACTGGTAAGGATTCCCAAAGTGCATTGGATTTTGCTGTTGCCTCATCCTGCCTTAAGCACAGTGTGGAGGGCGACTTTAACATGGTAACGGTTCAGGAAGTGGAGCACCTTGTGGCTGGAGATGCCAGCGGACGCATTCAGCGTTAGATTTACTATACAAAAATGCTAGTAACCGTGGTTATTTTTTGGTAACCGCGGTTATTTTTGCAAAAATACTATTCCAAACTTAGCATTGGGATGTTATAGTTACAGCATGGAGGTGAACATGAAAAAGAAATTACTTGGAATTGCACTTTGCGCACTTCTTTCCTTACCCCTAGCGGCAAGGGAATCTGACAGTGGTTTGGGATTTTCTTTAGGCGCACGATTTTCTGTTTTGGGATTAGAGCCTACAGTTTCCCTTTTGTTCAATCACCTTGAGGTGGAAGCATCTGCTCCTCTGCAGTCAAAGCATGTTTATGAAACAAAGTACGACACTGACGGAACAACCGTACTTGGTCAGGAACTTAAGGGATACACATTTGGATTTGCTCCCGAAGTTTCGATCGGCTACAACTCTAAGCCCTTTACATCAGGCTGGCAGAACGGATTTGGCTTTACTGCACTTTGGGTTACAGACAACTACCTTAACGCCTTTATGGGAACTTCCGATTCTTCAGGCATCTCTTCATTTCTTGACTCAAACGGAAAGGTGGATTTTACTCAGGGTGCATATTTAGGAAGCCTTTACTACCGCGGAGCAATCCAGTGGAAGGGCGGATTCAGCCTCTACTTTAGGATAACGGTTCCCCTTGCGGCCTATGTTCCTTCAATGGGTGACGCTGGATTCTATTCAATCATGGAGCCAGAGTTTGCAACTGCGGCCGTAAGTGCTGCATTCCTTGGAACTGCTGTGGGAATACGGTTTACATTCTAGTCTGACTCTTGTGCAACAAATGCTGACGGCGTGAATTGCTGTCAGCTTTTTTTTATTTTCCGCCGAAGATTTTAAATCCCGAAGTTTTTGCTTCCTTAACTTCTGCACCAGAACTTTCTGCGTTTTCGGTTTCAATCATTGCTTCTTTTAATTTGTCCAGAACTCCGTCAAGAAGAACCAGAGACATGTTAAGTTGTTTGTCAACTTCGGCCGGCATTCCTTCTATGTTCTGCCACTCGTCGTAGAGTGTGTTGTAGGCAGCGTTCATTTTTGCGTAAATGTCTTTTGTAACCTTCATCTTTGTCTTCATAAAAAAAGTATAGCAGAGCATGTGCATAAAGTCTATAATTACATCTTAAATTACACCTTTTACATCCTTGTGCTTTTACAAAAAAGGACTGATAATAAAACTGTTGCAAGGAGGTGTGCAATGATTTTTGTATTTATTTTCTCGTTTTTAGTGTCGGTTGGAGTTGCTCTGTTTACGGCCCTTGTAAGCGGATGCAGTATTATTTTCCTGTTCGACATAGCGGAGTTTTTGGGAATTATTTTAATTCTAACCCTGTTTGTTTTTTTGTCTGGTTATGGAAAGTCTTTCTGCCGAGTATTCTCGTCTCCAAAGAAAATGCAGACCTTTTCACTTGCAGAACTTAGGGAATCAAAACTTGCATTGGACTTTACTCTTAGGGCCTCTGTTTATGTGTGTCTCTTTTTTTTGATTGTAGGCGGAATGTACTTTTACCTTAACTTTGGATTCCGGCAGACCATGGGACCAAACCTTGCCCTTGTACTGCTTTCTCTTTACTACATGTTTTTTCTTGTAACAATCCTAATTGCGCTAAAGGCAAAACTTAAGACGCAGATTATACTGAGCATGAATGAAGATTCTGAACCTGTGCAGACTCAGCCGCTTTCTACTTCCCGTGTGGTGCTTTCCGTTGTAAAAGTTTTTTGCGTTCTGGTTCTTGTTCTGCTTCTTACTTTTCTTGTGGTCTTCTGGTGCTCTGCAAACGAACAGACTGAATTTAAACTTACCCTTGCATGGCTTCTTGATGCTCCCTCTTTTTTGGTCATAGCTATAGAAAGTCTTCTGCTTCTTTTTGTTACGGGAAACTTCATGGTCTTTTGGAAGACCGTAAAAGCCGCATTTAAAAACTCAAGTCTTACCGTTTCAGAAAAAAATGTTTCTGTTACGGCGGTGCGTTCCCTTAGGCTCTTCTGCATCTTAAGCGGATTAAAATGTTCTCTAATTGGACTTGTGGCAGTACTGGCAAACCTTCAGGACAAATCTACGCTGGGGGCAAACATATATGTGGCCCTTTTAAGCACTCTGTACGGAATTGTCTTTGCAGTAATTCTTCTGTTTCTTGAATACAAGGTAAACCGCCTATGCCGCGAATAGTTCTTGATTTTATTCTGATGAGTCTGGGGGCGCTTCTTCTTACACTACCTTCACTCGTCAGAAGAAAATGCAGCGTGCAGACTCTTTCTAGAAATGTCCTGCTGTCGGGGGCCTTCGTTACGGTAATAATGCTCCTTCTGCTCATGGGCTCCTTCGAGTCATTTGGCAATGCTGAATCTGACTTAAACTTTACAGCCTTTGCAGTGCGTGTCTTTATGACATTTAGGCCCCTTCTGTTCGGCGTACTCTTAAGGCTGATTCTTACAGCTTTTGCAAAAAAGTCTGAGTCTAAAAACTCTGCCACGGAAAAATCATCTGCTACAGAATCCCAGTTTCTTTTAGTTCTTTCTCGGCGAGAAAAGGAAGTTGCCCGTCTTGCGGCAAGAGGTCATACCAACGCACAAATTGCAGACGAACTCTACATTTCTGTGGCAACGGTAAAGCGTCATCTTGCCACTGTGTTTGAAAAGTTGAGCATTTCCTCACGCAGGGAACTGGAGGCGTTCTTTGCTCATTGAACAAGTTATGCAAATGTGATATGCTTCTGTCTACAGTAATAGGAGCTTGCGATGAAAGAAATTTCTTCTCTTATGGGATATCGTGAAAGTGTTCGCGTTGTTGATGCCACTCTTCGTGACGGCGGTCTTGTAAATGATTTTTTCTTTACGGATGAATTTGTAAAGGATCTGTACAAGGCAAACATTGAAGCTGGAGTTGACTGCATGGAGATGGGCTACAAGGCTTCTAAAAAACTTTTTGACCCAAAGAAGTTCGGCAAGTGGAAGTTTACTAACGACGAAGATATTGTGGAACTTCTTGGAAGCGACATTGTTGGTAACGGTGAAAAGAAAATAAAACTTGCAGCCATGGCGGATGTGGGTAGATGTGATTTTAAAGAAGATATTCACGAGCGTGCTGAAAGTCCTCTGGATGTAATACGGGTTGCATGCTATGTGCATCAGATTCCAGCCGCAATAGAAATGATTGAAGACGCACATAAAAAAGGCTACGAAACAACATGCAATATTATGGCAATTTCTACCGCACAGGAAGGAGACATAAAGGTTGCACTGGACATGCTGGGAAAATCTCCTGTAGACATAATTTATATTGTAGACAGCTTTGGTTCGATCTATCCAGAGCAGATGGCCCGCATTGTTGATGTATACAAGGAAAGCGCAGACAAGTACGGAAAAACTCTAGGAGTTCATGCTCACGACAATCAGCGCCTTGCATTTGCAAACACACTTGAGGCAGTAGGTGACGGAGTAGACTGGCTTGATGCCACATACAACTCAATGGGACGCGGTGCGGGTAACTGTTCCATGGAAAATCTTCTGGGACTTCTGCACAATCCCAAGTACAACATTTACCCTGTACTCCAGTTTATAGAAAAGCACATGCTTAAGTTAAAGGCGGAAGGCATTGTGTGGGGATACGACCTGCAGTACCTTATTACAGGACTTTTAAATCAGCATCCCCGTTCAGCCATTGCCTTTACAAAAGAAAAACGCGCAGACTATTCTGCTTTCTATCACGAAATCTTTGGTCAGGATTAAAGGAGTTTTTTACTTTTTGTAGCTAGACAGCAGTGTATTTATGTTTTCCTTAATGACATTAAGCAGGGCATTCCGTTCCGTCCGTTCAGGAAAGTTCCTCCAGATGACATACTTGCTTTTTGGTGCAACTTCTGCCAGTGGCTGTCCAACAGGATTATGCACATTGTCTATGATGAAGACATAGTTCCCCACTTTTGCATCTGCAATCTGTGTGGCTGTTACAGGACCTGGACCGAATGTTGCCGCTACGGTAAGTCCCAAATCTTTTGCAAGGTAAACTTGGTTTGCATTGCATAGAACAGGTGCGCCTTTTAATCCTAGTTCTTCAAGCTGTCTGGCGGCGGTGAGTATTGCGTTTTCGTATGCGGCCACTCTTTTTGCACTTTCTTCCTGAGTGCCTGTGATTTCGCTTAAGAGGGCTGCATTTTTTTTGACCGTTGCAATGGAATTGTCACAGGAAATTTTTACCATCTGAACAGTGCCGACAGAATTTCCCAAAGTTTGCATCATCCGTTCAAAACCTGCGTAAATAAAATACTTTGATTCAGTAATTTTCTGAATGTCGCTTACTGTAATTTCGTACTCAGGTGGATGGCGAAGGGATGCTGGTGCAATGCATGATACATCATCAATCCCTGCTAAATCGGCAAAGGCGGCCGTCCAAGATGTAGAGGCAATAAAGTCAGGGTTAGAGTTTTTGTCTTTTGCTCCGCCTGCGAATGCCCCTAAGGCAATGAATGCAAACAAAATCACTGCAAGAAATTTCTTCATGATTTTTTTCTCCTGTTAAAAAGTAATAGTATTGCATACAAAGCACCTGTCGTTAGTGCAATTGTGGCTGCCGGTGGAAAGTCAAATTTTAGGGCAAGAATAAATCCCCCTGTAGAAAAAATAAATCCTAGAACTGAACTAAAGATGAAAAGTTTTTTTATTCCGCGCTGATTTTTTGTAAGATGCATAAGAGTTTCGGCACACAGTACCGGAAGAATTAGAAGGGTGTCAATAAGAAATGCACCTAGAAGTTGCATTGCAAGGGCAATTGTTATTGCAACGATAAATATCATAACCGTTTCGTGAAGCCTGACTTTTATGCCCATGGCAACTGCAATGTCACGGCTAAAGAAAATGGGCAGAATGTTTTTGTAGTTTAGGCTGATGTACAGGACTAAAAGAACTGCCGCTACTGCAAGGATGATAACATTTGTTACTGTAAGCGCAAAGGGACTTCCCCACAAAATGCTTAGCGTGTCTTTTGCAGGAACATCCTTTACATGCATAATAAGAGAGGCAAGGGCCATGCTTAAAACCATAATTGCCGCCGAAGGTGCGCTGAATGATGAATGAGTTTTGTTAAGAAAAATCATCATTAGGACAAGAATGCAGTTAATAAAAATTATTGCAGGAACAAGTGGAACATTAAGTGCAAGGGCAAGTGCTCCTCCCAGTATAACACCGTGCATGAGCATATACCTAAGAGGAATAAGGTCAAGACGAAGAACGAGAACTCCGCATAGTGGAAAAGCTGCACCAGAAAGAGCAAGGGCAATAAATCCGCGGAAGACAGGCTGAAGAAGTAGCAGACTCATTGTGTGCCTCCTAAAGAAAGGTGAGACCATCCGCCAAGAGAAGCAAGTTCCCTGTCATGGGTTACGATGATGATTGTGGGAATTTCTGTAAGGCTAAGGGAACGAATAATTTCCATTACCATTTTTTTGTTGGCCGAATCCAAAGAAGCAGTGGGTTCGTCTAGAAGAAGAAGTTTTGCCTTTTGTGCAAGACATCTGGCAACGGAAACTTTTTGTTTTTCACCGCCACTTAAACTTGAAAAGTCCCGTTTGGCAAGATGCAGAGATGAAGTTCGTTCAAGATTTTTGTGAATCAGTTCGGTTCTGTTTTTTGTTCCAGAGGGAATGCCTAAAGAAATAACTTCTTCTACAGAGAGGGAAAAATTTTCCTTTCCTGCAAACTGTGGTATGTATCCTATGGTAAGGGGTTTGAGTTTTTTTACCGGAAGACCGTCAATTAGAATGCTGCCTGAAGAAGGTTTTGCTATTCCTGCAAGGAGGGTAAGAAGTGTTGTCTTTCCTGCACCGTTTTCTCCTTCCACTATAAGGCGGCCTCCTGCTGGTAACGAAAAAGAAAAGTCTCTTATCTGTCCGTAGGGGTGTGAAATGTTTTTTACTTCCACGCTTACACCCTGAGTAAGTTTTGCCCTTTGCCTAAGTAGGTAGTACATTTCATCGCTGTCGTCAAGGTCTTCAAGCTGTTCTTCTGTTGCGCATAAAAGTCTGGGAACTTGATGTGTAAAGGTAAGACATGAGTCTGGATGATTTTTCTTAATGTAGTTTAGGGCCAGAGTGCTTGTTATGTCGCCATGCATTTTTTTTATGCCCAACCGAGTCATTAGTACCGCCGCTGCTTTTCCTATTGCTGTGTCGTGGGCGCTTAAGTCTTTTTTGCTTCCTGTGTAGGTTTTAAAAAAATCCTCAAGTTCAAAAAGGGGGTGAAGCCACTTACCGCTACTGGAGAAAATTTCTTTATCGCCACTGCATACAAGGAGCGTTGTTCCGGGCGGTAGGTCTTTTGTCATGTTACGATTCCAAAATGCAGTTTATAAGGCTTATGGTACTGAATCCGTCCAGTTCAGTGCAGGTGTATGTTCCCACAACCGTAATGATTTCGTCTTCTTTGGGCATTGTTATGTCTGCGTCATCTGCAAGATAAAAACCTAGTCCTGCAGGACAGCATGCCGTTGCATCCCACACAATGCAGGAGTAGGGTGGCGCACCTTCTAACTGTTCGGGAATGTGGAGGCTTCCCCTTATGCGAACTGTTTTGCCTTCGTAAAATTCTGGCTCAATTAGCATGTTGAATACTTCTGCATAGGTCATGTTTGCATTCATGCGGGTAAGGTCTATATCTACCGGAGAGGAAGTATCTGCCGACTGTACGCTTGCTGTTGGTGCCGTCTGAACCTGTTTTTGTGCAGTCTGTGGAGTAACTTCTGGTAGCGAAGCAGTTTTTTTTGAACAAGCGCATAGTGTAAGAGTAAATCCCGTTAAAATTAAATAGATGCATTTTTTTACATTCTTCATAAGATTCCTCTACGGACAGTATAGCATAAGATTAGAAAAAAGTGCTATAGTTAAGTCCGTCTTAGTCCTTGCACATTCAACAGAATGGATTTATACTCTAACTATGGGCGAAAACAGGAATAGAAAATTTAGACTTACGAGTCTCGTTGTAACTCTTCCACTTTACATGATTGGGTTTTGTGCAATTCTGTGCGCAATGAATACATATCTTGGTTATTCCGAGTTTAAAAACATTTTTGAAGACCAGTACGGAGTTATGACTTCTCAGGTTGCCTATACGGCAGCATCTTTTATTGACGGTGATGACATTGACCGCTATGTGAAGAATCCTGTGGCTGACGAAGAATGGAAGTCTGTTGACGAAAAACTTAATCTGCTTACGGTTGAATTTAGCCTTGCATATATTTATGTTACGGTAAACGACAGCGACTACACCTGGCGCATGTATTTGTACGATACGGTTAATCCTCTTGTGCAGAACGGTTCGGTAATAGAGTTGGGGCACACTTCTTCCCTAACAAACAAATCTGAAGAATACATAGAAAACATCCGCAGGGTAATGGAGCGTGGAGAACGATATACAACTTATTCCTACAATAAGGAAACCGGCGGACATGTTACTACATCTGTTCCAGTTTTAAATTCTAGCGGTAAGCCTGTTGCACTTGTGGGTGTAGTAAAACCCATGAGTGAAGTTACCACAATTCAGAAGCAGTATCTTCGCTCTTCCCTTGTTGCCTTTCTGCTTTTTGCAACTGTCTGCCTTTTTGTCTATGTGCTTTTCCTGCGAAAAAAAATCCTTAATCCCCTTAGGTCGATTACAGAAGAGACTTCTCATTTTGCGGAACACAAGGGTCATCTTTCGGGAGTTCTTAAGGAAATAACTGATCGCAACGAACTGGGAACTCTGGCCCGCTCTGTAGAAAAGATGAGTGTAGACATGAATACCTATATTGACGAGCTTACAAAAAGTACTGCCGAAAAGGAAAGGCTTGGTGCAGAACTTGATGTTGCAACTCAGATACAGGCCAACATGCTGCCACGGATTTTTCCTCCCTACGAAAATCATCCCGAAATTGAACTGTATGCTTCTATGAGTCCTGCCAAGGAAGTAGGCGGTGACTTTTACGATTTCTTTATGGTTGATGATGATCACTTTGCGGTTGTTGTGGGCGATGTAAGTGGAAAGGGTGTTCCTGCCGCTCTCTTTATGGTTATTGCAAAGACGATTATTAAAAACGAAACCCTGCAGGGACATTCCCCTTCAAAAGTGTTTGAGCTTGTTAACGGACAGCTTTGCGAAGGTAACGATGCAGGACTTTTTGTAACCTGTTGGATGGGACTGCTTACCATAAGCACTGGCGAACTTGTCTTTGCAAATGCGGGACACACTCCTCCTATACTGTGCCAAAACGGAGGTGTTTCTTACCTTGTTACCAAACCAAACCTTATGCTTGCTGGCATGGATGGCATGAAGTATTCTGAACATTCTATTAAGCTTGGCAAGGGTGACAGGCTCTTTGCGTATACTGACGGTGTTACTGAAGCAACTAACGAAAGGGAAGAACTGTACGGAGAAGACAGGCTTCTTGAGGCAATGAAAAAGACTGTAGGAAAAACTCCTCAGGATGCGCTTAAAATCATCAAGGCCGATGTGGACGCTTTTGTAAATGCTGAGTCTCAGTTTGACGACATTACCATGCTTGAACTTGGAATAAAATAGGGCTTATTCTATTGTAAGGACTCCATCCATTCCTGTAGCTTCAAGAACCTGCTTACAGAATGATGAGGGATTCTTTACGATAAATTTTCCTCTGGTGGTTGCCATAAGTTTGTGTGCCACAAGGACAACCCTAAGTCCTGCGCTTGAGATGTATGTGATTCCGCTCAAGTCAAAAATTAGCTTGTTGATGGCTTTTACATCTTCCTTGAGAACCGTTTCTACCTGAGGAGCTGTGTTTGTGTCCAGTCTGCCTGTCAGGATTATTTCCAAAACATCACCGTTGCGAGATTCCTTTATATCAATCATGGTTTAATTGTAGCTGTTATTGTAAAAACTTTCAATGCATAGAGCCTTATTCTGCATACTTGTATTTATAGCTTAATAATGCTACCATAAAGCCATTAAGAAAGGAGTTTTGCATGGTTTGTTCAAAGTGTGGTGCGACACTTGTAAGCGGATTTAAGTTTTGTCCTCAATGTGCGGCCCCTGTAGAAGGTGCTTCAGATGCTCAGGCTATGGCGGTAAAAAATAATCCCATGCCTACCATGATAACCGTTAACGGCGGTGTCTTTGTTATGGGTCAGAACGAAATGAACCGTCAGATTTCACTTTTAAGCTTTGCCCTTTCCGAAACTCCAGTTACCCAAAGACAGTATGAATACATAATGCAGACAAATCCTTCCAAACTGATTGGAGAAAATCATCCTGTAGAATGTGTTGACTGGTGCGAGGCCGTAATGTACTGCAATGCTCTTAGTGTGGCCCAAGGGCTTACTCCCTGCTACAGCATAAGCATGAGTACCGACTTAAGCGCCTTTGACCACGCAAATCCCGTGTGGAAGAGACTTACATGCAACTTTACTGCAAACGGCTACCGTCTTCCCACCGAGGCGGAATGGGAATATGCTGCCCGAGGCGGAAAAAACAGGAATCCCTACCAGTTTGCCGGTTCTGATAACATAAACAAATGCGCATGGTTTGGCGAAAATAGCGATGTGTCTACCCACGATGTAGGAACCAAAATTCCAAACTCTCTGGGCCTTTACGATATGTGTGGAAATGTTGCCGAATGGTGCTGGGACTTTTTAGGCGATTTGGGAATTTCTCCCCAGTCAAATCCTCACGGTCCAAAGAACGGTCTTCTTCGCGTAAAAAGGGGCGGCTCGTGGCTTGACGACATGCAGCAGTGCACGGTTTTCTTTCGCTCAGGAAGTTCTGTAACGGGAAGAAGTAGCAGCCTTGGATTTAGGGTTGCACGCACTCTTATAGAAAATGTAATGTAGGACTTTTTCTTAGACTGATTTTTACAGGGCAAATGAGTCTAGTTTTGCCTTTTCTTCCTCAATCTTTTTATACAGGGAACTGTAGTCTGCCTCTTCGCCTTTTCGTAAGGGTTCGACAATCTGTTCTATGGCATTGTACAGTGGAGTAAGGGCAAGGTTTCCTGTAACTCCCTTTAGTGCATGGGCGTCTTCAAATGCGGCCTTAAGGTCTTTTGCCGTAAGTTTTTCGCCCAGTGTTTTAAACTTTTCGTTTGCAAGACATTTCTGAATCATCTTAAAATAAAATGCCTCGTTGTTCATGCAAAGCTGCATTCCCTTTTCAAAGTCTGCACCGTAGGAAATAAGGTCTTCCTTTGTCATTACTTTGATTCCTCCGAAACTGATTTTTTTGTTGCAATGTCGTAGAGGGAAACAAAGTAAATGTCGCCGTGCTTTTCGTTGTGCACAAGGTGGCCAATGTCTTCTATTGTTTTTATGGTTCCCTTCTTTGTTATGATGCGGTAATCAACAAAATCCAGATGCTGAGAATTGTTTCCTGCCTGCTGCCGTTTGATTGTTTCTTCGGTAATTGCCAGATCGTCTGGGTGAACTATGTTCTTAAAGGAGCACTTGGTGTACTCAAGGAATTCTCTAAGGCTGCTGCATTCAAACATGGAAACAAGTTCGTTGTTTGCATAAAGGATTTCTTCCTCATCGTTTGCCTTGTAAACCAGAATTGCACCAGGAATGTTGTTTGAAAGATATTCGGAATAGTTAAAGTTCCATTTGTTTTCAAAGTAGTCTGCAACTTCCGTGCTTTCTATGGCAAGGGCAGTGTCGTTCTTTATGTTCTGAATTGACTCTGATGTGGGGCGGGGCTTTCCGTAGTAGAATCCCTGAATTTTTTCACAGCCTATTTCCTGAAGGAACTTAACCTGCTCTTCGCTTTCTGAGCCTTCGGACAAGGTGTGGATTCCCAAATGCTGTGCCATGCGAATTATGTCCTTTAAGATTTTTCCATTTTTGCCGTTAGTGTCAAAGTTCCGCATGAAGCCAATGTCAAGTTTTATAAGGTCAAAGTCGTTATCCTGCAAAACATTTAAAGAGGCATATCCATCGCCAAAGTCGTCCATCCAAACTTTAAATCCCTGCTCGTGGAAGCGCTGAATCTGCTCCTGAAGGAATTTCTGGTTGTGTCCAAATGCACTTTCGGTAACTTCTATGATGAGCATGTCGTGAGGCATCTTGTACCTGTCTGCAATTTCTGTTATTTCCTTTACCATGTCGCATTGGTCAAAGTCTGTGCGCGAAAAGTTTACCGAGACGGGAACCTGCGTTATTCCGCCAAGAGTGCGTTCCTTCATTTCGCGGCATACTTCTTCTACCATGTACAGATCCATGCGTGCGCCAAGTTTGTAGTCTTCTATGACGGGAATAAAAACTCCCGGAGAAAGCATTCCCAGTTCAGGGTCAATCCACCGAGCAAGGGCTTCAAAGTTGCACACTTCTCCAGTAATTCCCCTTACTATAGGCTGATAGTATACTTTTATCCAGTGTTCGCTAAGGGCTTTTTCAAAGTTTTCAAGAACGCGCTGCTCGTTGTCGTACTTTTTGAGCATTGCGTCATCAAATGTCTTTATGGAAATACTGTAGTCGCCGTCTATTGTCTGGCATGCAATTCGTGCAAAGTCAAGTGCGGTAATTGAGTCTACATCTTCATTATCGTTGGGTGTAAAGATTCCTGCATGAAATTCTATGTTGGTTCCGTTTCCACAGGGCTTTACCCTTTCCTGCAAAATTTTAAGAAGAAGTTCCGTTGCCTTGGCTGGAGCAAATGCCGCAAAGTGGTCTTCGGAAATTCGGCAGACGGGAAGGTCTTCAAAGGTGTCTCTAAGTGCCCATGCAACACGGCAAAGCATTCTGTCACCTTCGGCATATCCGTAGCGGTTGTTGTAGGCCTTCATGTTAAGAATGTCTATGTAGATATACGAGGGCTTTATGCTGTCTTTTGCAAAGCGGTCGTTTTCAAGTTTGCAAAGTTTCTGGAAGTGGGAAATGTTTGACAGTTCTGTAAGGGAGTCTTTTTCTGTTTCACGGATGATGTATGTGTCTTCTGCAAGACGGATTGTTTTTGCAACGCGAGCAAGAATAAGGTCTGGACGGTCAAAGGGTTTTACAATAAAGTCAGAGGCTCCCCGTTCAAGCATGGAAACTTCCGCTTCCTTGTTGCCTGTTAGAACCATAACTGGAATGTGCCGCAGAATGTCGTCTGCACGGAGTGTCGCCAGAACTTCGTAACCGTTCATGTTGGGCATGGAGATGTCCAGAAGCACTACCGAGATGTTCATTTTTTCCTTGCGGATGATGTTCATTGCCTCAATACCATCGCCTGCAAAAAGCACCCTGTAGCGTTCCTGTAAAATGTTGCCAAGAATCTCACGGTTAATTTCTTCGTCGTCTACAACAAGTACAATTCTCTGACCTTCTCTAGAACTCTGTGAATCTGCCATGTAAAACTCCTGCGCTAATTGTATCACATAAACAGGGAATTGATAAGAGGTAGGCGCAAAAGGGGGTGGATGTTTTTGACATTTTTGGATATAATGGAGATATGGACTTCCCTAGAATAAGAAAGGCCATTCGCTATGTCATTGGTACTTTCTTTATGTTTTTCATTGTGCTCATGGCTGTGGTCCTTGTGTCGGGCCAGGGGCAGTTTTCAGTCTCGCTTTCACCCGGGGATGTCATTTCTGTTGATGACGGATGGTATACAAAAAACGCTGACGGTAGTGTAACCGAGCGTAACCTTCCAGTGCGAATTTCTGCCGACTCTGACGGAATCTACAGGCTGTATCATACATTTTATTCTGTAGGCTATGAGCGCTACTTCTGCTTTTATGTTCACCATCAGAAAATAAGGGTAACACTTGACGGGGAACTTTTGTACGCTTACGAGCCAGAACCTACTCCTTCGTGGATTCATACATACCGTGCATTTCATCATGTGGTGGTAATTCCCCAAAACATGGAAGGAGAAATGTGCGTTGAAACTGAGCCGCTTATAAAAAGTGCTGCAGGAGAATACAAAAGCATTGTTTCGGGTGACAGTTCGGGCATTCTGTTCTATATACTTAAGGCCCGATGGTACAAACTTGTAGTGGGACTGATTCTTTCCTTTGTGGGAATAATTTTTGTACTTCTAAGCCTGATGTTTGGCGTGTATTCCAAGAAAGACAACCTTATGCGCTATTTAGGTTCCCTTATGTTTGTAATAGGCTTGTGGCAAATGGAAGAGTCCCGTGCCCTTCAGCTAGTGTTTGGTTCTCAAAGCCTTCACTGGTGCCTTGAATATGTCCTGCCACTTTTTATTCCCTTCTTTATTTTCCTCTTTATATATGCGATTGTTGGAAACCGCTACAGAAAGACAATGCTTTCTCTTTTAACTTTGGACATGGGCGTAACCATAACTCAGATTCTTCTGCAGATTACGGGAACGGTTCAGTTTACAAATACCGTCTTCCTTTCCTATGCACTTTACATTGCGTCTTTTGTCGTTGGACTGGTGCTCATACTAAAATGCATGAAGTTCAGTTCTCCGGCCCTTAAGGGAATGTTCATTGGAAGTATGGTGGCAGGTCTTGTCCTGTTTGTGTTCAACTCCTTTGGAATTTTTTCTACTCCGTACACAGATGCCCTTCTTTTGTTTGGACTGTTACTCATTTTTGTTTCTCTTCTTCTTACCGTCTATCAGCAGACAGCATCTCGTTTTGAAGAAATCCGCATGTCCGAAGTTTACCGCCGTCTTGCCATGGTGGATATTTCTACAGGAGTGGGAAGCAGGGTTGCATGGTATTCCTTTATTGACTCTTTTGAAGACAAGCCTGACCGCACAGAGGAAGCCTGCCTTATAATGTTTGACATGAACAACCTTAAGATGATAAACGACACTTACGGTCACATGGTGGGCGATAGGGTTATAGACTCCTTGTGTCGCTGTATAGAAAAAGCCTTTAGCAGAGGCGGAAAAGTGTACCGCGTTGGTGGCGATGAATTTATCTGTTACTGTGACAAAGTGCCTGAAAAAAAAGTTTACCAGATGCTTTCTGCATTTGACGAACTTGTAAGTGAACAGGCTCTGGAAGAGTATCCCTTTACGGTTGCATACGGTGCTGCATTCTTTATTCCCCGTACCAAAAAAGATTTTGAAACCGCACAGACCGAAGCCGACAAGCGCATGTACGAATGCAAGGAAGCCATGAAGTCAGGTCGCTCTTAGAAGTGCTGGTGGATTTTAGTTACCGGTTTTTGTAAGACTATAAAGCAGGGCTGTGCATCCTTCGGTAATGTCGTCGTAAGTTGCGTCAAAGTCTCCTGTGTACCAGGGGTCAGCAATGTCTCCTCCCCTAGAAGTAAAGTCAAGAAGTTTGCATATTTTTTTCTTAGGGTCAGTTTTGAATATGCGCATCATGTTACGCATGTTGTTTTCGTCCATGCCGATGATGTAGTCGTAAGAGTCATAATCAGCTGGTGTAATTTGAGACGCCCTGTGTGGAAGAATGGGAACGCCTTCCCTACGCATTTTTGCCTGAGCAGGGGGATATGGGGCGCTTCCAAGTTCTTCGGTACTGGTTGCCTTTGAGTCAATAACAAACTGTCCGCTCAACCCGGCATTGTCTACATACTTTTGCATGACAAACTGTGCCATTGGCGAGCGACAGATGTTACCGTGACAAACAAAAAGAATCCGTGTCATTGTTTACTGTTCAACAATCCAGTTGATATAGCATTTGTTAATGTACAGTGAATCAGGTGAATCGTTTGGAGAGACCGCCTGAATTACAATGATATTGTCCTGTGACTTTTTGACTGCTTTAGGAAGCACCAGCGTAACGGTTGTAGTAAAGGGAAGGCCTTTTTTAAGCTGAACTGCTTCGGTTTCGGTTTCTGCAAGAACAACAAGATCATCTTTTGCTTCTTTTGCAATCTGAACTTTGCTGAGTGTTGCATCACTGGTCGGAACACCGGAAATGGTAAAGGTAACAGTCTTTCCTTTTTTACCGTTAAAGTTTTCTGCAAAAGCGTATCCTTCAAAATACACACCGTCATCTTCGGTATCTGTTACAAACGGCAGTTTTGCATCAAACTCAGAAGTTACACCCCAGGTTGCAGAGGCATTGTTAATGGGTAAATCAGTTACGGATTTGTCTGCCCTGAATTTTATAAAGATGTTAACGCTGTCTTTTGATCTTGGTTTACCGTGAGAATGAATTTCAACCGTCTGTGTAAACGGAACTCCTGCTTTAACGGGAATGTTCAAGTCCCATGCGCCGCCAAAATCAGTCCAGGATTCACGTTCTGCAACCAGTGCAACCATATCAATATAGGCATCATGAGAAACTGTTCCTGTTACTGTTACGGTAAAGGAATTGTTGTCTTTTATCTGATTTGCAGGAAACGGTGCAATGCGTGCTTCAAACCAGGAACCGTTTTCGTCCTGAGAGAAAGACGACGGAATTGAATCGGAAAGCTTATAGGTAACATCGATGCTGGTAAAATCAAAACCGTCAGCATTAGATTCAACAAACAGATTAATCTTTTTTTCTGCAGTTTTTGTGGGAGTAGTTTCTACAGAAATCAGGAACGTGTGTGTAAACGGCGTACCCTTTGTGATTTTGACATCTGTTCCACCGGCACCGCCTAAAAAGTTAAACTTACCGTTACGGGTATCTACAAAACCACAGTCAACAATGGTTGCATCAGCATTAGGAACACCGGTAACCGTTACCGCAATAATGTCGCCTTTCTGAGCCTGAAGATCAAAGGCATCAAATTCAAAAGAAAAAGCAGGAAGCACAGACAGTGCACCCAGAACACAGGTCATAACCAGAGCTTTAAGAAAATGTCTTTTCATGTCAATTCTCCTCCAGATTTGAATTATACCACAAAAATCTGCTTTGGGTAAGTAGTTGTGCAAAAACCATGTTTGCGGTAAAATCACGCTATTATGGAAAGCACAAAGCGTACAGTGACTTGCGGTGACCTTCGCGCCACCGATGTTGGTAAGAAAGTTGTATTGAACGGATGGGTAAGTCGTACTCGTGACTTAGGTGGACTTTTGTTTATACGATTGCGTGATCGTTACGGCATTACACAGGTAATGGTTGGAGACGGAGCTTCTGACAGCGTTAAGCAGACAGCAGCCAGCCTTAAAAGCGAATACTGTATTGCAGTAGAAGGAACAGTTCGTGCCCGCGATCAAAAAGACATTAACCGCGATATGGCAACTGGAGAAATAGAAGTTGTAGCAAATGACATTTTTGTCTTTACCACAAGCCAGGAATTACCCTTTAGCATTGAAGAAGTACGCCAGAAAGACGGAAGTCTTGTTATTCCTAACGAAGATTTGCGCTTAAAGTATCGCTATCTCGATTTGCGTCGTGACCCCATGCAGCATAACATTATTTTGCGCAGTCAGGTTGCATTTGCCACACGCGAATATTTGACAAGCAAAGGCTTTCTTGAAATTGAAACACCAACATTCATTAAATCAACTCCCGAAGGAGCTCGTGACTATTTAGTTCCAAGTCGTGTTCATCCAGGAAAATTCTATTCACTTCCCCAGAGCCCGCAGTTGTACAAGCAGCTTCTTATGGTAAGCGGTTTTGACAAATACTTCCAGATTGCTCGCTGTTACCGTGATGAAGATGCTCGTGGAGACCGTCAGCCTGAATTTACTCAGATTGATATGGAAATGAGTTTTACAGATCGTGAAGAAGTGCTTTCTACAACAGAAGGCATGATGCAGCACATCTTTAAAAAGACACTGAACTATGATTTACCTGCAAACTTTGATCGTATTGCTTGGGAAGATGCCTTCGACTGGTACGGAAGCGATAAACCAGATTTGCGCTTTGACTTAAAGATGCAGGATGCAGCCTTCATGGCAGACTTAGCAGACTTTAACGCATTCAAGGCAGGAGCAGCAAACAGTGGTCGTAACATTCAGCGTCACAAACGTTCTGGACTTAAAGCACTGGTTGTAAAAAATGTTGCAGACAAATACAGTCGCAAAAACATTGAAGCACTTGAAGCAGTTGCAAAAACCTACAAAGCAAAAGGTTTAGCTTGGATGAAAGTAAATGCAGAAGGTTCTTTCGAAGGCGGAATCTCAAAGTTCTATGCAGGAAAAGAAAATGAAATATGTTCCAAACTGAATGCACAGAAAAATGATCTGCTTCTTTTTGTAAGCGACGAAAACTGGCAGACTGCATGTACCGCTTTGGGTGCAGTTCGTAAACAGTTAGGAAAAGATTTGAATCTGTATAATCCTGCTGATGAATTCCACTTTGCATGGATTATTGACTTCCCCTATTTTGCATGGAACGAAGACGAAAACCACTGGGAAACAGAACACCACATGTTTACTCTTCCTCAGAAGCAGTACTGGGATACACTTGAAAGCGACCCAGGGGCTGTTAAAGGAGACTTGTATGATCTTGTCTTAAACGGATATGAACTTGCTTCAGGAAGTATGCGTATCAACGACCCGTCACTGCAGCAGCGCATTTTCAAAATTGTCGGTTACTCAGAAGAACGCGCTCAGAAAGCATTCGGCTTTTTGGTACAAGCATTTAAGTTTGGAGCTCCCCCACACGGCGGAATTGCTCCCGGTCTTGACCGCTTAATTATGCTCATGTGCCACGAAGAAAGTATTCACGAAGTCATTGCCTTCCCCAAAAACAATCTGGCTCTTTCTCCAATGGATGAATGTCCTTCTGTTGTTGATGAACAACAACTTAAGGATCTGCACATTACCATAAGTGACCCAGAAGCCTAAGCACTTAACAAGGAGCCGCTTCGATTAGGAGCGGCTTTTTTTTACTGTTGCCGTCTGCATGTAAAACCTGTATACTATGAACATGGAAGGTAAACAGGTAACAGTCGCCCTTACTGGTGCGACAGGTGCAATGGGAGGCGAAGTTCTCTCTCATCTTTTGGAATCAAAGAATAATTATGCGATAAGGCTTTTGGTTCGCAATCCTAAAAATGCAAGAGGATTTTTTAAGTCTCTTCTTAAAAAGGGCAAAGAGCGCATTACAATCGTGCAGGGCAACATTACAAATGCAGACGATGTTGCATGCCTTGTGGAAGGTTCGGATTATGTAATTCACTGCGCGGCTGTAATTCCACCTAAGGCAGATCACAATCCCCAGAACACGATCGATGTAAATATAGGCGGAACAAAAAACATACTTGACGCAATAAAAAAATCTGGTCGTGCAGATAGCATAAAACTTGTTCACATTTCCACCGTTGCAGTTTATGGCAATAGAGATTATCATCATCCTTGGTGCCGCATGGGAGACCCGGTAATGGGCAGCGCCTATGACTATTATTCCGCAACAAAAATAAAGGCTGAGCGTGCGGTTGTAGAAAGCGGACTTCCTCATTGGGTTGTTCTAAGGCAGACTGCCGTCTTCCACAAATACTTTCTTGCAAACAACATGAACGACGGTCTTATGTTCCACACATGCTGGAATGCACCCTTTGAATGGATTACCGACAGAGATTCCGGACTGATGATAGAACATCTTGTAGACTACGATCTTGACGGTAAACTGGAAGGCTTCTGGCAGAACGACTACAACATCGGTGGCGGCGCTTCCTGCAGGGAAACAGGTTATGATACCTTTAATTCAGGTTTCGCACTGATGGGCTCTGGTGCCGAAAAATTCTTTGAGCCTCACTGGAACATTCCTCGCAACTTTCACGGCGTCTGGTATTCTGACACTCACATTCTTGACGGCTGGCTTCATTACAGAACCGAAAGCAGTGCGGACTACTGGAAGCGCATGAAGAAGACTCTTTGGTACTACAGTCTGGGACGCATTATTCCTGCAAAGTTAATCCGCAAGTTTGCAATAGAGCGTCTTCTTACAAACAGCAATGCACCACAAAACTGGATTCGCCTTAACAAAAAGGGACGCATAGATGCATTCTGGGGAGGTCAGGCTGCATACGAAAAACTTCCCAAAACATGGAAAGACTTTCCCATTCTTGCAAAAGGAAAAACTCCCGAAGGCTTTATTGATTATGCTGCATTAAAAGACGAAGATCATGCGGCACGCTATCAGCTTGATCACGGTTACGATGAATCAAAGCCTGACTCTGAACTGGACATTGGCGACATGCAGTCAGCGGCAAAATTCCGCGGAGGTTCTGTTGTAACTTCTTCCATGCAAAAGGGTGCGCTTCATACTGCAATAAAATGGAAGTGCCACAATGGTCACGAATTTGATTCAACTCCCTTTGCAATTTTAAAGGCCGGATTCTGGTGTCCTGTCTGCTGCGAGGCATTGCCCTGGGCATTTGATTCTGCCGCTCCTCATGTTCCCTTTTATGCTCAGATCTGGTACGACACCCACAGTAAGGAAGAAGAGCATAATGTGTATCCGTATAACGAACATGAAGACGATGATATGATTGTAAGCGCTGGAAAACTCTAATGCAAAAGGCTCTCATTTATGTTTTTTCGGGAACAGGAAACACCCTACTTGTTGCAAAACTGTACAAAAAGTATTTTAAAGATTACGAAACAACAGTTTACAGTCTGGGATCTTCTGAGCCTGTGCCTAATCCAAATGATTTTTCTCTTGTAGGTTTTGCCTATCCCATTCACGGATTTAACGCTCCGCAAATCATGGTAAACTTTTGCAAAACTCTTCCGCAGGTGCAGGAAAAAAAAGCTTTTATTTTTAAATCGAGCGGAGAAGGACTTGGCTTTAACAATTACTCTTCGCAAAAAATGATTGGCATTCTTGAAAAAAAAGGTTTTTCTTTTGTAAGTGAGCGTCACTATGTAATGCCCTACAATATGATTTTTAGGCACTCCCCCGAGATGGTAAAGAGCGAATACATTTATGCTGATGCAATGGTGCGTCTTAATGTAAAGGAAATTGAAGGTGGCATAAAAGAAAATGTTCACACTAATCCCCTTAAAGGATGGTTTGTTCCCCTTGTGCGCATAGAATGGATTTACGCAAAACTTCAGGGACCCTTTATGAAGGTGGACGAAAAAAAATGTGTAAAGTGCATGAAGTGCGTAAAAGACTGTCCCTTAAAAAACATTTCTTTTGCAGACGGAAAATTTAAATTTGGTACAAACTGCGCTCTTTGCGTAAGGTGTTCCTTTAACTGTCCTACATGTGCAATCAGCATAGGTCTCCTGAACGGATGGCGCATAAACGGCTCTTACAAAATAGAGGCAACTGCAAAAGATAAAGAAATTGCCTTTCCATACTTTGACGAAAATTTGCGGGGACTAAAAAGATGGCTCTACTACAAATACTACCGTAAGTGCGATTCTGCCCTTAAGGCCGCTGGTGTGGAACTAAAAGTTTCTTTGGATTCTGAATAATGAAAAATTTTTTTGCTTTTATCAGCTTGCTTTTAATTTTGCTAACAGCCTGCACTCCTCGCGAAGGCGCAAGAACTGACACCGTTTTGGGAACAGTCTGCTCCATAAACGCCTACGAAGACGGAAGTCCTTCTTTGTACGATGAACTTTTTTTTCGTCTTCATGAAATTGAAAATCGCTTTAGTACGAAAATTCCTTCCTCCGACATTTCTCTTGTAAATGAGGCCGCTGGTAAGAATTCCGTTGTCGTTCACGAGGATGTTTTTCTTGTGCTGCAAAAAGCCCTTGACTTTGCCCTGATGAGCGACGGTGTCTTTGATCCAACTGTGGGTCCTCTTGTAAATCTGTGGAACATAAATTCAGAAACTGTTTCCAGCGACTTTCATGTAATTCCCTCTGAAGAAGATGTAAAGACCGCACTTTCTTTGGTAGACTTTCGTGATGTGGTTATGGAAGACGGAAGTGTATTTCTAAAAAGAAAGGGTATGGCTCTAGACTTGGGAGGAATTGCAAAAGGCTACGCCGCCGATGAGGTGGTGCGCATTCTTTCAGAAAAGGGAGTTAAGCGGGCGGTAATAAATTTGGGCGGAAATGTTTATGTGTACGGGAAAAAATCTTCCGGTGAACCATGGAGGGTGGGAATAAAAAATCCTTACGCTCCTTACGGTGAGCCAATCTTTACCCTCGCTTTGGAAGAAAGTGCTTCAGTTGTAACCAGTGGTGCCTATGAAAGAAGTTTTAAGCAGAACGGAATCTTTTATCATCATATAATTGACACGACAACAGGATATCCATGTGAAGTGAAATGTGGCAGTGTGACTGTTGTTGGAAAAAGTTCTCTTGAGTCTGACGCTCTAAGCACAATTGCATTTATTCTAGGCAGGGAAAAATTTTATGAAAAGGAATTTTCCAAAACTGTTCCAACTGTTTTTGTAAATGCAGACGGAACAGTTCTGGCTTCTGAAGAACTTTTGCTTTACTAGATGAACTTTCGTATTTCCTGATGCACAATCATCCGTGTCTTTACACCGACGATGTAGCTTCCGAACATTGCAGTTATTGCATCAAATCCGGCGGCAAAACAGCAGAGTAGTGGAGCGGCATCTTTTAAGAGAAGATAGCCTGCCTCAAATCCCCTTCCGTACATAATGCACATGATTGTGATTGCAACAAAGGCTCCTCCTGTAGGAAGATTGCATAGTGCAAAGGAAAGAAGAAATGCTATACCTCCAATCCACAGAATGTCTGTTATGGAAATGGGAAGCGGTATGTAGGAACGAAGAATAAGAATAAAGCTTACTGTTTCTACAAGGGCCGCACCTCCACGACCAAAAATTGAAAACAGAGGATATGTTACTGCGTTTACCCTTCGCCGTATGCCAAGGCTTTCTGTTCCGTGGCGCATGTTTATTACTAGGGTAAGGTTTGTGTCTCCGCTTATAAAGCTTACAAGAAATGATGTAATGCTTGCGTACAGAACTCTGTAGGGATGCAGTTCGTGGCACAGGAAGCGAAGTATGACGGGATAAATTACCGCCGCTACCAAAATTAAATCAACTGTCAGCATTATGATTAGGGGAGTGTACACGCCTGAAGAGATTATGCTTGTAAAGTTGAGCAGCCATCTGGCCATAAGTGCAATCATTCCCACCGCAAGAAATTCTGTGAACAAAGACATGACTATGTAGCACACTTTGCTTAGAGAGTCAAAAAGAGTAACTGCCGGTTTTGAAATTATCTTGTCACTGGCGGCACCTGCTCCAGCAAGTCCTGCAAAAATAAAGCAGGGCAGAAGATATGCTCCGTCAAGAACGGCTTCAAATCCTGTGTAGGGGAAAAGGCTTCTTAAAAGTCCCCTTATGTCAAGGGAAGGAATTTCGCTTGCCTTTTCTATTGTGATTGGAATGCGTGGTAACTTTACAAGAAGTGCAGAAGCAAGTCCCAGTATTACCAGAAGCAGTGAAGAGCAGATTATAACTCCAAATGTCCACAGCCCCGTCTTGATGATTAACTTTTCGTCACGGAGTTTAAATACTGCCGTTGCAACAGAAAAGAACATGAGGGGAAGCAGGGTGTAGCGTCCAAAACGAACGACCATTTCTACAATGAAGTCCAGCACTGTCTGCGACTGTACGGAATCAAAGGGAATTATCAGAACAGAAATAATGCCAATTGCAATACCAATTAAATATTTTAACCAAATTTTCATATTCCTATTATAACAATATAAAAGCAGTTTGCAAAGTATTCCATGTGTGATATACTGTCTGCATGGCTAAAACAATTTTGGTTGCAGGAAAAGATATGCCTTTTGGCGAATCCTTTGTAGACGGACTTTCTTCCACCGGACGCAACATTGTCGTAACCCGTGCAGAAACCGAAGCAGAAGAGTTAAAGGCGTTGGAAAAAAAGACAGCGGCAGAAAAAAAAGCAGAAGCGGCTGCCATAGAAGAAGCGGAAGCAAGAGAAGCCTCCAGTGGCATTTTTTCTGTTGCATGGAATAGACCTTCTTCAGTTTCTGCAAGAACTCTTGTGCTACAGGCAGAAAACGCCTACGGTTCTCTAGATGAGGCAGTACTTTATTTTGACGAAGATTTTTACGCCTCCAATGCAGAAAAAACAGATGCCGCTGAATGCGTCAGGGGATGTGATGAGCTTATAGTTCCCTATCAGGTTCTTGCTCTTGAAGTTCTGGCACGATACGAAAAAAAATATGACGGAACAAAACCATTTACTCTTGTCTTCATGCTAAAGGAAGGTCCCTCTGTTGCTGATTCCGTACGCTCACCTGCAATTAAAAACGGTCAGAATGCAATTGCTTCTCCTGTAGTTTCCGCTGCGGCTGCGGCTTTTGCGACTTTTGCAGAAAATATTGCGGCGGTTTATGGAGACGCTTCCTATGTTAACATAGTTCTTGTGCATGGCGACGGTTCCAACGAAATTGCTCGTAACGATTCAAGTCTTGCTTCCTGGCTTTCTGAATTTATGGATTCGGTAAGTTCCCTAAAGACAAAACTAAATGCAAAAAAATCCCTTGCATGGAATAAGGTTGGTGCAAAGTCTGCCGGTGGATTCTCTCTGTTCAGGCTGTAAAGGAGTTTGATGTGTCTGTTGATTTTAACTTTGTCCTTGATTGCATTATAAAAATTGCTGCCAGTGCCTTGTGCGGAATTTTACTTGGCATAGAAAGAAAATCTCATTCTCAGGTTGTGGGAC
Source organism: uncultured Treponema sp. (assembly GCA_937894335.1). GTDB lineage: Bacteria > Spirochaetota > Spirochaetia > Treponematales > Treponemataceae > Treponema_D. The sequence goes on along the minus strand of CALCRU010000008.1, from coordinate 83,042 downwards.
TTCGCACTTTGGTTTTAATAAGTGTGTCTTCCACCTTGCTTTCTATTCTGTCATTTTATATGGCGGAAAATCAGGACTTCCCCGGAGACCCTACCCGAATTGCGGCAGGTGTTGCGAGCGGCATAGGATTCTTGGGTGGTGGAACAATAATCAGACAGGGCTTAAATGTAAAGGGACTTACCTCTGCGGCAATAATCTGGACGGCATCTGCCTTGGGCATGGCTTTGGGTGTAGGGCTTTACATTCAGGTTGGCGTAATTGTTCTTGTAATACTTGTGCTTCTTAAGGTGCTTGAAAAATTCGAAGGACTCTGGTTCCCTGCGGATAAGATAAAAACTGTCCACTTTATGTTTGGCTCTGATGAAGTTGATATTGAGCAGATAGAAAACATAATGAAGGCAAACCGTGTACGCATAAACGACATGAATATGCAGCACGACATTTTGGCCCATACACTTACGCTGCATTTTGTTGTCCGCTCACCACGGGAAACCGACATCATTGCCATTTCTAAAAAATGCAGTGAACTTGCTAGCCTAAAAGAATTTTCTGTGACGGAATAATTTTTTATGCCTCGTAATGACAACCCACTGATTGTTCAGTCTGACAGAACTCTCCTTCTTGATGTTCACGCACCCCGTGCCGAAGAGTGTAGAAATGCCCTTATTCCCTTTGCAGAGCTTGAACGCTCTCCCGAGCATCTGCATACATACAGGCTTACTCCTCTTTCTTTGTGGAATGCTGAAAGTGCAGGATTTTCAACAGAGGATGCTGTTGCGGTACTGAATGAATTTTCCCGTTACGATGTTCCTGATTCTGTCGTCGCATGGGTAAAAGAAACGGGTCTAAGGTTTGGAAAATTGCGCATGGTTCCCGCTCCAAAGAATGCTGACGGTGAAGAATATGTGTATCTTGTATGCGCTTCTGCCCTTGTGTTTAAAGAAGTGTCTGCAAATGCTGTCTTAAAAAAGAACCTTATTCCCTGTGAATATGTTTCCTGCGAGGAAGATGTTGTAGAAGTAAGTGAAGATGAAAAACAGTTTTGCTTTATGCTTCGTCTTGTAGACAGGGGAACTGTAAAACAAAATCTTCTTTCTGCAATGTGGCCAGTTAAGGATGATGTTCCCCTTAAGGATGGAGAGCCTCTTTCTTTTTCGCTTAGAAATAAAACTCTTTCTGGTGCGGATTTTAAAGTGCGTGACTATCAGAAAAATGCTGCCTGTGCACTTGTGGGAAACAAAGGTGCTGGTACAGGATTTGGAACAATCGTCCTGCCCTGCGGTGCAGGAAAGACAATCGTGGGCATGGAAATAATGTTCCTTTTGCAGACCAGTACGCTGATTGTAACCACAAACATTTCTGCCGTTCATCAGTGGATAGACGAACTTTTGGATAAGACCACGCTTACCCGTGAACAGATAGCAGAGTATACGGGAGAATCAAAAACTCTCTGCCCCGTTACTGTTGCAACATATCAGATTCTGACATGGCGTCCTGATAAGGAAGGACCTTATCCTCATTTTGCCCTTTTTAGGGAAAGAGCATGGGGGCTTGTAATTTACGATGAAGTTCACATGTTGCCTGCCCCTGTTTTTCGTGTCGTGTCTGAACTGCAAACCGTACGCCGTGTTGGTCTTACTGCAACTCTTGTACGCGAAGACGGATGCGAAGGTCATGTCTTTTCTCTTGTAGGTCCAAAACGCTTTGATGTTCCATGGAAAGAATTGGAGCATTCAGGATGGATTGCAAGTGCCGAGTGTGTAGAGGTTCGCCTTGATCTTCCACCGCAAAAAGAAGTTGAGTATGCTGTTGCAGGCGTAAGAGAAAAGCATAGAATCGCAAGCGAGAATCCTCTTAAAAAAGATGTTGCTTCTCTTTTGGTAAATCAGTTTAAAAAAGATAAAATTCTAATCATAGGACAGTATATAAATCAGTTAAATGAAATTGCAGAAATGCTTGGTGTGCCAATAATAACTGGTAAGACACCAACACCTGTCCGTGACGAGTTGTACAAAAAATTTAGAGAAAATGAACTGAGGGTTCTTGTGGTAAGTAAGGTTGCAAATTTTGCCATAGACTTACCGGATGCAAGTATGGCAATCCAAGTGAGCGGAACATTTGGTTCTAGGCAGGAAGAAGCTCAGCGTCTTGGAAGAATACTTCGTCCAAAAGAAAGAACATCAAGATTTTTTACACTTATTACGAGAGGTACTGTTGAAGAAGATTTTGGTGCAAACCGTCAGAAGTTTCTTGCGGAACAGGGGTACTCTTACAGAATAATCCGCTATCAGGATGAGTCTTCAATAAGGGAAGTTTATAATGGAATTGAGCAGCAGAACTAAACGCATTATTGTCTGGCGTGAGTATTTTGAAGCTCTTCCCGACTACGCATTTCTTGACATAATGCGCATGTATCTTGGTTCCATAAAAACTCCTTACAACAAGCAAAATCTTATTGAATCCCTAAGTTCTTTTTTGCGCAGAAAGGAAATAAAAGAAAATATTGTTTCCCTTTTATGTCCTGCTGATGTTAAAATTATAGCGGCCATCAGACTGATGAAGGAACCTACAGAAGAGTGCCTTAGGGAATTTTTTAGCGGTGATAAAATTGCGCTTTCACTTAACGAAAGACTTTGCAACTTAAAAGACCGTCTTGTACTTTACACGACCGTGCGTAACGAAAAAACGGTCTTTGATACAAATCCTCTTTTGGATGATGAGCTTTTTTCTGTGACAGGGCCTGAGCGTCTGTTTAAAACTGGCGAGACACTTTCTTCAGAGGCAAGGCGTTTTCCCTTTCCTACAGATTCTCTTGTGGCGTCATTTGTAAACTATGTTTCTTCTCACCCTGACTGCTGCAAGAATGATGGTACATTTAAAAGAAAAACCCTTAACGACTTTATGTTTCTATATTCATCAGGTGAGCAGCGAGGACTTCAGGTTTTGTGCAATGCTTTTGTAGTCCTTGGAATTTTTACTCAGTCCGAAAAAAGTGTAGAAATAAATTGGGATCGGTTAAAGCAGTTTGCCTCTCTTCCTTCTTCATTCCGCCTGTCTTATATATGTGCGGCTGGCTCAGGCTATGCTTCATACATGGAACTTCCTCAGCTTGCAAAAAACATTCTTAGCGTACTGCTTTCTGTTCCAAAGTCAGGGCTTACAGAAAATTCTCTTGTGCAGCTTGCCTTTCTTGCTCAAGAAAAAAATGGTGGTGCAAGGTCACAGGGACGGTTTGCTCTTATGCTAAAAAACAGTGGTGCACAGGCTTCTGTTTCCAGTTTAAGATCCTGCATTGCCTCCTGCATTCAGATTGGACTGTTTGAACTTTTGGGAACTAATTCTGAAGGAGAGGAAGTTTTCGGAGTAGCGGAAGAGTTTTCTGCTAAGGAAGAAGAGGGGCAGCCAGTTGTTGAACTTGATGCGGCAGGAACAGTAACTGTCCTTTCGGGGGCCTCTCTGCTTAGCCTTATTCCCTTTATTCAGTTTGTTTCTCTTGTTCAGTTTGATGTTGCATCATCTTATCAGCTTGACAGACATTCTGCATTCCGTGCATTCAGCCTTGGTCAGACAGATAAAACAATTTTTGAACTTCTTTCAAAGTGTTGCCGTTATCCTGTGCCTCAGTCTGTTGCCGTAAGTCTTGAAGAGTGGTATTCCTCATTTAACTCTGTTGCAATTTACAAAGGTTATGTCGTAAAGGTTTCTGACAAGATGCGTGCCGTATTTTTAAATTCTCCCGAGATAAAAAAGCATGTGGTGCAGGAACTTTCTGAATCAGTTTTTGTTCTAGATTTTGCTTCTGATGAAGAGGCGTCTCTTGCTCTTGAAACTGCAGGTCTTGCAGAAAGAAAAATAAGACAGTTTGCCGGTGAGCGTCAGCGTCAGCTTTCCTTTCCTCTTCTTAGGGATGTCGAAAAACTTTTTGACACTTGGGATAATACAAAGACAGTCGACACTTTGCCAAGACAGCAGGAACTTCTTGACTTTCTGCTAAAGAAACTTTCTACAGCAGAACTGAGTGCGGATCAAAAAGAAGTCCTTGAAGAAAGAATTAACCTTAGGGTAATTGTAAGCGATGCCCAGCTAGATCCTGACTATGTGCGCTTTGAACGCCGTGAAGCCGAAGGTATGGACTATTCAGGTAAGATGCATATTATAGACACTGCCATTTCTGAGCGCGACATGGTGGAAGTTACCATGGAAGAAAATGTTCCCCCTGTAAAGGGAACTCCCCTTGAAGTAACGGACAAAAAGACTTCGGAAGCAAAGCTTGTGATCATGCTTGAATCTGAAAGAAAACTGGAAATCCCTGTAGGTGCAATCCGAAAAATAAAACGGGTAAGGCAGCCTTTGGATTTTAATTGAATTTTTTTTTCCAAATGTGTATGATGTTCCTGTATGGAAAGACCACTGATATGCCTTACGCTTACAGGTAAGACCCTTGCCGAAGATTTATCCCTCGTAAACAAGTACCGTTCTTCCGTTGATATGGTTGAACTTCGTGCTGACTTTTTGGATGACGATGAGCGTCTTCTTTTGCGAAGGTTTCCTAGCATGATAAATCTTCCATGCATTCTTACTCTTCGTCGACAAGTTGATGGTGGTCAGTTCAAAGAAGGTGAGGCAGCAAGAACTGTTCTTTTTGCCAGAGCACTTTCTTTTGCTGGCGAAGATAATGCAAAAATTTTTAACTATGTGGACTTTGAAGAAGACTTCCGTATTCCATCTTTGCAGGATGTTGCCCTTGCCTTTGGTACCAGAATAATTAGAAGTCTTCATAAGATGGACGGTCCTGTAACAAACATTGCAGAAAAACTCCGTTCGCTAAAAACCACTGCTTACGAAATTCCAAAAATTGCGTTCATGCCTAATACGCTTTCTGATGTTACCCGGCTGTTTGAAGAAGCACAGCAGCTTAACGATTCAGACCACATACTGATTGCAATGGGACCTCTTGGTGTTCCTTCCAGAATTCTATCTGCAAAGTTAAAGAACTATCTTACCTTTACAAGCGCTGCAGAAATGGCGCAGAATGTTAACCTGCTTTCTCATCTTGATCCTTCCACAATGAACGAAGTGTATCACTTTAAGTCTATAGACAATGACACTTCTGTTTACGGAATAACAGGATGGCCTCTTGCGGCAACTTCTAGTCCCATGCTTCACAACACTGCATATCTTGCCCACAAAATGAATTCTGTTTACATTCCCCTTCGTGCCGAAAAAGTTGGTGATGTCTTTTCACTGGCAAGACAGCTTAATGTAAAGGGATTTTCTGTAACCATTCCCCACAAGGAAAGTGTTCTAGGCTATCTTGATTCTGTTGACGAGCATGTGGAACAGATTGGAGCCTGCAATACCGTGGTTGAGCGTGACGGCAGCTGGTACGGATTTAATACTGACTGGTCAGGTTTTTCTAGAGCACTTCTTGAGTTTACCGGATTAAAAAATCTTCGCGGAAAAAAGGTTGCAATAATCGGTGCGGGAGGAGCGGCTCATGCCATTGCCTATGCTGTAAAAAAACTCCATGGTGACGCCTGCGTGTTTAACCGTACGCTTACAAAAGCCCGTTCTCTTGCAGACAAATACGGATTCAGGCATTATCCACTTACGCCAGATGCAACCAGAATGCTAAAGAAGTACAGCGACATAATCATTCAGACTACATCAATTGGAATGAATTCTAATGCTCCTTCTGACGAAACCAATGATCCGCTTTACTTTTATGATTTTACAGGAAAAGAAAAACTGTTTGATATTGTGTATGTACCCGAAACTACGCCAATTATGTCCCGTGCGTTTCAGGCGGGATGCAAGGTCTGCAACGGTTATGAAATGTTGAAATACCAAGGCTGGGAACAATTTGCCTTGTTTACAGGAGTTGACTACAATGATTACAACGAACGAACAGAAGGTTCTGGCCGCAACAACGGCAATTGACACCCTTATTAAGGAAGGTGCAATTTTTAGCGGAATGAAAATTGGTCTGGGTACTGGTTCAACAGCCATGCCTGCCGTTAAAAGACTTGCCGAACGGATTGCCGATGGAACACTACAGAACATTAAAGCTGTTTCTACCAGTTTTCAGACAACGCTTGCCTGCGAAGAACTGCGCATTCCTGTCTACACTCTTAACGACGGTGCCATTGGCGGCTTTTTGGATTTGACTGTTGACGGAGCGGACGAAATTGGTCCTGACAACTCTCTTATAAAGGGTGGCGGAGCGGCTCTTCTGCGTGAAAAAATTACTGCATACAACTCAAAGGCCTATGCGATTGTTGCTGACGAGTCAAAGGCTGTTTCTTCCCACGGAACAAAGTTCCCCCTCCCTGTAGAAATTATTGCAGAGGCAAGGGTAAGCGTAATTCGTGAGTTGGACAGACTGGGAGCAAAATGTACTCTTCGCGAAGGAGTAAGAAAGGCTGGTCCTGTCATTACAGATAACGGTAACATGATTCTTGACTGCCTGTGGTCTTCTGCCGTTAATCCTGCCGAAATGGAAGATAAGATAAACACGATAACCGGTGTCGTCGAGTGCGGCTTTTTTACAAAGCTTAGGCCTGTTGCCTTTGTCGCACATGCTGACGGCACGGTTCAGATTATAAGGTAAGCCTTACTGGATCAACATCCTGTATTTTTCTTCGCCCAAAATTGAAAGTATGAGCGTTGAATTTTTGCTTACGGAATAGGGAACTGTTACGGTGTTTCCGGGATGGGCAAACTGCACGAGAACTGTTGTGTTTCCGTTTTCGTCCCGTGAGTCCAACTGCATTGGAACAGCATAGGGGTACTCTGGTGCATCGTAACTAAAGATTCCTGTTACAGAGGTGTCCGTTTCTTTTGGTTCAGCCACTGCAAGGTCTGCGCTTATGCGAGTAAATGCTTCAACTTCAGAAGCCGTCTTCTGCTGTTTTGTTATGGTTCCTGCCTTTTCGCTGTCTGACGCAATGTGTGATGTAAAGTCAAATACAACTTTTGAAGTTTCCATCTGGCGCAAAACCTGATTTATGGTAAGGTCTGTAAGGGATGGCACTTCAACCGTCTCTGTCTGGTCACCTGCACTTACTACAAATCGGATGACTGTGGGAGTGGTAAGCATTGTTCCTTCTTCTGGATACTGGGCAAGAATTGTTCCTGCCGCCGCAGAATTTTTTGCATATACAGGAGAGGCAACAGTCACCATGGAATTCTTACTACTGAACAAAAGCTGCAGTCTAGTGCGTACTTCTGTAATGTCGCTTCCCGTGTAGTCTTCCATTCTGTCCTGCATTACGCCGCGGTTTACAGTAAGGGTAACCCTCTGGTAAGCCTTTACAATGGCTCCGTCTTTTGGGTCCTGCTCAAGAATAGTTCCTTCCTGGCCTGGCAAATCAGAATACTTAAGCTGAATCTTGGGATACAGTTCGCGGTCCTGAAGCTGAAGAAGGGCTGTGGTTAAATCCTTACCCACAACATTGGGAACCATAACCTGCTCGCTTCCCTGTACAGAGGCAAAAAATACACCAAGGCAAACTGCAATCATCACAAGGAAAGTGAGTATGATTGTAACTAAAAGAGGTGCGCCTCCGTTTCTTAAACCGTCAACCTGTTTTTCGCATTCAATTCTTACTTTGTCCAAACTCTTGTTCTTCATGTTTATAACCCTATCATTTTATTTGCATTTATTCTAGAACGGAACCGATAAAATTTCGTACGCCGTTCATGAATGATTTATAGTCCATGGCTTTTTTTGCCTGAAGCTGAAGTTCCGTAACAATTAAAACTCCGTTTCCTGTCTGAATCAGTATGCCCCTCTGTTTGTTGTAGTCCAGAACTGTGCCGGGAACAGCCGATGTGTTTTTGGGAACAGTGTTGTCCTGAATGGCTATTTTTGTTGCAGCACCCGCCTTAAGAATTTTAAGCTGCTGACCTGCACTCATGGTATAACACTGGGGCCAGGGAGTGTAAGCCCTTATTTGTGCGTCTATTTCTTCTGCTGATTTAGTCCAGTTGATTTTTCCGTCTTCCTTTTTTATTATGGTGCAGTAAGAAGCCTCGCCTTCCTGAGGAAATGCATTTGGCAACCTGTCTTCTTTTGCAATGCTGCGTAGAATGTTTGTAATTGCAATTCCTCCGTGAAGTGCGGAAAAGTTTAAAAGCGTTTCTGCTGTTTCGCTTCCGGTTAGGGTGATTTTCTGCTGATAGAGTACATCACCTTCGTCCATGCCTAGAGCCATCTTTTGCAGGCTAAATCCAGTTTCCTTATCCTGATTCAGAATTGCGGCGTTTACAGGAGTTGCGCCCCGATACTTTGGAAGCAGCGAAGGGTGAAGGTTTATTCCTCCAAATCTGAACAGAGAAAAAAACTTTGGACCAAGAATGTGTCCGTAAGCAAAGCAAACAAAAATGTCGGGATTGACCGATGCAATCTGTTCCCTTTCTTCTGCCTTTATGTGCTCAGAATTAAAGACTTTAATGTCGTCTCCTCGGGCTTCGTTCCAGATTCTTACATACTGCTCAACTTCTGTGGGAATTAAATCTTTGTGTCGTCCCTTTGCCGAGGGGGGATTTGTAAGCACGCCTACGATTTTGTAGTGGGTATTGGGAACCGAGGCAGACATTGCGCTGTCCTTTAAAATGAGTTCCAATGCATTTGCAGAAGCCATGGGGCTTCCTCCGAACACTACCCGTAACATTTATGCCTTCTTCTGATTCTTCGCCTTAATTTTTGCTTCAATGCTAGCCTTTTTTGCTGCCTTCTTTGCAGCCTTAAGTGCCGCATTCTGTGCTCGCTTTTTGAATTTTTCTTCTGTCTGAGCCTTGAAGTCTTCGTCTCCGCGGTCTATATAAAGCACTCCGTCAAGATGGTCGTTTTCATGCTGAATGATTCTTGCCAAAAGACCGTCCGCATCAAGAGTAAAGGTTTTTCCATGTTCGTCCAGTGCAGAAACAGACACCTTTGCAGGTCTGGTTATATTTTCGTAAACACCGGGAATGGAAAGGCATCCCTCTTCGTAGTCAGAAAGTTCCGAGGAAGTTTTTGTTATTATTGGATTGATAAAAACCCTGCGTACATCATCGTCGGCTGTTGCAACAAAAAAGCGCTTTGCAATTCCCACCTGAGGAGCGGCAAGACCAACTCCGTTAGCCTCATCCATTGTCTCAAACATTTCGTTAAGAAGCATGCGGAATTCTTCGTTTATTTCTTCTGGCAAAACTTCACTACATTTTTCTCGCAGAATTTCTTCACCAAGTTTGTATATCTTTAACATAAAAAACTCCTGTAAACCGTAAAGTTCCTATCTGTCTGCAAGCCTAAGCCTTGCGGCCTTTGCGTGACCTGCAAGGCCTTCTGCATCTCCTAATGCACCTGCCGCCTGAGCAGAAGCCTCTGACCCCTTGCTTCCCGTAACAGTGCGCAGTGTAGTAACTGTCTTTAAAAACACCCTTACAGAAAGTCCGCCTGTAAAGCGAGCGCTTCCAGAAGTTGGCAGCGTGTGATTTAAACCTGCGGCATAGTCTCCAAACACTTCTGCCGCTCCGTGACCTATAAAGAGAGAGCCGTAATTGTGAACGGACTGCACAAGGCGATCACGGTCTGCACCTTCGTCAAGTGCAAGTTCCAGATGTTCAGGTGCTTTTCTGTTTGCAATTTGTGCTGCTTGGTCTAGGTCTTTTGTTATGATGATTCTTCCGTAGTTTGCAATGCTTTGTCCTGCAATTTCTCGTGTAGGAAGAACTTCAAGCTGTTTTTCTATTTCTTTTGCTACAGCCTGTGCAAGATTTTCGTCGGGAGTGGCAAGAACTGGTTGTGCTACAATGTCGTGTTCCGCCTGAGCCAGAAGGTCTGCCGCTACCCACTCAGGATTTGCGCTTTTGTCTGCAATGATGAATACTTCTGTGGGGCCTGCAATCATGTCGATTCCAACTGTGCCGTAGACAAGTTTCTTTGCCTCTGCGACATATTTGTTTCCCGGCCCAACAATAACATCAGTCTGGGGAATTGATTCTGTACCGAATGCCATTGCCGCTATTGCCTGAGCACCACCCACTGCAAAGGCTCTTGTAACTCCGCAAATGTATGCCGCTGCCATAATGTTTTCGTCAGCGTAAGGTTCGTCAGAGTTTGGATTGGGACGGGGAGGAGTGCAGAGTATTATTTCCTTTACGCCAGCCGCCACTGCCGGAGTAACAGTCATAACTACTGAAGAAAGAAGTGGAAATCTTCCTGCAGGAACATAAACGCCGGCCCTGTCTACAGGAATGTTTTTCTGTCCTGTAAAAAGTCCCGGTTCAAGTTCTATTTCAAAAGAGTCAAAAGATTCCCTCTGTTTTTTTGCAAAGCGCAGGGCAAGATCTCGTGAGTAGCAAAGTGCGTCATAAAGTTTTGGATTAGTGGCCTGCATTTTTTTTGCGGCATTTTCCAAATCGGCATGAGAGATTTCAAAATGTGTAAGAGTTGAGTTGTCGAATTTTTTCCCGTAGACCCTTAGAGCCTCATCCTTCTTAAGACGCACTTCTTCAAGCACTTGGCGCACAGTGTCTATGCTTGGTCCGAAGTTGCGTCCGTTAAAAAAGTCGTCTTCAATTTCTTCCGCTTTCTGAATCTTTATCATGGAAGAAATTATAGCAGAAAAACGCACTTGGCACAATAAGGGCTTATTACTTGGCCTTGTGCCTCTTATCTAACTCGTCGTAAACATCTTGCCAGGTAACGCCTTCCTTGAACATAAGCACACTTACGAAGTAGAGTAGGTCGGCGGCTTCCCAGATTACATCTTCTTTAGTTTCGGCTTCGTCGGTAAGTTCTTCTGCTTCTTCCATAACCTTTTCGCGGACTCGCTTGTCGTTAAGGGTGGCAGTGTAGCTTCCAGGCTTAGGATTTGCAAAGCGTTCGGCAATAGTCTGGTAAAGGCGTTCCATGGAACTTTTTTCGTCTGGTGCAGAACCAAAGCAGGTCCAACTTCCTGTGTGGCATGCTCCTCCGTTGGGAACTACTGTTGCAAGAACCGTATCTCTGTCGCAGTCGGCCCTTAACTTTACCACCTCAAGAAAGTGTCCGCTTGTTTCGCCTTTTGTCCAGAGTTTGTTCCGTGTCCTGCTAAAGAAGGTGAGCTTTTTTGTTTCAAAAGTTTTTTCAAACGCATCACGGTTTGCGTAACCCATCATAAGAACTTCTCCGTGAGTGCTTTGTGCAATTACGGGAACCATTCCTCCAGTCTTTTCCCAGTCCAGACAGTTTACAAAGGAGTCTTTAAGTGAAACCGCACCTGTGTAAAGCGCCATTCCCAGCTGAACATCGCATCCCATCTTTTCAAGTTCCACAATCTGCTCAAGGGAGTTAACTCCTCCGGCTGCAACAACTCTGCACGAAACCGATTCCCTCAGTTTCTTTACCAGAGACATGTCTGTTCCCTGCATACATCCTTCTTTTTCTACACATGTAAACAGAAGTTCGCTTGCATATTTTTCTGCTTCCTTTGCACCTTCAATCAACGGAATTCCTGCTGTTTCTGTCCAGCCCTTTACCGCAATGTTTCCGTTTATAGCGTCTACAGAAATTATAATCCTTTGCTTTCCGATTGCATTTGCAAGTTCTGTAAGAAAAGCTGTGTTAAGTATGGGGTCTCCCTCTTTTCGGTCTGCATTCCATGCTGCAGAACCAATGATGACTTTTTCTGCACCTAAAGAAATAAGTTCTCGTGCCTTTTTTACATCACGGATTCCGCCTCCTACGCGAACATTTCCTTTTCTAAGAAGTGACTTTAAAAGCGCAGTGTTGGCTGTGTTTCCCTTTGCGTCTGTATTGCGCAGTGCCGCATCCAAATCGATTATTGCAACTTCGCCGTAAGTGTTAAAGTCTGCAATAAGTGCATCCGCATCATCACGCTGAAGAACTAATTCCTTTCCGTTTTTTAACTGAACTACATGTCCGTCTTTTAAATCAATAGAAGCTATTACCATAATTTGTATTGTAGCAGAAAATGCAAAAAAAGTGTAGTATGCACTCATCTATGGAAGATGTGATTGAACTGAGCGGAGTTTCTTTTAAATATCCGCAGTCAGAAAAAAATGCCCTTAGCGGTGTGAGCTTTTGCATAAAGAAAGGCGACTATGTTGCCGTAGTTGGTGCAAACGGTTCAGGTAAGAGTACGCTTTCTCGTCTTTTGGCAGGATTTCTTGACCCTACGGAAGGAAGCGTTACCCGATCTCCCGAACAGCTTCCAGGCATTGTCTTCCAGCATCCCAAGGAACAGATTGTTGCAGGTGTTGTGGAGCGTGACACAGCATTTGGTCCCCAGAATCTTCACCTTTCAAAAGGAGAAACCGAACTTAGAACAATGGAATGTCTTTCGGTGGTGGATCTGGCAGATAGGGCTTTTTCAAGAACAGCGGAACTTTCTTTAGGTCAGATCCAACGACTTGCCCTTGCAGGAATTCTTGCTCTTTTTCCTGACCTTCTTATTCTTGACGAAACAACGGCAATGCTTGATCCTTCTACCAGACACGATGTGATTGCATTCATAAGCCAGTGGAACAAAAAGGGTAACAGCGTAATTCATGTTACTCACGACAAAGACGAAGCCTTTAACGCAGAACGGGTGCTTGTTCTTGCAGAAGGAAAACTTGTCTTTGACGGAAGTTCAAAAGACTTTGCCTCCGACACAAATCTTGTTGACTCTGTGTTTGCTCCTGACACTGAACTTTACGAACATAAAAAAAACTTTCGGCCTAAAACTGATGAACCTTATTCCCTTGTTGTGGACGGACTTTCTTTTTCTTACGAAGACAGGGCCGTGTTTAAGGATGTTTCCTTTGCACTAAAAAAAGGAAGCCTTACTGCAATTACTGGACCTAGCGGATGCGGAAAATCTACCATGCTGGAATGCCTTGCAGGACTTTTAAAGCCTGAGCAGGGTAAGGTATATGCTTCTTCCAAACCTCTTCTTTCTCTGCAGGACAGCGAGGCCGCCCTCTTTGAGCAGTTTGCCGCAGATGATGTTGCATTTGGTCCGCGCACTCAGGGGCTTGTTGGAAAAGAACTTAAGGCAAGAGTAAAGAATGCCATGGATGCGGCAGGAGTTCCCTTTGCAGACTTTGCAGACAGAGAGACATTCCGTTTAAGTGGCGGTGAACAGCGCAAGGTTTCTATTGCAGGAATTCTTGCCCTTGAGGGAGATGTCTATCTTTTTGACGAACCCACTGCAGCCCTTGATTCCTTTTCGCGCAAGAGCGTGCTCATGTTGCTTCGTAATCTTGCTTCCAGTGGCAAGACGGTTTTGTTTAGCACCCACAGAAGAGAAGAAGCAGTCTTTGCAGATGAAGAACTTTCCTGGGACAGTCTTACAAAAAATCCTCAGAGAAAAATTTCTGTGCCAGAGAAACTTACGGAATGCGTAACTGAAAAAAACGCCGCAACAATTGAAGGAATCCGTAAGACAGAAAGAATCTTTATGTCTCCTCCTAAAATTCCAAAGTCGCCGGTAAGCATGCTTCCTCCTGTTTTAAAATATATTGTCTTTCTTGCTCTTTTTTCGGCAACCCTTGTATTTAAAAACATAATTCCCTGTGCAATTATGCTTGGTGCAAACATACTGTACGCACTTCTTGCTCGCTATTCGCTTTTAAAGCCTCTTAAGGCTGTGGTAAAAATTTTCCCATGGCTACTGCTTATTGTGGTCTTTCAACTTGTCTTCTTTCCTGCTCAGGCTAATGAGATACGCTACATTGACGCAAGATGGTTTATGGTAACTCCTTCAAAAATTATGCTTTGTGCTTGTTCTCTGCTTAGAATTTTTTCCTGCATTATCTGCATGGGAGTTTTTATTTTTACTACGGACGAGAGGGCAATCATGGACGGACTTGCGGGGCTTTTATTTCCCCTTTCGCTCATAAAGATTCCTGTTCGCTATGCAGTTCTTGTGGTGGGCATCATATTCAGGTTTATTCCGCTTTTAATGGATGAAGCCGTAAGTATAATAAAGACGCAGATTATAAGGGGTGCCTTTGGTTCCGCAAAGGGATTTGGAAAACTAAAGATGCTCGTTCCGCTTTTTGCCCCCCTTATGATTCAGACTTTTCGCAAGGCGGAAGTTTTTGCAGAAGCTCTTACTGCAAGGTATTTTTCTTGACAGAAGTGCTTTTAATTTTGTATCCTAATTAAGAGGTTAAAATATGAATCAGTTAAAATGGATTGTGCTTGCTATAGCGGTTTTAATGTATGCACTTGTAATCGCTTTTCAGAATAAAAAAGTTTGGTTTACAAGCATTGCGGCAGTTATAGTAGTAATTCTTGCCATGTTCTTTCCCGATGAGGTTTTCCGTCTGCCAGAAGACATTCTTGCCTTAAGCGGAGATGCTCCTGCAAGACTTTATGCTCCACTGCATGCAGTTCAGGACATAATCAACTGGAATGTTCTGATGATTTATCTTGGTAGCATGATTATAGCAGCCCTCTTTATCTATTCAAAAGTTCCAGCCCGTATAGCAGATTCTATTGTAAACCACACAAAAAATACTGGAATAGCCATTGTTGCAATTCTTGCCATGACGGGAATAATTTCCATCTTTGTAGAAAATGTTGCAACAGTTCTTGTTATGACACCCATTGCCCTTGCTCTCTGCAAAAAACTTAAACTTAATCCCACATTCTTTTTGATTGGTCTTGCCGTTATGAGCAACCTTGAAGGAACTGCCACTTTGGTTGGAGATCCGCCTTCAATGATTTTTGCCAGTTTTGCTAACTACAACTTTAACGACTTCTTTGTACATGACGGACGCCTTTCAATTTTCTTTATCATTCAGTCTGGAATGCTTGCAGGATGCGTCTTCTTCTACTTCTTTTTTGCAAAGGCAGGAAAAAATAAAATAGAAGTTAACACAGAGCCTGTAGTTTCATGGTTCCCCCTTGCCCTTCTTCTTGGAATGATTTTTGGTCTTGCAGGGATTTCTTTTGTTCACACCAGTTTTGAATACCTGAGCGGAACATTTGTTCTTGCCTTGGGAATAATCGGACTTTTGTGGTACAGGTTTATTCAGCATAAGAGTGGGGCAGAAACAGTCCAACTTGCAAAGGAACTTGACTGGGAAACAATTTTCTTCTTGATTGGAATTTTTGTTGTCATTGGTGCAATCCGGGAGACAGGACTTTTAAACGATTTTGCTGCTTTCCTTGCAAACATTACAGGCGGTTCTCGTGTAGCAGGATTCTTCATCATCCTTGTTGTGTCAATTATCATAAGCGGATTTGTTGACAATGTGCCCTACATTATTGCAATGCTTCCTGTTGCGGCAGGCATGGCAGATGCTATTGGAGTGCGAGAAGAACTTTACATGTTTGCTCTTTTGGTTGGTTCATGTTTGGGCGGAAATCTTACACCCTTTGGCGCAAGTGCAAACATTGTTTCCATGGGAATCCTTAAGAAGGAGGGATACCCAATGAAGTTTAGCGGTTGGCTTAAAGTTGGAGTTCCCTTTACGCTGATTACTACTGCTGTTGCGGCTGGAGTTCTGTGGCTTTTGTGGGCATAGAACGGTGTTAAATTTTTAGGCTACAATACTGAATAAACTGCCTGATTCCGGCATGAGTCCTGCAAATCCGTAGAGACCCTGTGCCTGGGATTGGGCTATTGATTCTTGAATCTGTCTTTGATATTCCTGAATTAAAGAATCCTGCTGGGTGGCTGAAAGTTCCTGTATGCTTTCTGCATCGGGAAGGTCTTTTGCCTTCATTGAAACAAGCTGCTCTATAAGTGCGTTAAGAATTGAAATCCTGTTTACAGAAACTCCGTTTTCTCCGGCTGGAGCTGCAATGCCGTGTATGTGGTCAAACTGAGCATACATTACTGCACTGGGAGTTACTGGAACATAAAGTGCTCCTGTTCCGCTTCCAAAGAGATTGCTGTAAGATGATGCGTTCAAATTAATGCTGTTTGAAACCATAATCTTGCCCCTGTACTATACATATCGGCAAGGTTACGGAAAAAGTTTAGAAGAACTGTTTTCCCCAGTCGGCTATGCGGTCTTCAAGGGTGGCTGGAGTCTTTGTGCTGTCTGTGTTGATGCTTTCTTCCAGATATGGAACTATTACCTGCTCCTTAAGGCTCTGCCATCTGTAGGGCAGAATATTTGGAAGGGTAAGTGTCTTTGCATCTGGCAGGGCGCCCAAAAGCTGGGGATAGTGGCTGGTGTAGCTTTTTTCGTTTACCTGAATGATGGAAGAAAATCCTGATGCAATGCCGAAGATTCTTGTGTCAAGCTTCAATTGTTCCTGAAGATCCAAAAGTTCAATCTGAGTCTGCTCTGTAAAGAACCAGCTTAAAAACTGTTCTGCCTGTTTAGTGTGTTTAGCGTGCTTGTAAAGTCCCACTGAAATAATGGAGTCTTCTATTGCAAGGGAACCGTTCTGCTCTATCCACTTAAAGCCTAGCGGCTGGGACTGGGAGGGGAGCAGGGTAAAAAAGTCTCGGCTGGTCATGTAGGCAAAGAGGCAGCGTCCCGACATAACCTGCTTGTATTCTGGCATGGGAAGATACTTAAAGTTAAAGTTCTGTTCTGTTGTGGTGTCCCTGTTTGCGTCCTGAGTCCATTTTTTAAGGTATGCAACAGTGTTTGCCATTGCGTTTTCGTTCCAAGAGAAATTGGTTCCCTTTTCGCGGTAAGAGGCCCCCATCACCTTGGAAACAAAATACAGAAAGTCGGCATCCCAGATGGGCGCAAATCCCATTGCAGTGTAGTTCTGCGACTTGTCCAAAGTGTTAAATGAAATTGCGGCCTGCTTTATCTGCTCAAGGTTGATTGTTTTTTTTGCTGGTAAGTTTCCGTCCTGCCTTGCGTCGTAGGCAATCATGGGAGTGTTAAAGCTGATGGGAATAATGTACTGCTTTTCGTTGATTACGCCGTAGTCAATAATCTGTTCATAAAAGATTGAGCGGTTAAGTCCGTTTTCTTGAAACAGATAGTCCAAAGGTGAAAAATACTTTCGCGTGGTGGAGTTTTTAAGCCAAGAGCCAATGACCAAGTCTGGCGTAGGTTCGTCTTTTGCTGGAGGAAGTGAACGGGAGGGTTCTTCCTTGTAGACCAGTATGGCTTTTGAATTTGTGTGGGTAGCGTTGTAGTGTTCTATGTAAAGAGCAAATTCCTTGTTGTTGGTCCAGATTACAAGGGGTTCGTCCTTACGGGAACTGCATGAGCTTAATGCCACAAGGCAGATTCCCGCAAGGAACAGTGTTTTTAAAATCCTAGTGCGAAAGTTCTTCCGCAACATCGTAAATGGCCTGGTATACTGTAGCAATTAAATCCTCTTCAAGACTGCTGAATGCAACGCGCAGAGTGTGGGCGTCTATTGCTATTGTACCAATTCCTCTGTCTTTTAGCAATGTCTGGCGAAGGACTTCTGCATCAACTGTCTTTGTGTGGAATGACATGAAGTATCCTGAGTTGAAGGGAAGCACTTCCAGTTCGCTACTGGTGTGGCTCTGGGTAAACTGCTTAACTGCATTGTACCTCTTTTCAAGAACCTTTCTGAATTCAGCCTTTTCGTTTTCCACATTGGGATCGTTAAAGGCCTTAAGCAAAAGAGACTGTGGCGGAGTTGAGGCACATGAAACTGAAGAGCGGATTGCACCCATGAGTTTTTTTACAAGTGCGTCGTACTGTGCATCGGTAAGCCCCTTGCATCCAAAAGTAATGAATCCAGCACGGAATCCCCAAGCAAAGTCTTCCTTTGTAGGTCCGTCAATTTTTATTGCAAGAACATTTGGGCTTAAGTCTGCCAAGTAGGCAAAGAGCGACTGAGGCTCAACATCTTTTTCGTAGTTAAGTCCAAAGTAGGCGTCATCGTCCCATACGATTACCTTTTTGCCTTCGTCTGCAAGTTTCTTTATTATGCTTACTATTTTTTTTGCTTCTTCAACTGTGGGACTGTATCCCGAAGGATTCTGTGGAAAGTTAAGAAGAACCCTTACTGAACCGTCTTTTTGCGCCTGCCGAGTAAGGGTTTCTTCAAATCCTGCAATGTTAAAGGCACCGTCTTTAAACATGGGAAACTGAATGAATCCTGCGTTGCGCCTTGCTGATGCAATAAGAACATAATTGTCCCAAGAGGGGTCTGCTGCAACAAGGGGTTTAGTTTCGTCAAGGAAAAGGTCTGACATGTAGGAAATGCCTGCCGTAAGTCCGGGTACAAGAACTGGAAGTGAAATGCTCTTGCCCTTTAAAAGGGGATTTTTTCTGATGATGTTTTCCTTCCAGATTGCGCGAAGGTCGGGGTTTCCTGCGGTAGGAGCGTATGCAACAAGTTCACGAGGAGACATGCCGGGTACAATGCGCTGTACAGATGGCAGCACCGCTGGAGTTCCGTTTATTACAGTCATGCCTATTGTGCCGTTTGCAGTTTTGCCCAGTTGTTTTGCTTCTGCGCTTTGGGCAATGATTCCCTTAGGAAAGTATAATCTTCTTCCCACATCGGAAAGAAGTTCGCCAGGAGTGGTTCCGTCTAAAATGTCGTTCAGTTCTTTTGCCAAAGGTTCAATCATAATAAGGTCAGTATTGTATATTATTTTGCAATTGTCAATGAGATTTAAGGTAATTTTTGCATATTTATGCAATAAGTCCGGTAAAAATGCATGAACTTAGGATGGGTTTTTAAGGATTACCCATGTAGCCCCGCTTCCGCCGTTGTTTCTGTCTGGGTGACCAGAAGAGCCTAGCCGCGAATCTTTTTCTATGAAGGTTTTTACCATGTCGCCTAGTACGGGATTTGTTCCGTGACTGTGGTTTCCCTTTCCGTGTATGATGAGTATTTTCTTTATTCCTCTGCGGTAACAGTCGCCTACAAATGCTTCCAGTCTGTTCCAGGCTTCGTCTCTAGTGTAGCCGTGAAGGTCAATTACTTTTTCTGGCTTCATGGCGTAAAGATATTCTCTGTTGTTTAAAAGCTTTTCCCTTTGAGATTTTTCTACAATGGCGTCCTTGTCAACCACTCCGTACATGTTAAGCCATGCAGTCATGGTCTGGGAAGAGTCTTCTTTTGTCGGAAGAGGAATTTTTTCTTCGTCCATAAAGGATGCGTTCTTTTTTTTGCCACTTCCCTTTGCCTGAGTTTTTTTTCCGTTGCTGCTTTTCTGTATGCCTTCCCACTGGGAAAGAATGTCGCCAAAATCTGCCATAGCCTTACCTTACATAATCAATGTCGCTCTCTCTAACCCAGCCCTTAAGTTCCTTGTACTGAATGTAAACCCATCCTCCTGCCGACTGCCTTACTGCCACTCTTGAACCTGCCCTTACAAGTACTCCAGTAGAAACCTGCTGTTCTGGAATGCTGCATAATTCTCCCCCTTTAAAGAGGGCTGTCGGTTCCGCAATGTAGATTGCAGTTGTAGCCGTAGCCGCTCCACTTAAAAGTGCAAGAGAGACAAAAATGGCTCCAAGGGGAATGTGCCTAAATGCAAAAAACAAAACTGCCAGCAGAATCATCAGAGCCGTAACCGAAACAAGAATTACAAAAAGAGGAATGCTTGGTTCTGCCCTGTTTGAAACAAGATTGAATTTTTCTTCCATAGCCCTCCGTTCCTTTGCAGTGTCAGAAAGAGGAAAAGAGTGCCGTTCACTGCGCCTTAACTCCAGCAGCGTCTGATACTCCTCGGGCGTCATGTCTATGTTTAAAGGCTCTTCCTCTTCTGCTACCGGGGGAGGTGCAAATGCGTATGCAAACACGCTTTCTTTTTTTGTAGCAGTGGCTTCGCTTTCTTCTTCTGCCTGGGGAAGAATTGTAAACTGGTAGGGTGGAGCCATAAGGTCTGTGCGCGACCCGTTGTATGCTGTGGCCTTAAGTAGAATTTTTGGAAGAGTGTATGTTCCCTGCACAAGGGGCTGCCATCTGAATGTGGCGACAGGAATTGCGTCTGGAGAAAATTCTGTACCTCTGGTCTTACCCTGAGTTATTTCGTATTCCCTAAGTTCTTCAAAAAGAGAGTCCTGGGGAATTTCCCATGTAAAGCCTACAATCTGAATGGCGTATTTTATGTAAATGGTAAAGTCCAGCTTTTCTCCTTCTTCCGCTACAATTACGGAATCCGCCGTGTTAAACTTTGGATTTGAAAACACAACTGAAAGTTCCGGCATTACAGTTTGGGGATTCTGATATACTGTAACACGTGCAAAGGGTATGCTGTATTCCCTCTGCTGAATGCGCACATAAACTGGAGGCAGAGTGTATGTTCCCGGCCTTGTAAACTGCACCCTAACCTGAAGCTGAGTTCCTCCAATGGAGTCTGCTTTTTTTGCCGAAACAAACTGAACTCCTTCTGTGGTGGTGTCAAAGAAAACCTGTACTTCGTCGGGAGTGACTCCTCTTATTTCAAGAGAATAAAGGCATTCCCTGTCGGTAAAGAAGTATCCGTCCTGCGCCGTAAATTCTAGCGTGCTGATGTAGCTTTGAGAAATTTTTTCCGCCCAGACCCTGCATGCAGGAAGAATGGCAATGACTAGGGCAAGAATGCATTTTAATAATCTGCTGCCGTGCTTTGGACGGACTGCTGCTGGCTTTTCCATAGCTTCTGTTCGTTCTCCCGTATGACTGAATACAAGGCCTGCTCAAGTACTTCGCTTTCTGAATTTTCCGAAACTGGAGTAAGCGTCTGTTCCTGAGATTTTGACTGTGTTGCCGCACTTTGCAGAGAAAGTTCCAGGTTGATTTTTGCGTCTATGCTGGTGCTGTCTATGCGTAATGCGTCACGAAAATAGGAGGCCGCCTTCTGGTAGTCTCCGTTCTGATGTGCAATGATTCCCGAATTGTAAAGCACTGCAAACTTTATTGAGTCCGATGCGTCAGAAGAAATTGCTCCGTACCGCCTTAGTGCCGCTTCGCTTTCGTCCTGCATGAGGTAGGTTGTGGCAAGACCAAAAAGGGCGTAGTCTGCAAGTTCTTCGTCTTGGCATTCCCTAGCAATGTCTCCTGCAATAAGATACTGTGCCACTGCGTTGGGATAGTTTTTTCTGTTCCACTGAACCGAGCCTTCAAGCAGTCTCTTTCCTGCGTCAAATCGTTCAGAGCATCCCGTAAGCAGAATGACCGCACCCACCCCGGCAAGAAGAAGTTGTCCTTTCTTTGGCAGCGTAAATTCCGAAAAAATGTAGGAGGCAATAAAAAACAGAATTGCAAGAAGAATGAACATGTAGCTCCGTTCTACTGTTTGAATTTCGTAAGTAACATTTGTGTCGCTTTCCTGATTTCCAGAATTAAGCGTTCTTAAAAGTAAATATGCGGAACCCATTTCTGAGGCGTCAACATAAAGTGCCGAGTGTGACTGGGACACAAGTTTTTCAAGGGCCTGACTTCTTAACGCTGTGCGGACTTTTGTGCTTCCGTCTCCTGCAAGAACTTCAGATTCCCGTTCAGAACCAAATCCTATTATTGCAACGGGAATACCGTAACGACCTGCATTTGTAAGCGCTTGTGAAAGAGAGGCGTCTGTTTCGTCACCGTCAGTAAAAAGCCATACATGTCCTGCAAATTGACTCTGCCTTGGAAATGATGCTATGGCGGTTTCTATGCCAGAACCAAGACTTGTTCCCACAGAAGTCATCATGCCAGGAGAAAGAACAGAAATCATTTCCTTTACGGTTTCCCTGTCGTCAGTAAGTGGAACAATTACCGAACCGTCACCCTTTGCAATTACCACTGAAACGCTTGCGCCTGGAATCCTGTCTAAAAGTTCCAGAGCAAAACTCTTTGCAGACTCAAGGCGAGTCATGCCTCCTGGGGCATCGTTGGCTGTCATGCTGTAGGAAATGTCAAACACTAGTGAAACCGCAGTGCCGTTTTTTTGAACGGGAAGAGAAACTGTTCCCCATGAAATTCCAGAAAAGGAAATTATGAGCGAGGCAAGGGAAAGTGAAATGCAGGAAAGTCTTAGTGCAAACCTTCTCTTAACATGGGCTGTCTTTTTTGCACCCATGGTCTTTACAAAGTGCCTGTATTTTGCCACCGAGTAGAACACAAAGGGAATGAGTGCGACAAGAAGATATAAGACTGTAGGTCGTTCTATAGAAAAATTCATAAGACCTCCATAAGTACAATTCGCCGTATGAACCAAGCTGCCAAAAGCAGAAAAAGTGCGGCAAGAATAAAGTAGTGGGCGTACTGAACATCGTGGCTCCGCAGGTGATAGGACTGTGCAATCGCTTCGTTTTTTGCAACCGAGGCAAGAGCCTGTGAAAGTGAACTTACGCTTTCTATGCTAAAGAATTTTCCTCCAGCCTCCTGTGCAATTTGTGCAAGTGCCGTTATGTCGTAGTTGGAGTTTAAAAATCCGGAATACTGCTGTCCTGTTTTTGGATCTGAGTATTCTATCTGAACGGTGCCCTTTGTTCCAATGCCAAGAACATAAAGTGTAATTCCTTTTTCAAGAGCAAGACGAGCCGCTGTGTGGGGGTGTACTGAACCAGCATTGTTTTCTCCGTCAGTGATGAGTACTATGCTTTTCTTTGGTGCTGAAGAATTTTCCAGATGCATTATAGCGCAACTTAGTCCTGTGCCTATTGCAGTGCCGTCACCCATTTCGCCAACAGCAAGAGAGTCCATCCTTCTAAAGAAGGTGTCTTGATCAAGAGTTGGAGGAACCACAACAGCCGCTTCTTTTGCCATTGCAACAAGACCAAACTGCTGTCCGCCGTTTTGCTCCACGATTGTGTGTATTGCGGACTGGGCAATATTAAGGCGCGACATTCTGCCTATATCCTTTGCAGCCATGGAAGGGCTTGTGTCAATGACAAAGAGGATGTCCGCTCCTCTAGAGGTATAAATTTTTTCCTGATGATGCACTACCGGTCCTGCAAGGGCTGTAACCATGCATGCATATGAAAGGGTAAGAAGCAGTTTTACAAGTCCCGAAAGTGCCGACATGGCTCCGTTTTTCCATGTAAACTTTGAGCCGTTCCAGTCGCTTATGGTAAGTGGAAAAGTTGGTTTTGAAAAAACATTTATTGCCCTTAGAAAAAACAGAATGGGAATCAGAAGAAGAAAGCAGAATGCATAGGGGTGCAGAAATCCAATCATTTAGATTCCTCCTCTTTTTCAAGAGCGTCTATGAGCAAAAGAGTTTTTTCTACCAGTTCCTTTTTTTCGCCTAGACTAAATTCAGCGCTCTGTCCTTCAAGTGAACCGCCAGCATAGCGAATGTAATCTGTGCGGATAAACAGACTGTGCATTTCTTCTACGGCAATGTCCCTATCTGCAGAAAGAAGGTCTCCAGTGGTTGTTCTGATTGTGTCGTATATTCTGTTTGTTGCAATGGAGTTGAATTTTACGGAAAATCTGTATTCTAGGTAACGCCGCATTATGTGCTGCCATTCTTCTGCAAACTGTGCATCTGTTTCTTTTTTTGCAAGAAGTTTTTTTATCTGTCGCTTTGAGCCGCCTGCATTCCGTACAAATCCGATTTTTTCCCAGAAGTCTGCAAAGCCTTTTACAAAGTCGGGAAGATGTACAAAAAACAAAACCATCAGAATTAGAAAAATAAGTATGCCAACAATGGCCGCCCACAGAATGTAGTTTGTTCCCGGAAGCAGTTTTGGAGAAGCTGGGTTTCGTAGAGTTGTTGCTGAAAGTTTCTTTGCAAGAGAAGTTACCGTAACATTCTGAATGTCTATGAAGTTTGCCCTTATTTCTCCTTGTTCTATGTGGCATGCCGAATTAAGATCAAATGCCGCAAAGTCTATGTCTCCCGGTTCCCAGGGTATTAGGGTTACGATAAGTGTGTAGGAAAATTCCGTGCGTTCAAGAATAGCCCTAACTACGGTGCAGGACTGTTCCTTTTGGGTAAAGGCGTCTATTGTCGTGTCCAAAGAAATTCCGTCAGAAGTAATGCATTCAGGTGAGGCCAGTGCAAAAAAATCTACGGGGCTTTGGAATGTTATTCTGATTTGCGCTTCGTCTCCAACATAAACTTCTTTTGGCATAAGTGCCTGCTGAAGAATTTCTACGGAATCAGTTTGGGCGTGAATGATGCACAGCTTTGGCGCAAGAAAAGCAAGTGCAAGGGCAACAAAAAAATTTCGTGCTTTCATCTTGGTGCCCTCGATGCAAAAAATTTTGTAAGTTCCGTAGCCGCATCCTGTTCAGTGCTAAGAATAAGCGGAATGCTTCCGTGCCTTAGGCAGTCTTTTTGCCACAAGTCTATGTGCCTTGAATTGCTTTCTGACCAAGCGCGTGCAAACGAAGGAGTTGAAGTTGGTAGTCTTGCTTGCTCACCAGTTTCGGAATCTCTAAAGGGAATCGTTCCCACCTCGGGAAGTTTTTCGTCAGAGGGATCTGTTATGCGTACCGAAACAACATCATGCTTCTGGCAAAGTTGGGCAAGGGGAGTAACCCATCCGGCTGTACGAAAATCGGAAAAGACCATTACTAAAGATTTTTTCTTTAAAAGTTTTCCTGCACTCTGCAGGGCGCCGTCTAGTGCTGAGCCTTTTGCAGATTCTTCTTCTGCTGATTGTGATTCTAGCGCATCAAATTTTGAAAGGAGCATAAAGGTCTGATTTTTACCGGCCTTGGGTTCGCAGAGAAATCTTATTCCCGAGTCAAATACAGCCGCTCCAACAGGACTTGAGTTGTGCATTGCCGCAAGTGAAAGAAGTGAGGCGCATTCCAGTGCAAGTGAAAGTCTGGATCTTCTTGTTGAACCTGTGCTCATGGAAAGGGATGCGTCTATTATTAAAAAGACATAAAGTTCACGCTCTTCTTCAAAAAGTTGCACATAGGGTTTACACATTCGGGCAGTTACATTCCAGTCTATTGCACGAACATCATCACCTCTAAGGTATTCTCTTACTCCGCTAAATTCTACACCCTGTCCCCTGTAAAGAGACTTGAACGAGCCACTCTTCATTCCGTCTGCAATGGCGAGGGAGTTTAAGTGTAAGAGACTTGCGCGTTTTGCAAGGGTGTTCTGATCCACAGCGTTGCTCCTGTTACGGAAGCGGCATAAGGTCTATGATTTTGGAAATCAAGTCGGATGCCGTAACATTGTCTGCCGAGGCTTCATAACTAAGCACAAGACGATGGGCAAGAACCTGCTGGGCTACGGCCTGAACATCTTCGGGAAGGACAAAACTTCTGTTCTGGAAGAGTGCGTTTACCTTTGCACACTTGAGCATTGCAATTCCAGCACGAGGTGAGGCACCAAAAGAAATGTAACGCAGAATGTCGTTCCTGTGTGCCTGAGAATTTTTTTCCTGTGCAGGTCTAGTAACCGAAATGAGCGAAACTATGTACTGAAGTATTTTGTCGTCAGCGGTGATTGCTTCTACAGCAGTCCTGCATTTTTGAAGAGCCTGTGCCGAAAAGATTTTTTTTACAGGAACAGATGCAGCGTTGCCCATAGTGCGGACTATTTCCATTTCTTCTTCTGGCTTAGGATAGGGAACTTCCAGTTTAAGAAGAAAGCGATCAAGTTCGGCTTCGGGAAGATTGTATGTCCCTTCTTGCTCTATGGGGTTTTGTGTTGCAAGAACAAAAAAAGGATTGGGCAGTTTGTATGTTGTTTCTCCTATGGTAACTTGATGTTCCGCCATTGCCTCCAGCAGTGCAGACTGAACCTTTGCAGGAGCGCGGTTAATTTCATCCGCAAGAACTACATTTGCAAAGACTGGTCCCTTTCGCACCGAAAAGTTGCCAGTTGCCTGTTCGTAAATGAGGGTACCTGTAACATCGGCAGGAAGAAGGTCTGGTGTAAACTGAATGCGCTTAAAGTCCAGCCCCGAAACATCTGCCACAGTTCTTACCACAAGGGTTTTTGCAAGACCCGGTACTCCTTCCAGAAGTACATGACCTCCTGCAACAAGAGCCATAAGGATTCCATCTATGACAGAGTTCTGTCCCACAACCCTAAGCGCAACTTCTGCGCGGCATTTCTGAATGTAGTCTGAGCATTCCGCAAGGTCTGCTTTTGTAACAGTAGTTTCCATAGATATGTTCATTATATCAGATACCACGGTAAAATGCTACTCTCTGTAAAAAAACTGTTATTTTTGAAAAAAAAACTTGAACAGAAGCACAATTTTTTGTATGTTTAAAATGCCTATGGACGATTTATACTCTACGCTGGGGCTTACAAAAAGTGCCACTGCTGAAGAAATAAAAAAGGCTTATCGCAACCTCGCTTTTAAGTATCATCCCGACAGAAATCCCGGTGACGCTGCAGCAGAAGAAAAATTTAAGCAGATTAATTCGGCCTATTCAGTTTTGGGTGATGAAACAAAACGAAGACAGTATGACGCCTACGGTTCCTCAGATTCTTCCTACAGTTCTTATTCTGGACAGAGTTCTTACGGCTCACAGTCTGGACGCACTTCTTACGATTGGGGCAGCAGGGATTCCTACGGTTACGGCTATGGCGGACGGGGGGACCCTTTCTGGGAATTCTTTAACGGTGGATATGACCAGTCTACAGGCAGGGCTAGCAGAAGCAACGGTAACGGAACCAATCACTATTCCTACACCTATACAAGCCGCAGCACGGAAAAGCCCACCCGTCAGGAAGGAATTTCCCTCCTTATTAGGGGAGTGGCACAGGCGGCCCTTGGTATTTTGGGATTCCGCTTTCTTATCCTGTTTTTCCCCCTTAACCTTCTGTGCCTGTTTGCAGCCGGAAAAGGTCTTGTGGGAGCCTTTTCTTCCCTTAAGTACATTTTTGCTGGCAAAGGTAAGAACAAATAAGCCCCAGTTAATCCTAAGAGAATTTATTTTACGGTCGAGAAAGAAATGTGAAGGAAAAATTTCCTTTCGCGTCAAGTTGGTAGTGGATACCGCTGGAGAACTGCCGCGAAAGGTCGGGTGTTTTAGCGCTCGCGGAAGATTATGCGGCCGCGGTTAAGGTCATATGGAGAAAGTTCTACCTTTACATTGTCACCCGGAACTATTTTTATGTAGTGCTTTCTCATTTTGCCGCTAAGATGGGCAAGGATTATATGCTGATTTTTAAGCTCAACGCGGAACATGGTGTTTGGAAGAGCTTCTTTTACAACACCCTCTACTTCAATTGCTTCGTCTTTATTAGCCACAATTCCCCCAAAAAAAACATTGCTTTTTTAGAATTTTATGCGTATACTAGTATGTACAAAAGTGAATAGATTGTCAACATGAGGGGATAAACAATGAGAAAAGATTTTCCAGAAAAACAAAAGAAAAAGCTGATTGCCCAGCGCAACCAGATTCTTGACGCACTTGCAGCCCAGAACGAAGCTATGAGCCGCCTTGTAGAAGAAGTTGAATCAGGTGATGTTGTGGACATTGCTTCTGGTGCAATAGACAGAACCCTGCTGGATTCACTGGGAGCCGCAGATGCTGCCCGCCTGACTGCAATAGACAATGCAATCATCCGCATAAATCAGGGTAAGTACGGTCTTTGCCTCCAGTGCGGTAAGCCCATACCCGAGGCTCGCCTTGAAGCAATTCCTTACGCTCCGCTCTGTGTTAACTGCCAGTCTGCAGAAGAAAAAAGGAATCGCTAACCGTAAGTAATTACTTTACATACTGACTGGGACCTTACGCCCTTTGCTCAGCGGATATTCTGCTGGGTAAGGGGCTTCCTGTTTGTGTGCTAGAGTTTTTGCGGAATAAGTTTGCCCTCGTGCAGATAGTGCAGTTCTGTGTAGCCAGCGCTTCTGGCAAGGTCGCATGCTGTGTCAAAGCCAAAGCCTACATGTCTAGCGGCGTGAGCGTCAGAGGCAAATGTTACGGGAACATTTCTTTCTTTTAGCAGCGTAAGAAAATCTAGGGAAGGGTAGGGACTTTCCAGATACATGCGAGACATTGCGCCAGTGTTTATTTCCACACAGACGCCAGCTTTTGCAATAGAGTCTGCAGTAGCCTTAATTTCTTTCCTGTACCATGAATCATTTTCGTCAAACAGTTTGCTGGGAGCCTTTTTGCTGTTCTGCTTTCTGATTAAATCGCAGTGGCCTATAAAGGTAAAGTCTCCGTGCAAAAGCATTTCCCTCTGGCTTGCAAAGTAGGCCTGAACCGCCTTTTTTGCATTTCCGCCAAAGTATTTTTTTATTCTTTCCCTAGTGTCTTCAAACGCTCCGTCAGCCTCAAAAAATCCGTGTTCACTTTCTGACAGAACATAATGTACCGAACCAATTAAAAAGTCTGGAGAAAACTGACTGTAGCTTTTAAAAGACGGCTCACAGACTCCGGGAATAAAATCCGCCTCAAATCCGCAGTAGACTTCCGCCTTTCCTTTTACACTTTCCTTTACGGCCCTAACTTCCTTGCAGTAGTTTTCGTAATCCCTTACCGACATGTGCCAGTCCGAACTGAATGGATTCATTGCGTGTCCGCTAAAGCCAAAACTTTCCATGCCAAGATCCAGTGCACTCTGTGCCATTTCTTCAACAGTAGAATTTCCGTCGCAGAATTTTGTATGCATGTGGTAGTTTGTTTTTTTTAGTGATTCGTTCATAGCGTTTTCCTCCACTTTGTTACCAGCCGCTTAAAGTTTGTGAAGCATAATTTAAATTCCGTAAGCGTCTGTTTTACAGTCTGTATGTTTTTTTCTTTTGCGGCATCGTTCATTTTTCGTGCTGACTCTGAAAGTTGTTCTGCGCTGATTGTTGCCGAACTTCCCTTAAGAGTATGGGCAAGTCGGTGAAGGGTTTCAAAGTCCAAATCCTTTTTTTCAAGTTCTATACGCAGCTGGTCAATAATTGACTGTGTCTGAATCTGATACTCGTCAACAAGCATCTGGGCAAGGGCAATGTCGTTTCCTGCTGTGTCCAGAAAATCCTGAATGTCCCATATGTTTTTTGCATTCTGTTGGCTTTCTTCTACGGTAACAATTCCTTTTATTGCGGGGAATGAAAGAACTACCTGCCATTTTTCCAAAAGCTGATACACTGCATCTTTTTTAAAGGGCTTTACCAGAATGTCGTTTACGCCCATCTTTCTGTATTCTGCAAAGTCTTCGGGGCTGTTGTTTGCGGTACATGCAATTATTATTCCCTTGTAGTCCATGTCGCGGATTTCAATGGTTGCATCTATTCCGTTTTTAACAGGCATCTGAATGTCCATAAAGATAATGTCTATGTCGGGATTTTGCCTAATTGTCTGAACCGCCTGCTCTCCGTCTTCTGCCTCGTATACTTCCGCTCCAAATTTTGTAAGGAAGGTATGCAGAAGTTGTCTGTTCATGGGATGGTCTTCCGCAATAAGAATCCTGCTTCCTTTGGCAATGTCGCTGTTTTGCGCTGGTTCGGGAAGTGTGTTCTGGGAAGTGGTCTCCAAAGGCTCAAGTTCTATGTTTTCTTTTGCAAAAGATTTTCTTAGTGCGTCAAGAAGCTGTTCTCTTTTTATGGGCTTGTAGATGTATCCGTTGAACCAGTCCAAAACTTTCATTTGGGCGTCTTTTCCCATTTGACCTTCGGGTACGAGCATGTGCAGATACATGCTGGAAATCTGCGGATTGTTGTTTATTTCGGAAGCAAGTTGCCATCCGTCCATGCCAGTCATAATCATATCTATAAAGGCAATGGTAAAGGGTAACTTCTTTTGTGCGGCTTCGGTAAGTTTTTTTAGCGCTTCTTCTCCGCTTTGCGCAGTGGAAACTTTTTTTATTCCCAAAGCGTTAAGTTTCTTTTTTAAACTGCCAAGAACAAGTTCGGAATCATCTACAATCAGTATGTTTGCATCTTCGGGAACATCAAGTTTTATTTGTGGCTCGGCTTCCTGTCCTACATTTGGAGCAGGTTCATAGGGAATCGTAAACCAGAAGACTGAACCTCCGTTAATGTCGTCGTTGTCCCTTACACCGATTTTTCCATGCATAGCGGTAACAAGGTTCCGGCTTATGGCAAGACCAAGACCCGTTCCACCGTATTTTTTTGTCGCAGTGGCATCGGCCTGATAGTAGTCTGTAAAAATAAGTTCTTTCTTTGATTCCTCTACGCCAATGCCAGAATCAATCACTTCAAAGAGAAGATTCTTTTGCTTAACAGTTACCTTTGCACGCACATATCCGTGTTCGGTAAATTTTACTGCATTTTTTAAGAGGTTAAGAAGTACCCTTTGCACGCTGTTTGGGTCGCCTATAACTTCTGCAGAAATTGAATCGTCAATGTTTGTAATTACTTCAAGTCCTTTGTTGTAGGCTTCTATGCTTACTAGGTCTACAATGTGTTCCGTAAGCGAAGCTACATCGTAGGGCATGTTTTCTATTTTGAATTCCTTTGAGGTGATTTTTGAATAGTCAAGTACATCGTTGGCAAGATTTAAAAGTACATTTGCAGAAAATTCTATCTGGCGAACATATTCGCTCTGTTCAGTGCTAAGCTTTGTGTCTGAAAGAAGTTCAATCGTGCTGATTATGGTTTGGATTGGAGTACGCACTTCGTGGAGCGCACTGGCAAGAAGCCGCCTGCCGTCAATGGGTGACATTTATCCTACCTCGTGCGAAGAAGTTCCACAGCTTTCTGAAGAACAACTTCTGGTTTCTGAGGTTTTACTAGATAACACTTTGCTCCGTGAGAAAGCGCTTCTACAACGATTTCTCTCTGCATGGCCTGAGAGTAAACTATAATCGGTGTCTGAAAGTGCTGGGCCTGAAGGTCTGTCAAAAGCTGGAGTCCGTTTATGTCTGGCATGTACAGGTCAAGAATTATTAAGTCAAACTGTTCCTTGTTTACATTCTGCACAAATTCTGAGCCGGTAGCATACAGAACAACCTTGTCGCATATTGTGGCAAAAGCTGCCTCTAAAACTTTTCGTACTATTGCGTCATCGTCAACAAT
The DNA here is from genome assembly GCA_937894335.1 of uncultured Treponema sp. GTDB lineage: Bacteria > Spirochaetota > Spirochaetia > Treponematales > Treponemataceae > Treponema_D. Next base: position 52,277 of record CALCRU010000008.1, on the reverse strand, counting down.
AGCAACCCTAAGAATGTTACCCTTGTCACTTTCTGTAAGTTCTGAAAGTTCGGTGTCGCTTCCCAGTTTAAGTCCCACATCGCCAGTTTCAATTTCCTGCGTTGAAGTAAGAATGCGGTTTGTAACCAAATCGCTCATGGTCTTTTCTTGTGCGTGGGATTCGTCAACAAGCTGGGCAAGGACATCCTTTAGGTTTTTTACAACTTCTATGCCTGCATACTGGGGGTGTCCGTCTATGAGCATTTGCGAAAAGTCGTCAAGAGAAAGAATCTTTATGTTTGCCCTGTTTATTCTTGGGTCGGCGGTTACATTGTCAAATAGAAGCTCAAGGTTTGCACCGTCTACAAACGAAAGTTGCAGGTCAGTCATCATGATGATTATTTTTGGCGTCTGCAGGTTGTTTGCGTCAATTATTTCGCTAATGTGGTACTTGAGCATTATGAGCTTTTCTCGGTTGAGTCCCCGTGCTATTTCCACAAAGATGATGTCTCCGTTTAGGTGGATTTCCAAAAGGCTGGGGGTAGTGTCAATCGTAAAGTTAAGGTGCAGGATTCGTCCTACTGAATCAAAGAAAAGGTCAAACTTAACAGGCTTTCCAAAGTACTTTACAATTCCGTATTTTGTAAGTCTGGTAATGCGGCTTCTGTCTACTGTAGGTCCAGCAACTATGACGGGAATTGGCCTTGTGTTTGGATCGTTGTACTTGTCGTTAAGGAAGTCGGTGTAGTCTTCTATTTTTGCATTTGTGTCTACATCAAGAACAATAAGGTCGGGCAACTGGGTTATGAGTGTGGTGAATGCTTCCCTGTTGTTGTAGGCGACTTCAACTTCTACCTGTTCAGCCTTAAGCTTTTCTGTGAGAAAGTTTTGAAATAGTGGCGATGCGTCTACAAGTAGAACCTTTTTCATAGTATATACATCTTACTTTATTCGTGATATAATTTCAACCATGAAGAAAGCTCTTGTTTTTATTGCTGACGGTTCAGAAGAAATAGAAACCCTTACGCCCGTAGACTATCTTCGCCGTGCCGGTGTAGAAGTTACCCTTGCCGCTGTAACTGGCTGCAATGTCCTGTCTGACAGCGAAGAGGGGGCCGCTTATGTTGCCCAATGTAGCCACGGTGTAAGCGTTATTGCAGATGCCCATGTAATGGACTTTTTTGATGATGTTACTGGAAAACTTGACGAGTCACTTCTGCCTGATGCCGTAGTTGTTCCAGGAGGAATGCCTGGCTCTACAAATATAGCTTCCTGTCGCGAAGTTGTGGAACTGGTTTCTGCAATGAATAAGGCTGGTCGTCTTGTATGCGCAATCTGTGCGGCTCCTGCAGTGGTGCTTCCCCTTACTGGCGCTTTGGAAGGAAAAAAGTGGACTTGCTATCCTGGCATGGAAGAGCGTGCAAAAGAATATGCTTCAGGTTATGTAAGCGGGCTACCCTTTGTACATGACTCAAACCTTATAACAGGTCGTGGTCCCGGTGCTGCAGAAGAATTTTCCATGGAGATTGTAAGCGCCCTTTGCGGAAAAGAAAAGGCTCTGGAAATAAAGACGGGAAGTTGCCAGCGGTAAGTGCTTACCTTAACTCTATGCGTGAGTTCCTGTACATGGCGCAGAATTCCGTCTTGTTTTTTGCGTCCAGCATTTTATAAAGTTTTAACATGCGGATTTTTACCGTGCTTTCCGAAACCTTTGACTCTTCTGCAATGCTGCTGTAAAGTGACCCCGAAAGAACCTTGTTCAGCCATTCAACTTCCTGCTCAGTGCATTCGCTTTTGTCAAGATAAAAGACTTCCTTCATCTCTCTGAACTTTTGTATTTCTGGCCTAAGAAGGGTAACAATCATTACGACAATAAATACAGTTGCTACAATGTGCATGAGCGAAATGCAGAAATTCATTGCACCCAACCTGTAGCACTGAAAGCCCAAAGCAGCAATCAATGGAACAGAAAGCAGGACTAACTTAAGAACCCTGTGCTTGGTAAAGAAAAATGTAATGTAAAAAAAGAGGCCTGCTATAACCAGAAAAAGCATGGCAAGAATGTTTCCACTGTCTATGAGGTTTCCCACCGCATAAATGTAAAAGGCAATGGCATAAGCAATAAAGTCCAGAGGATTAAAAATCATGTAGACAAAACAGGCAAAAAGTTCCGTGTTTATAACGAGGCTTGCGTATCTTACTAAAAAAAACTGGTCATACTGCTTGTATGCAAAATACTGGAATATGCTGAGTATGAAAGCAAGAAGCATTATGAGCGCACCGGATATGGCTATGGAACGCCAGACTGTCTTATTTTGTACCTGCATGCACTTACCGTTTGTCCTGCATTACCTTAAAGATTTCTCCGATGTACATTGTGTGAAAGTCGTTGTTGCGGTAGTTCTGCTTGCAAAGAAGTTCTTCTTCAAAACCTTCGGGAACAAATTCCTGATGGTAAAGCTTGCGGCAGAAAAGAACCAGACGGGCTTCCTTTATCCACGGAGTTCCGTTAAGGTAGTCCACCGAAAGCTTAGACTTTGCAATTTTGTCTTCGTTTCTTCCTGAGTGGCTTCCGCAGTAGTCAAGGGCAGGTCTGTATTTGCTTGCAAGAACACTGAGCGAAAAAGTATCTGTGGCGTCAATTATTTCTTTTGTGTAGCGAGAGGGACGCAGGTAGATTGTTGCAACTGGCTTGTTCCACAAAATGCCCATACCACCCCAACTTGCGGTCATGGTGTTTACTTTTCCGGTCTTAATGTTGCCTTCTTCGTCAACCTGTTTTGTGCAGGCGGTAACCAGCATCCAGTCTTTTCCTATTACGGAAAAAGGATTGTCTGCAAGTGCTTCAGGGCGGATTGTTTTAAGCATAGGAATCCCCTTTGTGTTTTTTACATCTTCTCCGTTTAAACAAAAAAAGGACTTGTGTAAAAATACAAGTCCCCTTTTTGGAGATGAGGGAAGTCGAATCCCTTACCTCCTGCATGCCATGCAGGCGCTCTAGCCAGATGAGCTACACCCCCAAGATGTTTTTAGAATATCAAATGGAGCCTTCTTGGTCAAGAGGTCGCTAGTCTTGCTTTATTCTTTGGACTTTTTTTCCAGCTTACGGATTTTAAGTTCTTCCCTAAGATGCTCGATTGTAGAAGCGTAGTCCTTGCTCTTGAGTTTTGGGAAGCGGCTGAACCACCTTTCCAGATTTCGCCTCTTGTGCCCTTCAATGCTGAACATTTCAAGATACTTCTGTGTAATTTTCTTAGAGTCAGTCTTTGCCTTTTCGCGGATTGATGCAATAATTGAACTTGCTGACTGAGGCTTGAACCATGTCTCGTTTTCAAAGCGTTCTTTTGCCTGTTCAGCAAGCAGTTTGAATTTGGCAAGGCTGGTGTTAAAGTCAACAAGGCGTCTGACTGTTATAAGTATGTCTACTGTAAGGATTGCGGCAAGAACTCCTGCAATAAGTCCTATGTAGGGCTGAGCCGGTTCCCAGTAGACTATGCGGGTAAAGAAGGGCTGCATTACATGCCACATTCCCAGTCCGCCTAATCCGAAGAGAACGGAATTTAAAAGGCAGACTCTGCCGTTAATGTTGAAGGGAACATCTGAGTAATCCCACCACTGAGTATGAAAGAGTTTTTCCAAAAGCCAGCTTGAAAAGTATTCCAGTGCGCTGGTAACAATCATGGAAGCAAGAAAAAGCCACACCCAGGTGTCACGCAGGGGATACAGAATGTACATAATAAGGATTCCGCCAAATCCGTAAATGGGGCAGATGGGTCCTAGAAGCATTCCTCGCCACACAAGTTTTCGCTCAAGAACGGAACAGTAAACTTCTTCTGCTGCCCATCCCACAAATGCATAGATGAGGAAAAATAAAAAACGATGAACAAAGTCTATTGACGGAAAGAGAGAAGATAAATCCATAGGAACTTCCTTTTTATGAAGATTGAATGATAGAAATAAACTCTGCAACGAATGAATCAACTTTTTGGGATATTCCTTCGTCCTGGGGCAGTGCAAAGAGTTCGCCTTCGCCGCTGACAGGATTTTCCATTACTATTTTTTTGCGTTCAAGAAGCCAGTCGCTTAAGAGTGTCCTTAGTCCCATGCAGAACCATCTTACCGCTCCAGGAATTTTCTGACTGGTAAGGGACAGTTTGTTTTCATCTGCAAGAGAAGTAAAGACCAAACTAATCTGCTGCTCCAAAACTTTTTCTTCTTCCAGCACGATTGAAGCCGCTTTTTCGTCAAAGTATTTTTGGCTTTCGATAAAAGTGTAAATTTGAAAGAGGGGATCCTTTTCGTGGATTTTAAAATATCGCTCCGTAATGCCTTTAAGTACAGTCTGAGCCGAATACTTTTTGCATACAGACTCATAGTCGCCCGGAATGAATGTAATCTGTCTTATGTAGTCTGCACAGGAATCTACCGTCTGGGAAACTAGCTGGTCTCTTCCCGAAATGTGATTGTAAAGGGAGGCTTTTTTCATGTTGAGGTAGGAAGCCACATCGCTCATGCTTGTAGAGCCTGCTGACCGTGAAAATGATGCGTTTAAGAGTGCGCGGATGATGTCGTCTTTTGTGGTTCCCTTGGATTGACTTGCCATGTCTTCTTACCTCTGTCTTTATTCTATACTTCGGACGGGGACTTGTCTAGTAAGCAGAATGAGACTTTGCGCATGATGAAATGGCTCTCGGTGACAACAGGCTGTCAAAACGGCTTCTGCGCTACGCTTGTGCAGATGTTTTGCCAGTCTATTTTCCACTACGCCCTTTCATCATGTGCACATGTTATTCTGCATAAGGGAATTTGCCTTGCAGTATAGGATACTGGTGCTGTAGCTTAGAAAAAAGACTTTACGAATATGACTACAAAAATTGCAGAAACTATCAGCCTTAGTCCTGTGCCTGTTATAAAGCCTAAAAACGAAAAGCAGGCAGCCTTAAGGGCCTTCTTAAAGTTTGAGTTGTCGTGCATCAGCTCGCCGATTAGTGCGCCTACAAAAGGTCCTAACAGAATGCCTATGGGATTCCCGGTAAGGAGTCCTGCAAACACTCCTATGGTTGCGCCCCATGAGCCTAGCTTTGAACCGCCAGCCTTTTTTGTAAAAACCGAGGGCACAAAGTTGTTTATAATTTCTGCCGCAAGACAGACCACTGCGCATACAATCACCGTGGTAAGGCTTATGTGGGAAGCACTGCAGAAGTAGGCACACAAAAGCCCTCCCCATGCAAGAGGCGTGCCAGGAAGTCCGGGAATAATGCACCCGATTAGTCCTACAAGGAGAAGAAGAGATGCTACAACTATCAGAACAATGTCTACTGCTGTCATGCTTTAAGTTTAGCAGTCAGAAAATTATTTTTCAAGAATGTAGCATCAGCGGCTATTAGTTTGCAGAAGGCAGACCGTAATGGAATGTTATGGACAGTGTCTTCATCTCTTGGAATATGGGAAGATCCCTGTTTATAATGATGGCCCTCTTTCTGTCTGTTGAACCGTCGTAACTTCTTGCTTCTACTGGTATATCCTTTACCCATTCGTTATAAATGTTCATACGCGTACATATTCTGTCATCTGCATTTGTAAATCCTTTGGAGGCTGGGCGTACAACTTGGTCATTTACCCGTATCTCGGTTATTTCAATGCAGTAGCCGGGGAAGAGAATTTCTCCGTTTGAAATTCCTATTGCAGAAAATGCAAAACTTCTTGCTTTTCCCTGAGGAGTGTCGGTAAAGTCCAAGGCCACAGTGTAATCGCCTTCTCCTGTAATTTCTACATCAGTGGGAACAAGTCCTTCTGTGCATTCATCGGGATTGTATATGTCGCCTACAGAATATGTAACTCCGTAGTCCTGACTGTTGTACATGATCCATGCAACTGATTTGTCTGCTGCTCCTACAAAAGAGTTGTCTATAAATGTTTCGGGTGCCGCTTCCTGTCGGGCAAGAGTGTTTTTCTTTGCGGCTGCAATTATGCTAGCTTCGTTTGCGGTTTCGTTTTGTGCGGCGTAACTTCTGCCCTTAAAGAATTCCTTAAGTTCAGCATCTGCAAAACCGCTTCCATCTCGCATAAAGAAAAGGCTTGTGTCCCACAGCATTGGAACAAGATTGTACATGTCGCAGTTGTCAAGAAAGTTTGTGCAGTATGCAATCATGTCGTCTTTTTTAGTGCCGTCTTTTTTTGTAGAGATGACTCCCCATTCTCCAATTACAATTCCGTATCCCTTGTCGGTAAATGCAGTCAGTTTGGAAAGCCATTCATTCATGTCCTTGTATTCTTTTTTTGTTCCCCACTTGTTTACACTGTTTCCAGAACAAAATCCCCATGGAGAATAGTAATGCACCTCAAGAATCAGTTTGTCCTTTGCAGTGTCTGTTGGCATTACAAAGCGGCTGTCTAAAGTTGCGCCAATGTCGGTTCCGTAACCGGGAATGAGCAGAAATCTGTTCTGATTGTTACCGCCTGTCTTTCGCACTACATCAACAAAAGTCTGATTTATCTTTTTTGCCTGTTCGTAACATTCGTCTTCCGTAAGCCTTCCGCTGTCGGGGCAAGCGTTCACATCGTTAAGTCTACTGCCAATTTCTTCGTTTCCGCCTGCAAACATTACATGGTCTCCGTAGTTTTTAAATCTGTTTGCAATTTGCGTCCACATGTCTGTATAAAGTTCGTATGCATCTTCACGAGTTTCTGGAGTTGCCGAGCCAAACATTCCCCACCATCCGCCGTCCCAGTGGTCGTTAATGACAACATAAAGTCCTGCGTTAAGGGCGTAGTTTACAATTTCTTCCACGCGGTCAAGATAGGGTGTGTAAATGGTGTAGTCGCCGTTTTCGTAATTGATTGCGTTTGTCCATGCAACAGGAATGCGCACACTGTCAAATCCTGCGTCTTTATAGCTGTTCATGGTGACCTGCGTGGTAACTGGCTGACCCCAAAGTGTTTCGTATGCGGAAGGATCCTGCCTAGTTCCCATTTCTGCAGTGCGGTATGCTTCCATGGTGTTGCTAAGGTTGATACCGTTTCCCATCAGTTTGGTAACCTGAAGTGCGGTAAGTGCCGTGTCAAACTCCTGAGGCTGAGTAACAATGCTGCTGTCTGTCTGCGGAATCTTTACATGCTGGGAAGGTGCAAGTCCGTTAGAGCGTTTTTCTACAACATCCTTCACTTCATTTTTTTGTGCTTTGGAACATGATGCTATGGAAAAAACTACGGCCAAAAGTGCTGCCGCCAGAACAATTTTCTTAATCTTCATATGAACTCCTAAAACTTTGACTTATGGGAACCTCTAAAAACTTCAGTTTTTAGAGATACCCTTATGCTTAGGATAAAACAGGAACATGTAAAATACCACCGTGAAAATTTGATATCTTTATTTCAAAATTTTCATTTGACGAGTGGCGGTTTGCAGAATATAATTGTAATCATGGTAACGATTTCTGACATAGCAAAAATTACAGGTTATTCTGCAACAACGGTAAGCAGGGTTCTTGCTCAGAATGGAGGCGCAAACAGGGAGGCTGAGGAACGCATTCTTCTTGCGGCAAGACTAACCGGCTATCAGTCAGAATCGTTTGCAATCCCGTCTTCTTCTAAACCGTCTAGGCTAATCGGCGTAATCGTAGAAAACGAATCTCGACAGAACGAAATGGAGCATCCCCTTTTTGGAGGAATCTTGGACTCGTTTAGGGACCATGTAAGCAAGAGGGGCTATGACATTCTGTACCTTTCAAAAAGTTTTAATTCAGGAATGTCTTACATTGAAGACTGCCGTTACCGAAATGTGGAAGGCATACTGATTGCCAATTCTATTTACGATGATCCCGAGGTTGCCGATCTAGTTGCGTCGGGAATCCCCTGTGTGTCTGCCGCAGAATTTGTTCCTGGCATTTGCACTGTCGTATGCGAAAATACTCTTTCTAGCAGAAGGGGAGTTGAATATTTGATTGCCCACGGACATAAGGAAATAGGATACATTGCAGGACCTTACCAGGTGCGTTCTCCTGCCGCCATAGAGAGGGGCGAAGGTTACAAACAGGCCCTTAAGGCTGCAGGGCTTACCTACGACACGAAGCGCATAGAAAAGGCGGAACAGTGGGAACTTGATTCTGGCTATAAGGCCGCACAAAAACTCTTTGAACGGTGTCCAAATCTTACCGCTGTCTTCTGTGCATGCGACACTCTTGCGGTTGGTGCAATGCAGTATCTTAGAAAAATGGGAAAGCGCATTCCCGAAGATGTTTCTCTTGTGGGGTTTGATGACGCACTTATTTCTCTCTGCTGCCATCCTTCCCTTACCACATTCAGACAGAACCGTGAAAAGATAGCCTATGCATGTGCGCAAAAACTTATAGAGGCAATCAGCGGTAACGATGAATACGAAATAGTCCGTGTGCCTGTAGATTTTGTAGAGCGGGATTCAGTGGCCACTGTAAGTTAAACTTAATCTAACATTGCCTTAAAATGATTTTTTGTGCTATACTTTGCCCATGAGATTTGTAAGCACACGAAGCAGCAGTTTGCAGGACTCCGTTTCATTCAAGGAAGCCGTTTTGAATAGCATTCCCCGAGACGGAGGACTTTATGTTCCTCAGGGTGAAGAAGATTTCCGCAGGTGGATTCTGTATGCGGACGAAAACACTTCTTTTGCAAGCCTTGCAGGTTCACTTACATCCGCACTCATAAATACGGAATTTAGCCCGATTATTTGCGAAACAATTGCAACTCACGCCTTTACATGGGAACCAAAAGTTACCCGACTTGACGACAATACATTTTATCTGAATCTGTACACTGGACCTACGGGAACATTTAAGGACTTTGGAGTTTCTTATCTTACCTCTACACTGGAAACAATTTTGCAGATGGACGGTCAGAAGTCAATCCTGCTAGATGCGACTACTGGTGAACTTGGTGCCTGTATGGCAAAAGCCCTAAGAGGGAAGCGTCTTGTAAAGTCTGTTTTGCTTGCGCCCAAAGGTTCATTCCGCGGAATGGAAGAAAGTGATTTTGTCTGGAACGGCGGAAACATTTACCCCATCGAAATTGACGGTACCAGCGAAGACTGCAATTCCATCGTCAGAAAAATTTTTGCGATGCCAGAATTGGTGCAGAAGTATCACCTTACGGTTGCAAACACTGCAAATATAGGACGCCTTTTGCCCCAAGTCTTCTTCTACACTTATGCTTTTTCTCAGATAAAGAAAAATGTAAGCGGAGACATTTACTATGCGCTCCACTGCGGACACTACGGAAATTTAATGGCCGGACTTTATGCATGGAAATTTTCACTTCCTGCAAACGGATTTATCATGCCTACGACAAAAAATGTTCTGCTTGATGCCCGTGGAAACTGCATAATGCCTGACTCAATGATTCCCCTTTCTGAACGGAAGCCCATAGATCCTTCTGATCCTTCAAACCTTGAGCGACTGGAACACATCTTTGCGGCAAATTCACTTCTGCTCAGAAACTTCCTTTATCCAGCAGCCGTAACTGCAAAACAGACCGAGGAAGCCTGCAAGGAACTGTTTACAAAGTACCACATTTATGCCGACTCTCAGACTAGTGCCGCATACGCTTCTGCACTTATGCGTAAGGATGTTATTGAGGATGATGACGGTGCCGTTGTGCTGATTGCAAGAAATGACCCCTGTGGCGAAAATGATTTTGTTCGTCACTGTTTGGGCGAAGAAGCACCTGTTTCTAAAAACAGAGAGGACGCAAGCAGAAAGACTTCTATTCTTCGTCCTTCCGTTGTGTCCTCTGATGTAGAGTCAGTTATTTCTGTTTTGAACTCTTTGAACCTTTTGCGCCTGTTTTAGCTTTTGACGCAGACTTTGTTGTTGGCTTTGCAGACTTTGCTTTCGGGGCTGGCTTAGCCTTTGAGTTTGCAGTCTTTTTTGCCACTGCCGGTTTTGTCGCTGTCTTGGCTGTCGTCTTTGCAGAGGCGGTTTTTGCAGTCTTTGCAGAAGAAGCCTTCTTTGCAGTTGAAGCTTTTGTTACTTCAGCTTTGGTGCTTGCCTTAGAAGACCTTGCCTTTGCGTCTGCCGACTTTGCCGTGCTTTTTGCTACCGTAGTTTTTGCGGTCGTCTTTTTGGCACTAGTGGTTTTTGAAGTCTTTGCAGTTTTTGCCTTAGTTTCGTCTTCCTTTACAGCCTTTGTCTTTGCAGTTTTTGCTTTAGCTTCGTCTTTCTTTACGGTCTTTGTCTTTGCAGTGCTTGTTTTTGTAGCCTTAGTGGTTTTTGGCTTACTGTCTTCCGCCTTTGCAGTTTTTGCGACCCGTTTTTTTGTAAGGCTTGCAGGTTTTAGAGCATCGGTAAACTTTTGGCACTGGTACTCTGCATTTTCTTTTGCAGCGTAGAGAGTGCGGTAGAGGCGATAAATCTGTTCTCTAAGAATTCTGGGACTGTACATTACTACTGCTGCAAATCCGTACCAGAGAGTTTCATCCATCTTTTCCTTGTTGAACCAGCGCACTCCGTTAAATTCGTTTGCACCAGTAAGCAAGGAAGAATTATCTCCGTCAACAAGAAGAAGTGCGGTTTCGTAAGTAGACTTTACTACTCCCGAAGTTCCAAAGTTGTAGTCCCTTACCCTCATCATTATGAAGAGCCTTGTAAGAATGTTTCTTGCTCCGCTGTGTACGATTCCGCTCTGGGCCATCAGTTCAGAAAGTTTTCTGTCGTAGCCCCACTTAAGGCAGTTTTCTTTTCCTGCAGAAGAAACTGATGCAAATGCGCTAAGAATTTCTGCTGAGTTTTCGTGACTGCTAAGTCCTTCGTAAAGCAGGTTGTCAAATGTAGTCTTGAATGCTGAGTGTTCAGGTTTTGGTTTTGCATTCTTTGCAACCTTTGCATCTCCTTGGGCATTTGCAACAGTTGAAGCAAGGTATTCAATTTGTTTGCAGAATGCGGCATAACGCTGTTCTGCATTTGCAGTCTGAGACTTTTCGTAATTGCGCGTCTCTTTTTGTGTAAGTGATTTTGTGCGAATCTTGGAAGACTTTGAGGAAGCTGCCTTTCCAAGAGCCGCTGCCTTCTGGGCTTCTCTCTGTGCAAATTCCGCTTCCTTTTCGTAATAGGCAAGTGCGCTGTTCTTTACATCCTTAAGGAATTCCGCAGGGGTAAGGGTGGTAAGGCTGAGTGACTTAAGCACGGGAAGAGGTGTGTAGAGCCGTTTGATTCCATCGAAGAATTTCGGCGTAACAAATCTGCTGAGTGAAGCATACAGTTCCTTGTATTCGTATTCCTGCCATGCAACAATCAGGTCTTCAACTCCTCGACCATTTAAAAGTTGACAGAGTTTTGAATAGCGTTTTTCTTCGTCATCAACAACCTGCTGAACATCCATGTAAACCTGATATTCAAATCCGTTAAGGGAAACAAACATTCCGTGTTCAATTATGTCGTTGGAAGAGCGTACATACCAAAGTCCGCTTGTGTGTTCCCTAAAGATGCAGAAGTGGTCGTCTCCCCATGTAAGGTTAAGTCCTTCGGCAATAGAACGGCTTACCATCTGCTTGTCGTTTTCTCCACTGCCAGTTTTTACTGCATATTCACAGGACTGCTTTATCCATCCCGAAGCGCGTTCGTACTTGTTGTTGTAGAATACAATAGTGCGTTCGTTGCCCACACCGTTTGAATAGGCAAAGATGTTTTCGTTAACAGTGCCGTTGTTCCAAACATCGTAGAAAAGGAAGTTGTCTACTCCTGCAAAAAGATATCGCTTATGCATGAGTGGGAAGATGTGCCGCCAGTGCCTGTCTACCAGTCCTTCGTCAGCTTGTTCGTCCCTGTAGGCTCTTGTGTATTCCATTCCGTACTTTTCTTCAAAGCCTTCAATCTGACCGTGACCAAACATGGGTAAGCCCGGCATTGTTACCATAAGTGTACACACACCAAAATATTTGTCGCCCTTACCAAACTGGGCAACTGCAGTTTCTTCGTCAGGGTTGTTCATAAAGTTTACAAAGCGCTTTAAAACCTGAGGATCAAATTTAATTGTGTTCTTAACAGTGTCACGATACTTCTGATTTTCTTCCTTCTTGAGCATGTTCATGAAAGCTGAATTGTATACACGATGCATTCCCAGTGTTCGGGTAAAGTAGCCTTCCATCATCCAGAATGCTTCTGCAAGCAAAAGTGTGTCGGGCATGTCCTTTGCACAGCGGTCAACAACTTCGCGCCAGAATTCATTGGGCAGAGCACTGTTAAACTGCTCTGTGGTAAGGGCATGCTGACTTCTTGTTGCAATGTCTCCTCCGTGACCTGGCTCCGGGTACCACAGACGGCGAATGTGCTTTTTTGCAAGAACCATTGCAGCGTCAAAGCGGATGATTGGGAAGTTCCGCGCAACCAGCATTATTTTTTGAATAACTGCTTCTCTTGCCTCAGCGTTCAGAAAGTCAATCTGGGCAGTGTCGTTCCAAGGCATGCCTGTACCATCGTTTCCGTGATAGATGTATGTTACATCTCCTGTGTAATTGTCTACTCTCTTAAAGCAGACCGCACAGTCCGTTTTGGAATAGTAATGGTCTTCAAGGTAAACCGAAACTCTTCCGTCCTGACACAAATCTTCGCCTGTAAATGAATACTGAGGGAAGGGACAGTCTTTTGTAGTAATGAAGTAGTTGGGATGTTCAATAACCCACTTTCCATCCATGCCAGTGTGATTTGGAACCATGTCGCTTGCAAGACGGATTCCTCTCTGCCAGCACCGCCAGCGCAAGTTTTCAAGGGCAGACCATCCGCCAAGATTTTGCGCAATGTCGTAGTCCATAAGACTGTATGCGCTTGCCGCTGCCTCTGGGTTTCCGTTAAGCTGCTTTATTCTTTTTGAAGCGTAACTTCTTTCCCACAGACCTATAAGCCAAAGTCCTGTAAAGCCTTCGTTGTGCAGAAGATCAAGTTCCTCGTCGGGAATCTGATCAAGTCTAGTAATTTCTCTGTTGTATTTTTTAGAAAGTTGATATAGCCAGACCAAAACTGTCTTTGCCATAAGGACAACTTTTGGCATCCAGTCACGGTCGGGACTAAAGCGTTCGTATTCCTTTGAAAGGTTTTCGTAAGAATACGCGTCCATGCTTACTTCACCACCATTTGTGGGGTGCCATGCAGCTTTTTCTTCTTCGCTGATTGTGTCTATTCCTTCAAGCAGCCGCCTAAGCCATTCTCCCAAAAGGTCAGCCCAGTATGTGCGTATGTAGTCAAGCTGCCCCTTAAGTGATGTGGGGGACGCAATTACTGGCTCCTTAAGCATTGTAATAAGGTCGTTGTTCTTTGGACCAAACACAGGCTGAGTTTTAAAATATGCCTTTATCTGATTCCATGTCTTAATGTAAAGTGCATTTGTTTCAAGTTTGTGGTCGTCAAATAAAATCTGGAAGGGATGGAATGCAGGGTTTTCGTTTGCAAGGTGCAGAAGAATCATTTCTTCCAGAACCTGCTCACGGTTTGTGCGCCTGTTTCCCGTTCCTGCGTCCACTGCATCCTGCTCAAGAAATTCCTTTGCCGAAATTTTATTCTGATACACTGCCACAGGAGGAAACTCGTCCATAAACTGAAGCAGCAGTTTGTCCATTTCTTCTTTTCCAAAGTAAGTGTCTAAATCTTCCAAAAGAATTGTAAATGCCTTTGGAGATTTGTCTCGTCTAAAGAGCATGCAGACATAGTGAAAAATTTCGTCTATGAGTCCCATTGCATTTAAAGAGCCTGCTGAAATTCTTTTTTCTTTCTGACCTCTTTTGTCAAACAGTTCGTTCAATTTTGTCTGGAAAGTTCTGACAGCTTTTAAGTTGCCCAGTATGACATTTCCGTAAGAAGAAAACAGCGACTGGTTAAAGTTGCATTCGTCGCGTACAGTTCGGCTTACATGAAATTCGTTATAAGAGATATTCATACATTTCCTCCGTTGAAAGATGCATGTTTGGAAACAATGCCCTGTATTTTAGAAATTATGGCTTCGTTTTTAGAAAGCGCCTGTATGCTTACTGGCATGCGGTAAGTCCAGTTAAAGTTGTTTACCGAGCCGGGAACATTTATGCGTTCGTCATTGGGATTTTCAAGATAGTAGTTTTCGTCAAGGAAGAGATAGTCCTGCAGTGGATTTATGTACCACGCACTTGCACAGTCTGCGGCGCTCTGCAGAAGGAATAGGGCTACATCTGGAGAAAACTGGTCATCGGCGTGAATGGGTGTGGCACTTTCAAAGAGAGGATTCTTGTCTCCATCGTTCCATAGGTTAAGATATGCGCGCACTCCATCTTTTTCATCGTTCCACCACTGGCGCAATGTTGAACTGTCATGGACTGATGTGGTTGCAACGCTTTCCTTGCGATACTGTGCAAATGGAACAAAGGGCTGTCCTTCTTTTGCCCAGTCGCGGCACCACCTTATGACGCAAAGTGAATTTATTCCAAGCAAAGAAAGAACTTCTGGCACTGCTTCAAAAGCCGCACCTAAATCTTCCGCACAGGGAACCATGTCTGACGCATTTACGATTGGAGTAAGCACATCCAAAGCCTGTTGCTTCCATAGCGCTCCTTCGGTTTTGTCGTTTTCTGCAAAGAGTTCCTCAAGTTTCTGTTTTTCTTCCCATGAAAGAGTCTGCCATGCACTGGAGGCTGAATAGCTCCACACTTTTACAAAGTGGTCTTTTTCTATCTGCAAAAGGGAACGATCGCGCCATTTTATGCATAGGGCATTTTTTACCCGCATGTCTTTTTCTTCATCGTCGCAAAAGTGCTGGGCGTAAATTTGTGCATCAGACTTTATTTCTTTTTTAAAGTTCCACAACTCTTCGCATCCAATCTGCTCTGCAACAAGAGAAAGCATCTTGTGTGCCTCGTCGTGATTCCATGTTATGTCTTCTATAAGGCCTGTAGGAATGTGAGGTTCGCTAATCCAGTGAAGCCTTCCTTCGTCAAATCCTGCAGCATAAAATTTTTCCCGTGAAATAGAATTGTAAGGTTCAGTGTGTCCAAGAAATGCTGTTGATTCCTTTTCGTCAACTGCCCATATTCTGAAAAATCCTAGCACATGGTCAATGCGGAATGCACCGTAATATCGTGAGGCGTTCTGAACTCTTTCTTTCCACCAGCCGTAGTTGTCCGCCGCCATCATGCTCCAGTTGTAGGTAGGGAATCCCCAGTTCTGCCCCATGGGAGAGTCACCTGATGGAGGAGCGCCTGCCCGTTTAGAATGGTCAAAGAAGTCCTTGTATGCCCATGCGTCCGCACTGTCTTCATTCATCAGAATGGGAATGTCTCCTTTTAAAATAATTCCCTTTTGTTTTGCGTAGTCACTTGCTTCTGCAAACTGTTCAGAGGCACGCATCTGGCACCAAACAAAAAAGTTGTGGCTAGACTTAAGAGCCCTGTTGTTCCATCTAAGCTGAATCTGTTCTCTGGTTAGGTTTTGCAGTTCTGGCGCCCATTCTTTCCACGAAGCCTGAGAGTGAACATCTTTTAAATTTTTGTAGACCGCATAGGGAATGACCCACTTGTTTGCACGGATAAAGGAGTTCATGCTTTTTGTAAGGGCAGTTCCCTGAGCAGTTCCTTCCTGTGCATATTTTTTTTCTATGAATGTGTAGAGCAGATGAAGCAGCCTTGTTTTTTCTGCAAGAATTTTATCGTAGTCAAAACGGTTGGCCGCTTTTTTAAACGCTTTGCCGAAAGCCCTGTATGCGCTAGCAAAACTCTTGTCCTGAGCAAAAGCAGCCTCAAATTCAGGCAGAGAAGAAATTCTTATGTAAAGTGGATGCAGTGCGTTTGCTGAAAGTCCCGAGTAGGGCGAGGACTGGGTACCGGTGTCATTTACTGGCAGAAGTTGAATCAGAGTAAATCCGCATTTTGAGCAGAAGTCCGTAAAGGGCTTGAGAGAAAGAAAGTCGCCTATGGCACATTCTGATTCATCGTAAAGAGAGGCAAGGGGAATAACAACTCCCGTTTTTCGTTCTAACTGCATGAAATTTATTATAACACAGAAATTTCGTAATGCAAGAAAAAAAATGCTTATTTTTACCGATTTAAGATTAGTTTAATAAACCATATTGCCAACACCAAATTGTCTTTGCAAGTTTGTTGCTAAAAGGCTGATTTTTTGTAAAGTCTGGTAACCAGCTTGTGTCGTCGCTTAAGTCCTGATAAAAAAGATAGTCAAAGTCATAGGCATCAATCAGAGCCTTAAGCTGACTATCTTCTTCTTTGCTTACAAGTCTGTTCTGGAATGAAGAAAGTGCTTCCTTTCGTCTTGCAAGTTTTTCTTCGCTCTCTTCAAAGGGTACAGGAGTGTATTGCGACATGAGAGAAATGAGTGCCTTTTTATCTGCATTCTGTTTAAGCCAGTCAAGGACAAGTTTTGTGTCGTCCATTCTGCCTGGCATAAAAAGATGTCGGATGATTACACCGCTTTGCAGTACCCTTGTTTTTTTTCCGTTACGGATTTCGCTTTTCCATTTTAAGGGATAGTTCTGCACCATCCACCTGATTGCCTTTTTTGCAGTCTGGGGATAGTTTGCCGCTCCAAAGAGACTTTCGCTCATCATGGGGTTAAGGGTCTTTAAGTCTGGTAGCCAAATGTCAACTACTGGACGCAAAAGTTCCAGAGCCTCCACATTTTCGTAAGCGCTAGAATTCCATGCAGCAGGTATGGTAAGTCCTGCTTTTTTTGCTTCGTCAAGATATTCCGCTATCTGTGGAATAAAATGGCTTCCTGTTACCAGATTGATGTTGTGGGCGCCTTTTTCCTGAAGAGCAAGACAAAGTTCCGTAAATTCTTTAGAGGAAATTTCTCTGCCCATTCCTCCCTGAGAAATCTGATAGTTCTGACAGAATGCACAGCGCAAAGTGCAGCCTGTAAAAAAAAGAGTTCCGCTTCCGCCAAGTCCAGTAACAGGCGGCTCTTCTCCAAAGTGCAGACCAGCAGAGGCAAGGCGTAAGTCTTTTGTTTCTCCGCAAAAACCCTTTTGCCCATAGTTGCGGTTTGCACTGCATCTTCGTGGGCAAAGGACGCACTGTTCAAGAAAGTCTTCCCTCATCATAAGGCCTGATGGTCAACAAACAGAGACATAAGACTGTTAAGGGAGTCAAGGGGAATGTCTTCTGCTTCAACATTTACAATCTGACACAGAGACTTCCAGTCTGATTTATCTAGTGCACCAGTAAGCTCATCGTCTCCATCCAAAAGAGCCTGCATTGCCGCAATTTTCTGAATGCTTTTTTCTGAAGGTTCCTCGCTTAAGTTTTCGCTTGCAAGAATGTAGGTGTTAAGCCAGTAGTCAGAAATTGAGTGGGAAACTTCTCCAAGCATTTTGTTGTTGCGGTCAAAGAGAGACTGAACTTCTCGTCCTGCTTTTTCTCCTGAATATCCTGAGCCACTAGCCCTTTCCCTCTTTTTTATTTTTTCTATGTCTGAAACAAATTTCTGTATGCTGTCCATAATGGCTTAGAGTATAGCACAAGATGTGCGTGCGCGTAAACAGAACACACGCACATGCTCTTCCTTACACTATGCCAGCCTTTGCAAAGTGTTTCTTTAACATGAGTTTACCTAGCATTGCACCAAGGCAGCCGAAAATGAAGCAGGCTATAAGGTAAATGGGGAATGTCCATCCAGGGAAGAAAGTCATTACCGCCTGAGCATATTCTTCTCCGTAGGATGAACGGTTAGACCAGTATCGTTCGGGATTAATGTAAAGTGGAGCGCAGTAGCCCATAATCCAAAGTGAAAAAATTCCGCAGGCAAGGATACCCTTTTTGGAACTTTTATAATCGCCACTCTTGCAAAGCAGGTCTGCAATCAGTCCTACAGCAATGGAAAGAAAAATTGGGATGATGTTCATTCCTGTTACGAACGAAAGTATTCCGCAGATTGTAGCAAAAATCCAAATCATGCCGAATTTTTTTACCTTTGTAAGAAAGAGCATGAAGGGAATTCCTCCAATGAGGGGAACAAGCACATACAGGAGCGGCATAAAGACAGGAATGAATCCCAGACATGCCACCGCAAACATGATGATAAAATAAATTGCGGCAAAAACACCGATGTTTACAAAGTCTTTGCCTTTTAGTTTTTTTGAATCCTCCATAATAGAGCCTCCTTTTTATTCTGACTGACATGCACTTTGCATTAGGCAGTCTGTTTTTCAACCATAGTTTTGTACTGTCCGTTCTTGGACATAAGTTCTTCGTGGGTTCCGCTTTCCTTTATTCCGCCGTCGCCAATTACAAGAATTCTGTCTGCGTTGCGGATTGTCTTTAAGCGGTGCGCAATTACAATCAGTGTTTTTCCCCTGCACAGTTCCGAAATGGCCTGCTGAATGTATGACTCGTTGTCTGCATCAACACTGGCGGTTGCCTCGTCTAGGATTACAATGGGCGTGTCCTTTAGGATGCATCTTGCAATGGAAATGCGCTGCTGTTCACCACCGCTTAAGTTTGCACCGCCTTCGCCTACAACAGTGTCAAATCCTTCTGGGAGCTGCATTATAAAGTCGTAGCATCTGGCTTTTTTTGCGGCTTCAATAACTTCTTCCCGTGTTGCTTCTGGGCGTCCCATTGCAATGTTGTTGTACACCGTGTCCTGAAAAAGATAGACCCTCTGAAAAACCATGCTTATATTTTCCATAAGGGTTGAAAGGGGAATGTTCCTTACATCTTTTTCGCGGATTTTTATGCTGCCGTCTTTTACATCCCAAAATCTTGCAACAAGGTTTGCAATCGTAGATTTTCCGCCACCGCTCTGACCAACCAGTGCAATCATCTTTCCCCTGTCTACATCAAACGAAACATTGTGTAGAACATCGTTTGTGCCGTAGGCAAATGTGACATTTTCAAAACTTATTTCGTGTCCTGAAAATTCTTCTTCAGATGGAAGAGTTTCTTTACCAGTGTCGCACAGTTCAGCCTCATTAAACACTGCTTCAATTCTGTCAAGACATGCTTCAGTAACTGAAAGTCTTGCAATCTGCTGATAGTATGTTCTGATTGAAACAAACACATCGAACAAAAAGAGGATTATTCCCAAAAGATAGACCGGAGTCATGAGGGCCTTTGAGCAAAGGAAAACGGAGGCAAGAAGAATTGCAGCTGAACCGAATGCAAAGGTAAGGTGGAGTGCAGTTGCCCAAGGTGTGTACTCAACTTCAAACTGAATGCTGTCATCGCAACTTTTCTTAAATGCTGAAGTTAGTGCCTTTGACTTTTCGCCGAGCATGTTATAAGACTTTATGATTCCTATTCCTTCTGCAAATTCAATTACGGCATTTGTAAGTATTTCGCTTGATTCCTGTTTCTGAACTGAATGCTTAAGTGTGCTTTTCATCATCAGGTTTCCAATCAAAATGAATATGCCTACAAAAATAAGACAGATTAAGCCCAACCAGACATTCATGTAGAACATACACACCGTCATAAGCAGCTGGGAAATCATAAAACTGGAAAGGTCAGAAAGAACTGACATGCAGTTTTCTTCAATGAACACCATGTCTGTAGAAAGTACCGAACTTATCTTTCCTAGGTTACCGCTTGTAAAGTAACCCATGGGCATGTTGCGCAAATGCTTTCCCAGTTCCATGCGCATATCTGCAAACATCATGAAGCCTGCTGCACTCTGTAGTCTGTCTGAAAAATGCTGGAATACAGCTTGAAAAATAACGCATGCAAGAAGCAGTACGCCCATAATCCAGCACATCTGTTTTGTCATGTTGCCTGCCATAAAAAGTGCGACTGTAAAAAAACACAGCATAAGGGGAACCTTCATGAATATGCCTTTGAAAAACCCCGTAATATATGCGCTTCTTATTCTTCCTGCAAATTTTCCCGAAGCCTTAACAAGCCGGTGCATTATTGCAATCATTGATTTCTTTTTTTCTGACTTCATTATGCATTCTCCTGTGTAGAAATTTTCCAGTTTACGCTTTGAGTTGAATTGTTCCACAGACTCTTGTATTCATCGCTTGAAGAAAGAAGTTCCTCATGGCTGCCTTGAGCAAGTACATTTCCGTTTTTTAGCACGCATATTTTGTCTGCATTTTTTATTGAAGAAAGTCTGTGTGCAATTACAACAACTGTTTTTTCCTTTATGATTTCGCTGATTGCTGCATTCATCTTTTCTTCGTTTTCTGGATCCATAAATGCTGTTGCCTCGTCAAGGACGATGACTGGCGCGTTTTTTAGAATTGCCCTTGCCAGTGAAATGCGCTGTCGTTCTCCGCCCGAAAGCATTTTTCCGCTGTCGCCTGCAAGACTGTCTATGCCCTTTGGAAGCCGCATAAGAAATTCGTCACACTGGGCACGGTGAGCTGCATCAAGAACTTCTTCCCTACTGGCGTTTGGTTTTCCAATCAGAATGTTTTCGTACAGACTGGTGTTGAACAAAAACTGCTCTTGGGCAACATAGGAAATCTGACTGTTAAGCGATTCAATTTTCATGTCGGTAATGTCTTGCCCACCAAGAGTAATTTTTCCGCCATTTATGTCGTAGTAATGAACCAGAAGCCTTGCAAGAGTAGACTTTCCACTGCCTGATTCTCCCACAAGGGCTGTAACAGTTCCCTGCTTGAGCGAAAGGTTTACTCCGTGCAGAACTTCTTTTGTGTCGTAGCTGAACCTTACATCTTTGAACTCAATGTCGTAATTTCTTCCCTCAAAGTTTCTGTCGGACTGCTTTAGCTGAATACTCTTTACAAGTTTTTCCAGTTCTGCAATTTTGTAATCCAACTGAGGAATTTTTCCTGCAAATGTAAGCGCCTTTAAAATTGAAGGACCAATTGCAAAACTCATGGTAAGCACGAGGATTAGCTTTTCAAGTGTTGCCGTTCCTCCTAAAACCATGAGTGAACCAAAGGGGAGTGTAAAAAGTGCAAAGCAAGGTATTACGCTGGAATAAACTGCCATCCAAGGCCAACAAGACTTGTACCAGTCCAAGGTAAAGTCACGGTAAGCCTTTACAACTTCTCCAAACCGTTTGTATGAATCTCCGTCTTTGTTGAACACTTTTACAACTTCCATACCGTTTACATATTCAACAATCGTGTTGTTCATTTTCTTTGCAGAATCATAATAAGCACCCATTTTTGCATAGCCGCATTTCATCATCATGCCCATAGCAAAAAGTCCTATGGGAAGAACTGCAAGTGTAAGAAGTGCAAGTTTCCAGTCTACAAAAAAACAGGAGGCAAGAACAAGAACTGGTACTGCAATATTTGCTATGCCTTCTGGAATTGCATGTGCAAGCAGAAGTTCTATCTGGTCAATGTCGTCTGTAAAGACGCGTTTTATCTGGCCTGTTCCTAAGTCGTGCAAATTTCCCAAGGGCTGATTTTCGAGCTTACTCTGCAAAGAAATGCGGATGTTTTTTAGCGTGTTATATGCGCTCTTGTGGGAAAAGTCCAGACCTTGATTGTAAAAGACTGCGTGAACTACTAGACATAAAAAAATCCACAGCACGCGAACTAGCATGAACTGGACGGAAAATTCTTCTCCCCGTACAATTTTGCATATCATCTGATAAAGAAAAAAATAGGGACAGATGTTTGCAATGATTCCAATAAGCATAAAAATTACGGCAATCACCGTATACTTTTTATACTTCCCGATGTAAGGCGAAATACTTTTTAGCATACGAACCTCTTTTTTATATGATGTATAGTTAGCAAATGCTAACAAAACCATATCTTTTGCAGAGGTAATTTTCTACCACAAAACGGTATTTTTTTAACGGTTTTCAGTCATGAATTTTTTTGGTGAAGTACCGAATCTTTTCTGAAACTCTTTTGAAAAGTGACTTAAATTTGTGTAGCCTGAAAGTATTGCCGCCTCAGAAACATTTGTGCTTCCGTTCAGTATGAGCTTTTTTGCTTTTTCCAGTCGGGTGGAACTTACATAGGCATGGAGTGTCATTCCGTACAGGGAACGAAACATTCTGTTAAGTTTGCTTTCGCTCATCATAAGGTTTTGTGCGGTTTCCTTGACATTGAATTCCTGTGCAGGATTTGAATTTATTTTCTTTCTAAGACTTTCCATTTTTTTTATGTCCGAGTTTAAATATCGCCTTGAGCGTATTATGCTGTCTGTCTTTTCGTATGTTATGCTATAGAGTACAAGGGCAAGAAGTTCAGTTATTTTTGACTCGCAGAAAA
This sequence comes from uncultured Treponema sp., assembly GCA_937894335.1. Taxonomy (GTDB): domain Bacteria; phylum Spirochaetota; class Spirochaetia; order Treponematales; family Treponemataceae; genus Treponema_D. Next base: position 30,158 of record CALCRU010000008.1, on the reverse strand, counting down.
TGTCTGAAAACTCATTGTATTTTTCGCAATCAGAAATATCTTCTAGGGTTTTAAACATGTCCGCAGTAATTGAAGTTTTTGTTACCTGATTTAAAAACAGTTCCGTGTATTTTTCTATCTGCTCTGGCTTTAAATATTTTTTTAACAGACTGTAGAATGTTTCGGTAGGCATTTGCAGGCTTTTAAATTCAAAACTGCATGAAGGACTGTAGGTCATGCATGTCTGATAGTCGTTGTTTCTGAATACGCATACTTCGCCGGCCATCATGTTTACGCTTTCTTTTCCGTCTTCTATGAACCATTCTATATTCTGATTCAGATTGAATATGATTTGAACTTCGTCTTTCCCGTTGTTATCAGGTTTGCTTGCCTTTGTAATGTCTGAAAATTTTAAATTCCAGTCGCAGTATGTTATGCCATCGTGGAGCGTTTTTCTGAGCAGTTTGAATTCTCCTACATCAGATTTCGTTACCAGAGATTTGTAAATATCATCGGTTGGGGTATATGTCCTTTTCTTCATCTTGCCTCTGATGTTGCTCTGTTAAAGTCGTGAAGATTTAAAACCTCGTCGCAGCATTCGTCTATAAGTTCCCTGTCGTGGGTAACTACGATTACTGTTTTTTCCATTTCTTTTAACTTGCGTAGTATGCTTCCAATCTGCTTCATGTGGGTGTAGTCAAGGCCGCTAGTTGGTTCGTCAAACAGAAGCAGTTCTCTTCCGCTTGCAACGGCACATGCAACAGCAACCCTCTGTTTTTGACCTCCGCTTAAAGACATGGGGTGACGGTCTGCAAATTCTTCCAGATCAAGTGACGACAAAATCTTTCTAGCTTCCTCTTCGTTTTCTTCTTCCTGACTGATTAGAACTTCGTCTAAAACACTTTCTGTAAAAAGTTGATGGTTAACATCCTGCATTACAAGGTAGATCAGTTTTTGCCTCGCCTTTCTTCGGTAGGTTTTTCCCGCATACAAAAGTTTTCCCTTTGACCGCCTGCCCAGTCCGCAAAGACAGTTTAGGAATGTGGTTTTGCCTTCGCCGTTGTTTCCTACTATTGCAGTAATTTTCTTCTGTGGAATTTTCATAAGGGGAATGTCCAAGGCTTTTCTTCCTCCCCGGTAAGAGTAGCGAAAGTCCTGTACTGTAAAGCTGTCTTCTTCCTGCCTGGTAACGCTTGAATTACTTCCTTTAGTCTGTGCGCCAAAGTCTGCCCTGTGGGAACGAAGACCCATTTCGTGCAACTGGTCTTCCGTAACAGAATTCATTTTCGTTCTGTCAAGCTCGCTAAGGATTTCTCCATTTTTAAGAACAATGGTTCTGTCTGCTAAATCCCATAGGTAGGAAATTCTGTGTTCTGCAACTACAATGGTTTTTCCTTCGTTCTTCCATTTTGCAAGAAGACTTCTAAGTTCTCCAATAGTTTTTGTGTCTAGGTTTGCGCTAGGTTCGTCCAGAAGTATTATTTTGTTTTGAGTAACCGCAACCGAAGCACATGCAATTTTCTGCTTTTGTCCTCCGCTTAAGTCAAAGAGACTTCTGTTCATAAGCGGCTCTAGGTGAAGGGCGAAAACAACATCTTCCATCCGCCTTAGAATTTCTTCCTTGGGCATTCCTCGGTTTTCGCATGCAAAGGCAAGTTCGCTTGTGGTGTCCACATTAAAAAACTGACTTCTTGGATTTTGAAAAACAGTGCTCACGAATTTTGCAGTATCGTAAAGTTCCGCCTTGGAAACATCTGTGCCGTTCACTGTTACTTGACCAGTAAGCTGTCCTTCGTAAAAGTTTGGAATAAGTCCGTTTATAAGTCTAAGGATTGTTGTTTTTCCGCATCCAGAACCGCCGTTCAAAAGAACAAACTCTCCTTCCGAAACAGAAAGGCTTATGTCCTTAAGGCTCCCGTTTGAAACTTCTTCTCCAAGTCCTCCAGCAGAACCATCCGGTAAAGCTGAGGAATCAGAAGCCACATATCTAAAGCTTACATTTTTTAATTCTATCATCTGCTTATCCTAAAAAAAATTCACTGCCTTAAGTATGGTAAATGCAAGTCCGCCTGCTAGAGTAAGAAAGACAATAACATCGCAAATGCCAAAACCTATTTTGCATATGTTGGTGCGCTTTTCTGGTGAGCCCAGTCCTCTTGTAAGGGAAGCGGCAGAAAGTTCTTGTCCTATTTTTACTGAACATGTCATCATGGGAATAAGTCGGTATTCAATTATCTTAAAAACTTTTCTTCCTCCAAACTTTATGTCCCTCATTGACATGGCTCTGTTAATGCTAGAGGCTTCTTCTGCAACTGTTGGAAAAAATCTAAACATGACGGAGAGAGGAATTGTTATTGCCTGAGGAAGATGCATTCTTTCCATTGCTGCAATGAATTCGCTTACAGTTGTAGTTGAAACCACATACATTCCCGTAAGTATTCCTGGAAGAAAACGCAAAAGAATTCCTGCAACTGCAAGTACAAGATATCCTGCAAGACCATGCACATGAGGCACAAGAAAAATCTGAATAAGATAACCGGCAGTATATAAAATCATTCCGTATAAAAAGGCGCCCCATCTTCGCGATGTAAGCAGCAGAAAAAGTGGCAGGTAATTCAGCACAAATCTGAATTCATCTGCATTTGAACCTCCTGCGTTTCCCAAAACAAAAATGGAAACAAATGTAAGAAGAAGAAGTTTTGTACGGGGGTCCAGCAGTGATTTTTGTGATGACGACTTCATTAATTCCATGGGAAAAAATATAGCAGAAATCAATAACTTGCTCAAGAAGTTAGTTTATGCTAACCTCTTGTCAGGAGGAACTTCATATGGAACAGAGTGTGTACAGGGCAATCATCCGCTATTTGAAAAAACATTACCCGAAGGAAAGAAAACAGATTGTGTCCCGCGCTAAGGAACTGCTTCCCAAACTGAGGGCCAATGCACCTGAACTTGGTGGAAAAGAAAATGCCCTTGCCTCTAACCTTAACATGTTTCTTCTCTTTCTTGCGTTTTATGAAGCCTCAGACCGTAGAATGGCGGAAGACGCACTGGATGAAATAATAGCAGACCTTTATGAGCGGTTTAAATTTCTGGGCGGAATCATGAATGTCAATCGTCCGGGATTTTTAAAATTGTTTAGAAAGTATCTGTACAGAAGTTACCAGAAATATGCTGATAAAGTTGAGTCAAAGCGAAGTAAAGGTGAATGGCTTGAAACATGGGGAATGATTGTAAATCCAAACAAGACTGATGAAGGATTTGCCTTTACTCTGGTGGGGTGTCCTCTTGCGGAGTACGCAAGAAAATACGGCTATGAAAAACTGATGCCCCACATTTGCGCTCTGGATCATTCCTATGCAAAAATCATACACTCCAAACTTCTGCGGACCCATACTGTAGCAACAGGTTCTGACTCCTGCGACTACTGGTATGTTCCCGATGAAAGTGAGACTGCAAAAAATTTCAGAGGTAAAATCGTTTAGGTTTTTAAACTACAGTCCGCTTAAAAATTCATCGATGATTTCAATGTAGCCGTCTGGATTGAACATGATGGCAAGATGTCCGCCTTCAACCTTTCTGATTACCTTGGGATTGATGAAGTTGTTTGCAAGTGCATCCTTAATGTCGTCCGTAAAGGTCTTGTCGTCATCTGGCTCAATAATCAGAACTTTTCCGCTCAAGAAATCAAACTGTTCTTTTTTGTACTTTCCAAAGTGATTCCGCAGGTCGCCCAAAAGATGGCACATGTGGATTGAAAGTTCCTTGGAGATTTCATCTTCTAGACATGCGATTAATTCCTTTATGGTCTGATACGCTTTTTTATCGCCCTTTAAATGCTTCTTGAACATGAGGGGAAACATTTTGCGCACCAGAGGGAAGGGCATTTTTTGCATTTTCTTTACTTTTGCATCTTCCTTTTCTTTGTTGACCATTTTTACAAGGCACTGCATTCCTTCAAAAGTGATTTCGTTTGAAAATGAAGCTGTTGAAGTTAAGAGGAGTCCGCCTGCAACATTTGGGTGCTTTAATGCTATAAGTTGGGCAAGTAGCCCTCCGTAAGACTGTCCCCAGAAAAAAGCTCCGTCTATTTTTAACTGCGAAACCAGTTCCGCAATGGCATCTGCTGTGGCATTGTTGTCTTTAAGATAGGGTTCGTAAAAGGGACAGAGCAGGGAGTATTTGTCCATCAGCGAGCGCAGAAACAAAAAAAATCCGTCAGACAGTCCGCTTCCTCCGGCAAGCACCACAATTGTTTTTGTTGACTTTTCATTTTTGTAGTAGCGGTAACGGTAGTCGCTTCCTGCAATTCTAGCAGTCCTTATTGGGGCAACCTGATTGTAATATGCCCACTCTTCCTTAACATTGATTTCTGATATATTCATCTTAATGCCTCACTTTCCCTAATATAGAATATGTGTCCATGTAAAAGAGAGGCGAAACTACCCCTCCTTTACATGTTTATTAGTGGCTATTCGCTGACGGATGAATTTTTTACATGACAGGCCAATGCAATATACATGAGGAACCAGCCAAGGGATTCAAACGCAACTGTAAAGTCTTTGAAGAACTGCAGCGGAATCATCTTAAGAGGAAAGTCAATTATCAGCGTGGAAAGAGGACAGCATAAAAGTGCCCACTTGCCAAGTTTTAATTCCTTTTTGAGCACAAGATAATACCATGCTATTGAAATTCCTACATCACAGATTATGTATAAAATCATCAGGGGAATTACAACAAGGAATGCAGTGTCGTTTACTGTCTGTGTTGCAAAGTCAACTGTGGCACCAGAGGCAATGGCCTGTTTGAAGAATAGCGGAAACATGCACAGAATTATGTGGAATCCCATTCCGAATGCCACTAGAATTACCTGTCCCCACTGAAAAGTCTTGTTCCAGAATCTGCTTGAGCGCAGGTCTTTTCGTGTAACTTCAGTGCTTATGTTCATGGCTTCTTTTGCTGCGAGCCACACTGGGAAAATTGCAACAAGGGCAAGTACCGTTGATGCGACAAAACGCCATGTAGACATGTTGACCCAGTTGGAATGAACTGCAAGACCTACTTCCACATCGCCTGCTCCAGCTGCATCCAGAAGCCAGTCTCCGCACATAAAGAGAACCATTCCCACTGCACCTAAAATAAGGTTTCTTATTCTTGCCGAGTTTTCGTTTTTCATACAATGCCAGCCTTAACAAAATGTTTTTTTAGAATCGCCCTTCCCAAAAGTCCGCCTAGGATTCCGAATGCAAAGCAGACCACAAGAAGAATAGGACACATCCACCAGGGCATGAGGGCTGTAAGTGTGTCTATGTATTCCTGTCCAAACTGCTGGCGTGTAGACCAGTATTTTTCAGGCTCAAGAACAAGCGGAAGAAAGTTTGCCCAGACCCAAATGCTGAATACTGCGTGTGTCCAGACTGCCTTGTTTGAGCTTTTGTAGTCACCACTTTTGTAAATAAATTCTGCAATGAGGCCGGTAACTGTTCCCACAACCAGTGCGTAAAAAGACATGCCTGTAAGCCACATCAGGATTCCCAAGATGATGCTCATTATTAAAATCATGCCGGGCTTTTTTACTTTTGTAAGGAAGAGCATGAAAACAATTCCTCCGAACAGGGGATCAAAAACTGCCATAAGCGGCATAAAAATGGGAATGAATCCTAGCATTGCAAAAATCAGAATGACGACAAAATAAATTGCCGTAAACACTCCGATGTTCACAAAATCTTTTCCTTTTAGTTTTTTTGAATCATCCATGAGGTGCTCCTTTTTTAGTTAGTCTATGCTAACTAAATGATAGCAGAAACATGCATGTTTATCAATCATCTCCATTGAAAAAACAGTCCGTTTGTTCTATACTCTCTTCATTATGAGTACTCAACACGACGAAAAGGATTTGTGTCATTGGGCTGACCAACAGGCTGCCCGCATCATTAAAGAAAAAGGTGAACGCGACAGTTACACCTGTGCATCTGGAATTACTCCCAGTGGAACCGTTCACATTGGAAACTTCCGTGAAATTATTACGGTAGATTTGGTTGTGCGTGCTTTGCGTGACCGTGGTAAGAATGTGCGTTTTATTTATTCGTGGGATGATTATGATGTGTTCCGTAAAGTTCCAGGTAACATGCCTAAACCCGAAGAGCTTGAAAAATATTTGCGTTATCCCATTACTATGGTTCCCGATACTTTTGGTCGTGACGAAACCTATGCGCGCCATCATGAAGTTGATATTGAAACACAGCTTCCTCGCGTTGGAATTCATCCTGAATTTTTGTATCAGGCAAGTCGCTATCGTGCAAACCGTTATGCAGAAGGAATGAAAAAAGCTCTGCAAAATCGTGACCTTATAAAATGGTGTCTCAACTGTTACCGCGATGACGAACACAAAATGAAAGACAGTGATGTGTATTGGCCTGTTGCTGCTTTCTGTTCAAAGTGTAATAAGGATACGACTGAAATTACTGGTTACGATGGCGAGTATGGAGTAAGCTACAAATGCACAAGCTGCGGTAACGAAGAAACAGGCGACCTTCGCACTTCTCCCGTATTTAAACTTGGTTGGCGTGTTGACTGGCCCATGCGCTGGAACGAAGAAAAAGTTGTCTTTGAACCTGGCGGAAAAGATCATATTTCTCCGGGCGGAAGTTATGACACTGCGAAACTGGTAAGCAAAAAAGTATACGGATGGGATGCACCTGTTACCATGAAGTATGACTTTGTTACCCTTAAGGGTGTTCCAGGAAAAATGTCATCTTCAAAGGGTAAGGTTATTTCTCTTGTTGATGCACTGGAAGTTTATCAGCCTGAAGTATTGCGCTATATTTTTGCTGTTAATAAAGTTGATCACGAATTTGCAATCAGTTTTGATTTGGATGTTATTACTCAGTATGAAGCATACGACAGAACAGAACGCATTGCATACGGAATTGACAAAGCAAAGAGTGATGATATTCTTCGCAGGGAAAAGCGTGTGTACGAACTTTCTCAGGTAGAGCCTAATGTAGATTTGTCTGATCCGTCAAAAATGCCCTATCAGATTCCATTCAGACTTCTTACCACTCTGCTTCAGACTTACTCTGGCGATGTAGACAAGGTGATTGAATCCCTTGGTGATGTAAAGCCTGAACAGGTTGAGCGTCTTAAGTCTAGGGCAAAGTGTGCTTGGTACTGGGTAACCGAATGTGCTCCTGAGGAATTTAAATTTGCCCTTTGCACTGACGGAACAAAAATTGAAACTGACGATGTGTCTAGGAAGGCAATATGTCGCATAAGGGATGAGGTTGTTCCCGTAATGGATTCTTTTGCAACCGACAAGGAACTTCAGCAGAAACTTTACGACATTGCAACTGAACTTGGCATGGAATCAAAGGTTCTGTTTACCACCCTTTACCTTGCCCTTATCCGAAAAGAGCAGGGACCTCGCCTTGCAAGCTTCATGCGTATAATCGGAAAAGAAAAACTTACTCAGATTCTGAGCGTTTACTAAAAAACATAAGCAGGAGCGCAAGCAGATACGGAAGAGCAAGCAGTAAGCCGGAAGAAATGCCAGCAAACTGAGGAATGTTCTGAATGTAAGAGCTTGCGTATTCTGCAACTGCAAACACAAGGACTGCAAGAATGACCAGCAGGGGATTTTTTCTTCCCAAAAAAACTGCGGCCAATGCAGTCCATCCCCTTCCACTTGCCATACCAGGAACAAAAGAAGAAAGCCTCATGCATAAAGCGCATCCTGCAAAGGAAGAAGTAAGGGCTGCGCATATCCAGGAGAGTGCCCTGTATGTGTCGGAAGAAATTCCCTGAGCGTCAAGAACCTGAGGTGAACTTCCTGTTATGCGGAATCTGAGTCCTTCCCTTGTAAAAACAAGAAGTGCAATCAGTGCGGCAGAAAAAACAATACACAATGCGCTTGTAACAAGGCGTACCGTTTTTGCGTCAAACATAACTAAGTTGCTGTACAAAACTCCCCGAGTGCCAAAAGCAAGTGAAGAAATTAAAGATGCCAGTGCGGAAAAAAACAGATTCATCGCAAGCGAGACCAGGAACATATCGGCTTTACATTTTGTTGCCAGCCTTTCTAATGCAAATGTTAGTGCTGTACATAAAAAACAGGATAGGCAGGTTGCAATAAAAATGTTTCCCGTTGCAAAAGTAAATGCGAAACATAAGAATGCAGACAGATTGATTATGCCGTCAAGAAAGAGAGCCATTCGTCCTGCGTATTCAGTGTAGAGCGCTCCTGTGGTAATTAGCAGAAGAAGTGATGCTATGGGAATTATTGCGCCAAGTGTATTCATCTGCTTTCTCCTCTTTTTAAAACTGAAAGTGCAATTGTAAACAAAACAACGCCCTGAACTATTCCGCCTATATCAAAGGAAAATCCCTGTGTTAAGGAAACAATGTCTGCCGAAGTGTAAAGCCAAGAAAGCACTAAAGCTGATAGAATTATGTAAAGAGGATTAGCACCTGCTACAAGTGCGACGGTAAGTGCATTCCATCCCATGCCTGAGTAAAATCCTTTGTGACATGTAAAGTATGTTCCGCAGACTGCAAAGAGTCCCGTTAGTGAATGAAGAGCACCTGAAACTGCAAGACTTGCAAATGAGTTTGCAGCTTTTGAAAATCCGCTGTACTCTGCAAAGGAAGGTGCTAGTCCCCAAATGATAAGTTTTTTTCCTGCATTGGTTTTAAACATAATGTATGCGGTGCATGCGCTTAGTGCAAGGGCAATAAAAAGAGTTCCCGTTAGGGGTGAGGGAGGCAGTATGCTTTTAAATCTGAATGCCTCTGGAATGTAGGGAAGTGCAAGTAGGTTTTGTGAAGGTCCTTGTTTTGAATTTGTTATTGCTGAATCAATTAATGGAATGGTAGCTGCAGAAACTAAAAAAGAAGTAAGCAGAACCGAAGCTCCCTTTGCTTCCTTAAGGCAGGCACTTATTAGCGAAAGACATGCTCCCGATAGAATGCTTACCGTACAGGCCAGAAGAAAAACTAGAATAGGATTTCCCTTTACTCCGGTAAGAATGAGACATGCAAAAAATCCTCCTGCATAGATTTGGCCTTCGCCTCCAAGATTCATGTTGCCGCTTTTTAACGCAATTGCAGAACCTGTTCCAGCTGTGATAAGGAATGCTGCTACATTTAAAAAAGTTCCAAAATAATATGCTGAAGAAAATGCACCCGTAAATAAAATCTGCAGGGCGCTTTTTGCATTGTCTGCACAAAAGAGAATTATCGTCATGCATACGACAAGACCTATACATGGCGCTAGAAGGTTTGCTTTTGAAATGCGAGTGTGCATGTACCCTCCTCAAGGTTGTAAACTCTTGTGCATGTTGAAAGGGGAATGTCTGTTGCTCCGATGACAAGGATAGACTTTCCCTCAGAGGTAAGTTTAAATATTGTACTGATAAGTGCTACCTGAGATTTTGTATCCAGTCCCTGCATGGGGTTGCACAGAATGAATAAATTTCCGCCCAGAGATTTTTCCCTTTCCAAAATAAGCCGCTGCAGCATGCCTCCGCTTAAGGCGCTTACTTTTTCTTCCTTCGTTATGTTGATTCCTGCATCTGCAATGCACTGTTCGGGAGACTTGCCGGCAGAAAAAAGCATTTGCTCAATGCTAAGGTTGGGATTTGATGCGACATATTTTCTGTCTGACGGAACTATTGCAACCTTGTGCCTTCTTAAGAGGCTGGCTGAAAATTTTTCTTTTGGAAGGGTAAGTTTGGTTCCGTGAAGAAAGACGCTTCCTTTTTTTTCGCAGTCTCTTATCATTCCGGTAACAAAAAGTTCAAGGGTTTCCATGGAGGCTTCCTGTATTCCAGTTACCGCACTTATTGTTCCTTCGCTTACTTGAATGTTTATGTCGTTAAGGGGTGCAAGATGTTTTGGTTTTAAACACACATGTTCCAACGCAAAAGTAATTTTTTTTAGGCGGCTGCTTTGCACGAGTGGCATTTCATTGTTGCTATAGGTGGCTTTGGGTTCAGTGTTTACAACTTTTCCATCTTGTAAAACAGAAACTGTGTCGCAGTAAGTTGATGCTTCTGCCGTGCTGTGGGTTATGACGATTATGTTTGTTCCTGATTCCGCCAGTTTTTTTAGTTTTGTGTAAAGTGATTTTCGTTCCTCAAGATTTAAAAATGCCGACGGTTCGTCAAGAATAAGAACCTTTGGCTCTTTTAAAAGTTCCCTAATAAGGGCCACATAGAATTTTTTGTTTCCGCTAAGGTTTTGAACTTTTGCATTTCTGTCTATGTTAGGTGCCCATTGGGAAAACATTTTTTTTACATTATCCCTGCTGATTTTTTTTAATAGAAAAATGTTTTCTTCTGCCGTAAGCTCTGGTGCAAGAAGTGGCGTTTGATGAACAAGAACAATTCCATGCTCCAGTGCGTCTTTTGCGGAATTAAATTTTACTTTTTTTTGGTTAAGCAAAATTTCGCCTGAGTCGCACTGGGTATTTCCTGCAAGAATGTTTACAAGGGTGGACTTACCGGCTCCGTTTTCTCCGTAAATGGCATGTACTTGTCCCTGAGCAAATGAAAGTGAAACATTGCTCAGTACTTTTTTGCGCGGATAGCTTTTGCAGATATTGCGAAGGATAATGTCCATTTATTCTGTGCCGTTATAGTTCCGGTAGTGAAAAACTTCCGTCCCTTAGAGATGCAATTAGTGAATTCATTTTTTCTTTAATTGAATCGGGAACTGTCTTCTGGTATAGTTCGTCATCAGTTATGAATTCCACATAGCCCTCGCTAAAGCCTACGACTTTTGTGCTTCCCCATTTTGTTCCGCCTGTTAAAAATTGAGTGGTGGCTTCTTTTGCGGCAAGAGCCTGTTTTGCCATGCATGAAGAAATAATGACTCCTGGTGCCTTTGCAAATCCGTTTTCGTCAAACCAGTTTAGGTTTATCTTGTGTTCTGTTGCAGAAGAAATTACTCCTTGTGAAGCGCCTCCACATATGGGAAGAATTACATCAACTCCAATGCTGTAAAGTGCGTCTGCAAGTTCTGCTCCTTTTGCGGCATCGTACCAGTTTCCTACAATTCTGAATTCGCATGTTGTTCCGCTTACTGCGTCTGCCGCTCCTCTTGCGTAGTAGGGATACAGTATGTTGTTCATTACCGGATATTCCTGCGCGGCAATAAGTCCTACCTTATGAGACTTTGAAAAAAGTCCTGCAATGTATCCTGTTAGGTAAGACTGTTCCTTCTGGTTGTAGCTGATGCATGCTATGTTGCTGTTTCCTTCCATGCTTGCGTCAAGAAAAAGAAACTTCTGTGATGGAAAAGTTTTTGTAAGGGGCTCTGCAATTTCGGGCAAAGAAGGATTTGAAGAAATTATTACATCGTATGTACCTGTTGCAGCAAGTGAAGTAAGTTTTGTAGACCATTCAGCCTGATTTGTTCCAGCCTCCATTACAAACACCTGTGCCGGCTTTTTGTCCTGACTTAGGGAGTTGTTGTATTCTTCAACTGCTTCCTGCACGCCTTTTGCCAGGTTTGCATAAATTGGTGAGTCCGCCATAATGCCCGGGATAAAAACCGCTATGGAAGTTCCTTCTGACACTTTTTTTGAACATGCCCCCAGAGAGAAGAGCATAAAAAGTGCCGATGCTACTGTTAGAAAAGTTTTAAAAATAGACTTCATTTTGTATACCTCGTTACGGAGAATATAGTTTTATATCAAATAAAAGTCAATAGTTTTATATCAAACTAAATTTGTAATTCTTCTTCTATGTTTTGATTAACTTTTGTAAGAAGTTTAAGAAGTGTTTGTTTTTCTGCCTTTGAAAATCCTTTGTAGCATACTTTGCGCAAGTCATCCGAAATAGCGCTAGTTAGTTCTCTGTATTTTTTCCCTTTCGCGGTTAGGGAAATTAGTCTTACCCGGCTGTCTTCCTTTGAAACTTCTGTTTTGACAAGTTCTTCTTTTAGCAGTTTTTTTACTAGTGCCGTAGTGGTTGACTTGTCACGATTGATGCATGAAGAAAGTTCCGTCATGGTCATGGACTCTCTGTTTGCAAGCTGAAACAGAATGAATCCGTGGGAAGAAATCAGTTTTTTTTCTGAAAGGCGAAGGTTTGTAAATTCTGCACTTACACTGTGGATGTGCGAAATGAGCGAAAGCACTGAATCTTCTGAGTATTCCATAAAGCACCTCCTTTACATGTTAACATTTTTATTGTTGACTGCAAAGTGCGATTAAGGTAAAGTAACTGTATGTTTGGTTTTTTGGTAAAAAAGAATTTCTGCGACATTTGGGACAACATGTTCCATCTGATTATTGTAAATCTGTTTCTTATTGTCTGTACAGTTGCGGGACTTGCTCTTTGCTATTTTGTTTCTGCCATCCCCGGAACAGAAGGTTTTAAGATGCTGTATCAGATTATAATGTTTTTTATTGTTATGGCAGTTTTGGGAGCTCTTGTCTTTGCCGAAGGAGACAACGCTGCAAAAATTGCAAACTTTGGAACTGCAAAACTTGGTGCGTATTTTTCCAACATAGGTTCTTCGTTTAAGGACGGAGCCCTGTTTGGACTGTTTGTTGCTCTTCTGTCGGCGGTTGCATTTGTGACCATTCCATTTTACTTTCGTATTTGGATTCCTGCCGATGGAAGCGAAGGTTCAACTTGGGGACTTGCTCTTCTTGCAATAGTTTTCTGGCTTCTGATAATTACAGTTCTTGCTCTGCAGTGGTTTCTTCCCATAAGGAGCCTTATGCATAATCCCTTTTTAAAGTGCTTAAAAAAATGCTACATCCTGTTTTTTGACAATGTGGGATTTACCATTGCACTTTTTTTGAACAACCTTCTTCTCATTCTAATTTCAATTTTTACCATTGGGCTCATTCCCTCCATAAGCGGAATTACTCTTGCAAATACAAATGCCCTCAGACTTCGACTATACAAGTATGACTGGATTGAAGTTAATCCAGGACTTACCAAAGAGCAGCTTCGCGATGTTCCTTGGGATGAACTTTTGCAGACCGACAAGGAAACTCTTGGTCCAAGAAAACTAAAGTCTTTCTTCTTCCCTTGGAAACAGTAGCCTTTATAAATGTAAAGTGTAACTGAATGTAGTTTTATGCTAAAATACTCCTTATGTCTGTACAATCCGGTATAGGCATAAGGAGTTTTTTTATTATGGCAAAAACAGTTTCTGATCCACACGCATGTACACTGGACAAAATCATTTCACTTTGCAAACGGCGCGGCTTTGTTTATCAGGCTAGCGAAATTTATGGCGGACAGGCAGGCGCTTGGGATTACGGTCCTCTTGGAGTTGAATTTAAACGTAACATTCAGAATGCATGGTGGCACTACATGACTCAGTTGCACGATGATGTTGTAGGACTGGACAGTGCAATTTTCCAGCATCACAAGACTTGGGAAGCCTCTGGACATGTAGCTCACTTTTCTGACCCCATGATTGACTGTACTGAATGCAAGGCTCGCTTTAGGGCAGACCAGCTCATAGAAGAATTTGTAAGCAATCATCCCGAAACAAATCCAGGAAAGCCTGTTGACACTATGACCCATGAAGAAATGAAGGCTTTCATTGATGCAAATATCAACTGTCCCACATGCGGAAGCAAGGAAAGAAAGTACACTGCAGTAAGGGAATTTAACCTTATGTTCAAGACATATCAGGGACCTGTTGCCGATGACTCTCACCTGATTTATCTTCGCCCAGAAACATGTCAGGGAATTTTTACCGACTTTAAAAACATCGTTCAGTCAAACAGAATGAAGATTCCTTTTGGAGTTGCACAGGTTGGTAAATCATTCCGCAACGAAATTATCTTTAAGAATTTTATTTTCCGTACATGCGAATTTGAGCAGATGGAAATGGAATACTTCTGCAAACCCGGAACCGATGACGAGATTTTCCAGAACTGGCGCAAAGAACGGTGGAACTTCTATTTGAAGTACGGCATTGCAGAAAAGAATTTGCAGTGGCATCATCACGACAAGCTTGCCCACTATGCAAAGGACGCTTACGACATTCAGTACAACTTCCCGATTGGATTCGAGGAAATTGAAGGAATTCATAACCGCACCGACTTTGATCTTAGCCAACATACAAAGACAAGTGGCAAAGACATGGATTACATGGATCAGGATGATGGAAACAACAAGTACACACCTTATGTAATTGAAACTTCTGCCGGACTTAACCGTAACTTCCTTGCATTCCTCTGTGAAGCATATGAAGAGCAGAATGTTGGAAGCGACGGAAAGGAAGACTACCGCACCGTTCTTCATCTGCATCCAAAACTTGCACCTATTACAGTTGCCGTTCTTCCTCTTATGAAAAAAGATGGACTTGCAGAAAAGGCACAGGAACTTCGCCATGCACTCAAGGAAGACTTTGTTACTGACTACGACCAGAGTGGCACTGTAGGCAAGAGGTATCGCCGTCAGGATGAAGTTGGAACTCCATTCTGTGTAACTGTTGACTATGACACGATTACAAAGGATAGCGCAAACTATGACACCGTAACTGTCCGCAACCGCGACACTATGGAACAGCAGCGTGTAAAAATTTCTGAACTTACTGGTTACATTCATAACGAAATAAAGCAATGGAATTTGTAATTTTAGGCAAAACAAATCTTCTCGTAAGCAGAACCGCATTCGGAGCCATGAGCCTTGACTGCAAGGAAATTGAGGCCTTTGGTGACGAAGCGGACGAGAAGGCTTGTGCCATTGTGCGTCAGGCCTATGAGGGCGGAGTAAATTTCTTTGACACTTCAAGAAGCACTCCTGTTTGCGAAAGGCGTTTGGGAGCCGCACTTCACGGTATAAGGCATAATGTAATTCTTGCAACAAAAACAACACAGTCTTCGGCTCGGGAAATTCAGGCAGACCTACGCGAAAGTTTAATGGCTCTTGAGTCTGACTATATCGATTTGTATCAGCTTGAAAATCCTAAAATCATTCCGCAGAAAAACGGTGCTGACGGACTTTACAACTGCCTTTTAAAGTTGCAGTCGCAGGAAGTCATAAGGCACTTTGGAATTGCAACCGACGATACAGGTCTTGCCAGAGAGGCTATTTTAAGCGGCCTGTACGAAACTGTTCAGCTTCCATTTAACATTTTAACAGACGATGAAGTTCTTGAAATTGTTGAACTCTGTCGTGAGCATGATGTGGGATGCATTGCCATGCAGCCTTTGTGCGGTGGCGTGCTTAGCAACATTCCTCTTGCATTTGGATTTTTGCATCAGTATGAGCATGTGGTTCCAGTTTGGGGAGCGCATACTCAGGAAGAACTTGGGCAGATTCTTTACTTTGAAGGACATCCGCCTGTAGTTGATGAGTCGTTTAAAAAAGAAGTTGAAAATGTGAGGCAGTTCTTTAATTAGTTCCCGTTGTCTGATTTTTTATGGCCTTAAGCACATCGTCTGATTCTGCCTTGTTCATTACGCGAATAATCTTCAAATTCGTGTCGTTTGTCTGAGCAGTCTTTGGACTTCCGTCTGGCTCGGTTTCTCCAATAATCTGAACAAGAGGATTCTTTTGGTTTGAGGGATTCACATCAACTACCTGAGCGATTTTTCCGTTTGAAAGATAGACATATGCTCCAATTGGATAAAGCGAAAGTGTGTAGAGCAGGGCCTTTACTACGGTATCATCATACTGATGGTTTGCGTTCTTGAGCATTTCGACCATTGCGTCGTAAGTAGTGTGTGCGTCTCTAAAATGTCTTGGTGCTGAAATTGCTTCGTAGGAACATGCTACTGCAATAATTTTTGCATACAGAGAAATTTTATTTGAAGCAAGGTGGCGAGGGTAGCCGCTGCCTGTTTCTCGTTCGTGGTGTTCAAGAATTCCAAGCTGTACACTTAATGGAAAGTTTGCATCCTTTGCAATGTTGTATCCAAGAACTGTGTGCGTTGTCATCTGGGCAAACTCAGTAGCGCTTAAGGGCTTTGCATTCATGTAAAGCTGGGGTGGTAGACGAATCATTCCTATTTCGTGAAGAAGACATGCAACACCAAGTTCAATAAGTTTTTCCAGTGGCATATGAAGCTGCAGTCCGATTGTAAGGGCAAGAACTGTTGACCGCATGCTGTGGCTTACCAAAAAGTTTTTGTTTCGGGCTTCCATGGTTGGCGTAATGCGAAGAATGCGCTGCCTGTTTTCCCGAATGTACATGCACAGTTCCTTTATTGTTGAACTTATTTCTTCGTAGTTAAGTTCCCTGTGGGTTGCGTAATGAGTGTACACTGATTTTATGTATTCAGAATATCCGTCGTAGACAACCTGTACTGCTTCCATTCTGGAACTTTCATCGGTTGTCTTCATTGACTTTGCCTTTTGAAGTGCTTCTGTAAAAATCTTAGTGTAGTCAATGTGGGGCTGAGGCTTTGCAACAGGCTGAACGATATGTGGTATTGGCTGAGGTGCTGGTTTTTCTGCCTTCTGCTTTACAATCAGGTCTCCGTCAAAAGAAACTTCTTCAAATCCGTTCTGAATCTGCTGTTTTTGTGCGCTGCTTATTTCTTTTGGTGCTGAAGCATCAGTGTCAATTACTTTTGGAGCAGTGTCAACCGGTCCTGCATTGCAGACATTTCCCTCTGTAATCAGTTTTGCAAAATCCCAGTCCTTAAGGCTCTTCAAAAGCTGCTCGGTCAGAGGACATGCAACAGAGGTAACGAGAAAGAGTTTGTCAATTTTCAGGTCTTCTTTAAAAAAAGAATCTGGTTTTAAATCTGCAACTTCTACGGTTGTCATAGGATGCCTCATTTCTTTATCGGCACAAATGTGAAAAATCTATAGTCTAAATTTACAGACAGTTTTAAATGGATTTTTAAATGTTAAAAAAAAGAACCAAAGCACAAGCTCTGGTTCGTTCGCACAAAAATCTATGCAAGGAGATATGAAGAAAGCACTTTAACAGGCGTCTGGATGTCTTGCGACCGTCCGTTATCATGTTTTTTATCAATCACATTTTAATTATCGGAATAGGGAGGAAAAACTTAACTATTTTTTTTGAGATTAAAGATATTTTTTGTACTGGGATATTGATCCCAATAATTCTGTATAGATTAACCGAGAATAGTAAAGCTGATGCAGAACTGGCTCTTGGGGAAGTTCCGTAGATTTCTTTTCCAACTGCCGCTGGGTTGGGAAGACCAGTGCAGCAGCATCTTTTGCGTCAGAGCAGAGAATTTCCTTGTCCAGAATATCCAGTTTTGTAAAGACTGATGTAGATGCAGACCTGTCCTTAATTGCAGTGTCGCACAAGCGAATGCCTTTTCTGGAAAGTTCTGAAAGTTCTTCCATGTGTTTTTTAAACTGCTCCAAAGTTTTAAGAAATTCTTTTTTATATTCCGCCTTAGATTTTTCTTCTGAATTTTTTTTAGCCGATTCAAAAAATGCATTTCGTTTTTCAGTGGCTTGGGGTCTTGAAAGAAGTTGCGTGACATCGGACTTTTCTATTGCACTGATTGCAAGGCTCTGAGGTGTAAGCGTGAATGTTGTACAGTGATTTGTTTTTGCCTTTGTGCAGTTTTCTTCAAACCACCATGAAAAGAGTGTCATCCGTTCGTCGGTAAGAAGTTCCTTTCCGTTGTAGTCCAGTGCGATTTTTGGATTTGCTGACATGAGTGAGGAAACTCCATCTGTTTCTGCAGGGCTTGTCCGTTTGGAAAGTCTGTGCGCCCGTTCTTCAAACTGGGAACCTCTTATGTGAGTCTGTTTTTGCGGAAATCCTAAATCCATTCCTGCTATGTAAATTTCTTTTGCACCTGTACTGTATGCAAAATCCCATGCCGTTGTGGTTACGCTTCCTCCTGCTCCTAGTTTGCCTTTTTCGCCCAACTGTTTTTCAAAGTATTTTCCCAAAGGAAAAAGAGATGAGCATAGGACGATTTCCTTGCATGGAAACCTGAATACCGAAGGCCACGCGGCGCTTTCTGTAATCAGAATGGAAGAGGGAGATTTTAAGAAGTCAAGGTGTCGAGCGCATGCCTGCTGAGGATCAACCAAAACTATAAAGTCAGGTTCAACTCCAGCCTTTAAGCATGAATGAAGTGCCGTGTCTACGCAGACTATTATGCTCCTTTTTTTTAACTGAGCAAGGTGAGGTAGCACAGTTTGTAGTGAAGGTCCAGCCGCAAGAATAATAAATGGAATGTCTGGCTTTGTATTCATGAATTTTTTAACGCCGTCACAGTCAGCCATTCGTGAAAGATTTTTGCAACTGTTTCTTAGCCAGAGTTTTGCAAACTTTTCAAGAGTGTTTGTGTTTACCACATCCTTTTGTTTTGTCCGTTCAATAAGTCCGTGAAGTTCCTGATAATACTGTCGTGCGTGGAAAGCCTGATTTGCGCTTTCGTAAATTTGAACATTTTTAATTCCGTAGCGTTCAAGAAGACTTGCCGTTTCCTTTTCTGTTGCGCCAAATGCAAACACAATCTGTGCATGGGTAAAAAGCGGAGTCCAGTCAATGGCGTTAAGTGCGTCAATTACAAAGTCCAAATCTGGTTCTGCAATTACAAGTGGAAGTGTGGGAAACTTTTTTGCAAACTCTATGGGTGCATATCCTAATCCGAATGAAAAAAATGCGGCACATGTTTTTGTCTTTGGAAAATTTTCTATAAGTTGCTGTGCTTCACGCAATGGATTGTATTTTGAATGAAGAGGTGTTCCGTTTTCTAGAGCGGTAAGAGCGCCTGTCTTTGCTTCAAGCGTAAGGAGTTTTTCTGTATGATGTTCATTTCGCTCGCATACAATTCTGCACAGTTCGGGAAATCGTTTTTTAAACTGGGAAATGTTGCTATTCCAGATAGAGTTCAATTGTCATGTTCTCCGTAACTGGTGTTCCTGCTTCTGGTGTCTGACGCACAACCCAACCGGAACCGTTTATTACAATCGTAACATTTTCCTGCGACAGTAAGTCAACCAAATCTCTTTTGGGGCGTCCTGTAAAGTCTGGAACAACTGAGCCGATGGAAAGTTTTTCGTTTTCGCTTATTGAAATTATTCCAGAGTGTGAAACTGTTGCAGCTGTGTCTCGCGTCATTCCCAAACGGTCTATTATTTTGTCTGCAGCTTCTCTGATGACAGGTGCCGCAATCTGTCCGCCAAGGTTTCGTTCAATTTTTGACTTTACAATTACGGTGTAAAGCACAATCTGGGGATTTTCTATGGGGAAGATACCCATGCAGCTTGAAAGATACTGGTCGTCAAGATATTTTCCGTTTTCAAAAATCTGTGCGGTTCCAGTTTTGTCGCCAATGGAAATGTCGTCCAGTCCTGCGCGCCATCCTGTTCCCTCAAGAACTGTGGTACGCATGCAGCTTAAAATGTATTCCGCTGTTGTTGTCTTTAAAACCCTTTCTTTGTATTCGGGAGTGTGAACATAGGAATCGTTGCCGTCTTTGTCGCTTATTTTTTTTATGACGGTAAGTTTTGCAGGCACTCCCTTGTTTGCAATAGCCATTGCAGCCTGAAGCATTTGCAGTGCCGTTACGCTTACTTCCTGACCAATTGAAATTGTTGCTTGTGTTCTTCCTGACCAGGTTGCATCATTCTGTGTTTTTATTTTTCCAACTTCTTCAAAGGGAACTTCTACTCCTGTTTTTTCGCCAAATCCAAAACTGTGCAGGTATGCAAGGAAACTGTTTGTTTCAAGTCGTTCGCTCATCTGTGCAAAGGCATCGTTGCAGGAGCGAGCAAGGGCTTCCCTTACTGTTACCAGTCCGTGTTCGTGAGGGTCGTGGCAACTGATTACAAATGTTTCGCCCTTGTTTGTTGTAAACTTGTATGTGCCTGTCGTGCGGAGGTATGTTCCCGGAGTCATTGCTCCTGAGTCTATGTAGGCCGCCGCAGTAAAGATTTTAAATACGCTACCAGGTTCGTAGGAGTTTATTGCAGGGCTGTCTCTTTTTGCATCGGGGTTGTTTACATTGGAATAGTCGTTTAGGTTTACAGAAGGCAGACTGATGTATGAAAGAATTTCTCCAGTCTTTACATCTGCGGCAATTAGCATCATGCTTTCCGCTTCCGTTTCTTCTAAAGTGCGCTTTGCGATTTTTTCAAGGTAGCGCTGAAGTGTTGCATCGATTGTTAAGTAAACATCCTGTCCAAAAATTGTTCCCGTCTGGTCAGGCTTTGGTACTGGTGAAAGAACTGTCTGCTGGGAGCGTTCTATTCCGCTTAGTCCTTCTCCGTCTACGCCCATGTAACCTATGAGCTGACTTGCCAGATCGTTTTCGGGATAGACACGACCGGGAATCTTGTCGAAGCGTACTGTTGGAAAATCATTTTCATCCATTATTTTTTTTGCTTCTTCGTATTCGTCTTGAGTGAGGGATCTCTTTATGTAAAGAAATGAAAGCTGTCTTGCGGCACGAACTTTTTCTGCAATTTCTGAACTTGACATGTCCAGCACTGGCGCAAGTTTCTGTGCAAATTCTTCAATGCGTGTTTCGGGAAATTTGTTTGGAGAGATTCCGAAGTTGTAGAAGTTTGTTGGAACAGCAAGAAGGTTTCCGTTTCTGTCGCGGATTGCACCCCGTTCCACGGTTACATGCTGGCCAGTAACAGTTTGCTGGTCTGCAAATGCAAGACGAATGTAGCAGACGGTGATGTATGCAAGAAATAAAAATGCTAGAATTGCAAGCAACCAAACTCTGGGCTTTTTGAAAAACGAATTTACTTCCATAGCACTTTTCCCAAGATGTCGCGCTCTGGAACAAAACCGTAGCTTCGTGAGTCAATAGAGGCTTCGTAATTGTCTCCTACCGCAAGAACCATTCCTTGAGGAACTTCGTGAATGTTCTTGAGTAGTCGGTACTGTTCTTCTGTCAACGGAATTTTTTCTCCACCCAGTAAAAGAGTATAACCGTTATTGCATGAATAATCCAGTGGCGTTCCCCCTGTTGCACGACATCTTTTTACAACTAGTACCCCGTCATGCATATAGACAATGACATCATCCTTTTGAGGAGAACTCCAACAGAGCAGTTTTGAATGTCCAAAGGGGATGTTAAGTCCGTAAGAAAGTTTGCTTATAAAAATTCGCTGACCGTCATGAATTGCAGGTTCCATGGAAGCGCCTGACACCGCTGGAAAATCCATTACGAACAGTTTAAGAAATAATCCTGCGAGAACTCCTATAAATATATACCGGAAAAGTTTTTTCATGCTTAGTTTATTCTAATATGGAGGACAATTTGTGTCGATACTTTTTGTATGGAAATCATAAATTACTATACACAGGAAACAGCAGTAAGGCGCCCTAGATTCACCCGTACTCGGGCAAAGGCAATCGCACTTCCCAAAAGGCGCGTACCGGTAAAGGAACTCTATTACGATGCAAAGGCAAAAATTATGCTTGCGGCTACCCTTGCAAAAAAATGCATCCGCTACATTTGGCTTCTTCCTGCACTTGCGCTTCTGTTCTGCATTCCAGTTTTGATTTCCAGAGTAATTGACTACACCCAAAGTTTTGCAAAAGTTGTTGAATTTGATTCTGCGGATGATGTTGACTATTTTGATTTGGACGAGGCCATGTCTCTGTTTGCCATGGAAATGAATTACTACGATTCCGAGGGAAACATTCTTGCAGCCGATGGTTCACTTCTTAATTCTGCAGGAGTAATAAAAGACGCTGTAACATATCAGACATACACCGTTCGCGCGGGAGACACAATCAGTGGTATAACCTACAGGTTTGGACTTTCCAACATTTCTACCCTGATTGCCGTAAACGGAATTTCAAATGTGCGCTCGTTAAGAAGCGGTCAGAAACTTAAGATTCCTTCTTACGATGGACTTGTGCATACCGTTCTTAGCGGAGAAACATTAAGTTCCGTTGCAAAAAAATACAATGCGTCTGTTGAGGACATTCTTGATGTAAACGATTTGTCCTCCGAAACTCTTCAGCCTGGAATGGCTCTTTTTATTCCGGGTGCAAAACTTGACAGTGATACTCTTCGCCGCGCAATGGGTGAACTTTTTGCTTACCCAATTACCGCATCATGGAGACTGTCTTCTCGCTTTGGCCCACGCACTGACCCCATTAAGGGAACTGCATCAAACCACACAGGAATAGATATGGCCTGTCCTGAGGGAACTCCAATTTATGCCGCAATGAGCGGAACTGTAGCCTATACAGGATTTTCTAGCGTGTATGGAAACTATGTAATTATTACGCATTACGACGGATACCAGACTCTCTATGCCCACATGAGCAAGATAATTGCAAAGAAAGGTACTGTTGTTTCTCAGGGAACAAAAATTGGTCTGGTTGGTTCAACAGGATATTCTACTGGACCTCATCTACATTTTTCAGTTTACAAAAACGGAAAACTTATTGACCCACTTACGGTTTTAAAATAGACGGAGACACTGATGGAAAAAGTTTGTGTTTGCAAATGTTGCGGAAGAACGATAAACGAAGAATTTATATACTGCCCCTGGTGCGGAGAGTCACGGCTTAAGATGACCGAGCGTGATTCCATGGAAGCTGTCTTTGATGTTTTGGTGGAATCGCAAAACCGCGAGAGGGAAAGGCATGTGTCTTATCTGAAAGACCGACTTGATGAGTTGGATAAAGAACTTTCGTCCCTAGTGTTAAGTGTGGAGATGCACAGATGAAGAAAACCCTTGCACTGGTAGCTGTCTTTGTGGCGGCTACTTTTTCTGTTTTTGCACAAGTTTCCTTTTCAAATGTTTCGGTAAACGAAAATGATGATGTTCTGTTTGCCGTTACCCAGAGCGTTCCCGGTACAGCGGACTACAGCTCACTTTTAAAAATGCATTTGGGTAAGAAGGGAGCGGAAGGAAATTACGAACTCCTTACTTGCTTTCCTGAAAAACTTGAGATGATAAAAAACGGAGGCGTGCTACAGATAAGAAACCGCTATGGAAGCGCATGGTATTCTGTTGCAGAAAGAAAACTTTCTTGGGTAACTACATCTGCGGAACTTCCAGTAGAGTATTCTAGGTTAAGTCCTCAGAATGTAAGCCCCGACGGAATGTATTCCTGCTTTGTGCGACAGTCAAAAAACGGAATGGGTCAGCTTGTGCTTTTAAGCCTTCAGACTCAGGAACAGGTGATTGTTGCTGAATCCGTAGATTTTAATTTTGAATCCGTTAGTGCAAGTTGGTCAAAGGACAGTGCTTTTCTTTTGTACGAAAAAAACGGAGAGTTGTTTTTTATAAATCCTTCATCAGCCTTTTCAAAAGTTCAACTTTCTGAATCGTTTAGAAAAATTGGAAGCGGAAAAATCAGCAGTGCAAAATGGACGGAAGAAAAAAGTCTTCTCTACATAGACGGAGACATTGTATACCGCATCCTGCAGAACGAACTTTATACAAGAGGACTTTATGCTTCCCTCGCTGGAGTTGGAAAAATTGTGGGGCGGCTTCCACATTCTTTTGATCCTGCAAAAGATTCTTTCTGGACAAATTATGACGGAACTCAGATTGTTGTGGTTAGTCAGAATAATCTGGTAAGCTACTATTCCCTTGCTTCTCAGAACTACGATTTTGTAAAGTCTAACGGACTTTATTCCTTGACGGGAGAAAGGGGTGCTATTCTTGGATGCGAGATTTTCTGGAACAGCAAAAAGGAACCTCTCCTTTGGGTAGACATGCTTTTGTATGAAGACGGAAAAAGATCTTCACGGCTTTATGCTTTAGACTCTTCCCTTAAGGTTCTATTTGATGTAAAAGATTCTGTTTCTCCTGTGGCTTCTCCAGACGGTTCTATGCTTGCCTTTACGGCAGGAGAATCAATTTATGTGTTTGACATAAATACGGCTTCTGTTGCGGGGCGACTTAAGGGTGAGCCTGTGGTTTCATTTGCTTGGGGTAGCAGTTCAACTTTGTATGTTGGCGGAATGGCTACAGTTCGCAGTTGGAACATAAGAAACAATACTTCTTCGGTGCTCTTTCTTTCTTCCGTTAAGAGCGCATGGTGGAGCGGCTCTTTGATTTATGCAAGTGAATCTTACGATGAAGGATATTTTTCTTACAGTTCACTTTCGCGAACATGGGTTAAGGTGGGAGACAAGGCGCCTTTAGTAAAACTCTCTGATAAAAATTCTAGATACAGGGTTTTTGTTGGAGCGGCACAAAATAGACAGTTTGAAAACGCAGTCTTTGTCCGCTCGCTTTCAGGGTCGGTAGTAACATATCCTCTGTTTGTGCAGACTGATGTTCCTGTTCAGGAAAAGAAAAGAGTTGCCCTTGTATTTGATGCTGTTGACCGCTCCGATGGACTGCCTCTTGTGCTTTCTGCACTTTCTGAATTTAAAGTTCCAGCAACATTTTTTATCAACGGAGAATTTATAAGACGCTATCCTTCAGAAACAAATCAGATTGTTGCATCAGGCTATGAGTGTGCATCAGGATTTTTTAGCACCATGGATTTGACTGATTCCGTTTTTGTAATTGATGAAGATTTTGTTCAGCGCGGTCTAGCTCGTAATGAAGATGAGTTTTATGCTACAACTCAAAGAGAACTTGCCTTGCTGTGGCATTCTCCTTTCTACAGGATAAACTCTTCAATTCTTTCTGCAGGAGAAGGAGCAGGCTACCGTTATGTTGATGCCCTTGGCTCTGAACTTTCACTTCCCGAAATTATAGAAAAGGTTGTGCCCTTTGCCTACGACGGAATGGTTATTCCCATAAATGTTGGCTGGGATACTCAGAAAATAACTCTGCTCATTTCTTCTCTCTTGGATTCAGGGTGCACGATTGTTGATGTTAGGGATTTTCTTGACTAAAGACTTTTGTAATAAAAAAGTACTGAGCCTTTCCCCACGCTTTCTTTAACAGAGAAGTCTGAACAACAGTTCTGTCTGCTACAAGGGGAACTGTCTGTAGTGTAACTCCGTTTAGAGTGTATGTAATTGTTCCGTAAGTGCTTCCGCATGTTGCTCCCTGGTACAGAACTTTAGGTACATGAAGTTCTGTCTTTACCATTGATGCCGCTTCTTCTGGACTAGAGCCTGCAATGAAGGGAACTGTAAATGCTTCGTCGTAAGCGGGAATAAGTGTTACGGCTTTTTTAGAAGTTCCTGTAACGCCCACCGTAACTGAATGGCTTTTCTTTTCTTCTTCAGAAACAAGATAGTCTGCGAAGGAAGAAAATGCATATTCCATCAGCGTGGTTCCATCTTGGGTACGGTAACGGTTGCCCTGAACTGAACCTATGCCAGGTCCCCTCATGGTAACTGAAAGAAATCTTCTAGAGTCTCTCTTTGCAGTAAGAGCAAGATTATATCCGCTTTCGTAAATGAATCCTGTCTTTAAACCGTCACAGCCTTTAAGTACTCCAAGAAGTTTGTTTGTGTTGTACTGTATCACAGCCTGACTGTCGCCCTGATACTGCTGGCTTTTGGGAAGGTTGTGTTCAAGTGGGTAACGGAGAACTTCCTTTGAATGGTAGTCTGTAATTGCTTCTGGAAAGCTCTTTATGTACATGCGAGAAAATGCCGCAAACTCTCGCGCTGTGGTAACATTAAGTTCGCTGTATCCGCTAGATTCTACAAAGTGGGTGTGCTCTAGTCCCATGCCTTCTACAACCCGATTCATTCTTTCTACAAATTCGTCCATGCTGCCTGCAACATAATTTGCGACTGCAATTGAGGCATCGTTTCCGCTTGCAATGGCAAGACCAAGAAGAAGCTCTCTAAGAGTAACTGTTTGTCCCTGTGCCAGAAACATAATGGAGGCGTCTCTTGGCAGATTGATTGCCCATGACTGAGGCGGCAGAGGAACTATGTCATCCAAAGTGACTGAACCTTCTTCTACCGCTTCAAACACGACATACATCTCCACCAGTTTTGTCATTGATGCTGGAGGAATTGGTTCGTCTGCATTTTTTTCGAACAGAATGTTTCCTGTTTCGGTATCGATTAAAATGGCGCTTTCTGCATTGATAAAGAGGTCTGCTGCTACAGTCTGGTAGGGTAAGTTTTTTAATATGCCCTTTTCTTCTGCAAATTTTTCTTCCAGTATTTTATCAAGATGATTTTTCTGTTCTGTAGAAAGATCTTCTGGTCTTTTGGGATTAATGACTGCATTTACATCCGCAAGAAAAAAAATCACGGTGCAAGCATAAAAGATAAGGGCGCACAAGGTTGCAATGCCAGTGAGGGGAGAAAATATAAGGGAGCGTTTTTTATTCATTACAAATGAACCGCCTTGTTTCTAAGTAGCAGGTCTGCAAGGGTAATGGCAGTCATGGCTTCTACAACGGGAACAATTCTTGGACAAAGACATACATCATGCCGTCCTTCTATAAGGATGTCACATTCTTCGTCTGCCATGTTCACCGTCTGCTGCTTAAGGTAAATGCTTGGCACTGGTTTTACAGCACACCGGAAGACAATTTCGTTGCCGTTTGTAATGCCTCCCAAAATGCCGCCTGCATTGTTTGTGGCAAATGTTTTTTTGCCGTTAGAAGAAAGACGCATGCTGTCGTTGTTTGTCATTCCGTTAGAGTCGGCTGCAGAAAATCCGCTTCCAAATTCTATGCCCTTTATTGCACCTATTGAAAGCATGGCTCCTGCAAGAAGTGCGTCTGCCTTGTCAAAGACAGGTTCCCCCAATCCGGCTGGAACTCCTCGTACAATGCACTTTATTATTCCGCCTAAAGAGTTTCCTGACCGTCTTGCCTCGTTTACTTTTTCTTCCATAAGTTCTGCGGCTTTTGCATCTGGAGCGCGCATGGGATTTTTTTCTATTTCACTTTCGTCTATGTTGGTGCAGGAAATTCCTCCGGCTCGTTCAGTGTATGCGGTGATGGAAATTCCCTTTTGTCTTAAAATCATTTTTGCAATAGCGCCTGCCGCAACTCTTGCACAGGTTTCTCTTCCGCTTGAACGACCTCCGCCGCGATAGTCACGAAGTCCATATTTTTCCTGATAGGTGTAGTCTGCATGTCCTGGTCTGAATGCGTCTTTAATGGAACTGTAGTCACCAGAATGCTGATTTGTGTTTTGGATGATGATTGCAATGGGTGTGCCTGTGGTCTTACCTTCAAACACTCCGCTTTGAATTACTGCAGTGTCGCTTTCTTTGCGTGCAGTTACGCTAGCTCCTTTTGCTCCCGGTCTGCGTCGTGCCATTTCGTTCTGCAAAAAATTTTCATCGACTGCAATTCCAGCCGGACATCCGTCTATGATGCATCCCAAAGATAGTCCGTGACTTTCTCCAAATGTGGTTACTTTAAAAACCTGACCAAATGTGTTTCCTGCCATGTCTGTATTCTAGCGAATTTTTGCTATTAATTCCACCCTGCTGTGTACGCCAAGTTTTTTAAAAATCTTCTTGTTGTGGGTGGCGACAGTTGCAGGAGAAATGTTAAGGACATCTGCAATTTCCTTGTCGGTTTTTCCTTGTGCAATAAGCCGTGCAATTTCCTTTTCTCTGGAAGAAAGAGAAGTGTCGTAGTCCTGGTTTTCTGTGGGCAGACTTTTGACTGAATGCTCGCGGCTTTCCATTGTAGTGCCCATAGCGTTCTGAATGTTGGAGATTACTGTGTTCTGTACCATTTGGGACAGGTTTAGAATTGCGTTTATGGTCTTGAAAAGTTCGTCAATATCAAAGGGTACTATAAGACATGCGATTGCTCCTGAGTTGAGTATGCTCTCCCTCTTTGTAGACTCCTGTGAAGAAAGCAGTACGATGATGGGAATGTTCTTTATGCTTGCATGGCTTCTGCACTTAGAAAGAAGTTCTTCTCCGCTCATAAGTGGAAGTTTGTATTCCATGACTATTATGTCGGGAACAACTTTTTCAGTGCTTAGAAGTTCCCACGCTTCCATTCCGTTTGGCGCAAAATAGAGGTTCTTGTTTTCGTCAGTGTATGTGCGAATAAGTCTTGCAGTTTCTGTGTTGTTTTCTACAAGAAGGATAGAATCTTTTTTTTCTGACAGTGTGCGCTGTGCATTTATTTTAAGTGGTGCTTCTGCCGCTCCAATCTTTACAAAGGAATTTTCTGTTTTTGATTCTGGTACGGTGTCAAGTTTTACTGCAAGAGAAAATGATGTCTCTTCGCCGTGAGACATTTCTTTAATTTCTCCATCGTAAATTTTTGCAATTTTTGTTTCAAGGGCCATGGTCTGCATTATTGAACCTGTACCGGGAATCATTTTTGCCCTTACTGTGCATGTGGTTATTCCGTTCTTTACTGCAAGCTGAACCTGTAAGGGCTTCCACCTTAGAGAGCATTTTACGATTGTTTGCAGATAGCTTTTAAAAAGAAATTCTATAAGGCGTTCGTCTCCGTAGACAATGGTTTCGTCAGGAATGTCTGTTGTAAATTCAAAAAGTTTTTCTGCCTGCTGAAAATAATTGTCTAGTGCCTTTATGCAGCTCTTAAAAAATGGGACAAGCTGAATTGCGATTTTGCTTGAAGTTGTGTGGGATCGTATGACATTAAGGGCGTTAAGAATATCGGTTTCGTGAAGTGCCGCTGATTCAATTAGAGCCTGTGTTCTTTCTTCTGATTTCTTGTCTAAAGTTTGGGGGAGCCTTACCGTGTTAAGGATTACATTGCTCATGCTTAAGAGTTGGTCGGTGGCATCGGCATAGAGACTTAGTTCCTTTGCAATGGACTTGTTTTGCTGGTAGTTCTGCTGTGTTTCGTTACGCAAGTTTTTTATGGCGTTATAGACGCAGGGCAGCATGAGCAGAACGAAAATAACATCAAGCATTATAAATCTGTCTGAGTCAAATGCAGTGAAGGGAAGGCTGTCGCAGAAGGGGCGTATTATTCTGAACAGTTGTACAAAGCATATTAGGAGTGAGGCAGTTACCCAGCACAGTGTTGTTATTAAAAGATCTCGCGGCATTTCTTTGGCTTTTTTGCATAGCACTACCGAAAGTGAAATTGCACTAAGCAGGGTAAGCACAATGGAGCCAATTGTATGGATAAAGTATACGATTACTGGGGACTGTATTGTTGTACAAAGTCCAAAGAAAACTATGCCGATTATTATGAGCAGTGGAATAGTTTTGTTGGGAAGTGAGAATGATGCGTACCTTGATGTGAATAGGACAAAATCAATGTAAACGAGGATGAATGTAAGTGTGCTTAGGTAGTAGACTATGCGAGGACTGTGGGGTAGGGATGACACTGAGTTCCACAGGTATACCGGACCAAAGCCTTTCTGCTGCAGCATGAGCAGAATGAATGAAACTGCACTTGTTCCCAGTATGATAAAAATCTTGTTGCGTTGGGAAATGCCATAAATGAGAATGAAAGCTGTTGCAAGAAGATACATGCCTAAAATTAAAAACTGCTTCATTAGTAGTTCGTGGGTCTGGCTTAAGAACTGCCGCCTTGGAATTATGCGTACATTTATTGGCGCTCCTATGTAGGCCTGGGTTCTTATGATTAAGTGTTCCCGTCCGTCTTTGTCCAGTGTTTGCAAAAGGTCGTTTTTGTTAAAGGGAATTGCAAGTCTCCACGACTGGAACGACATCTGGGAATTTAAAATCATCCGTCCTGTTCTTCCTGCAAACTCCCAGCTGCCGTCTGACTGGGGAATGAATAGTTCTGCAAAGTCCAAAGGTTCGTGTCCCAGCCACAGCATGAAGTCTCTTCCCATTTTATCTGGGATTGGAGTAAAGGCAACATCTATGTAGATTATGCCCTTGTAAAATCCGGGGTTGAATTTGTTTTTTACGGGAGTAAATTCCTGTCTTGCAACGGATTCAAACGGCATGTGTGAACTGGGGTCGTTGTAATAGGAAACTTCTATGGGAATGTATGCCTTGTCTTGAGCAGGTATTTTTGCGGCATAAAGGTTTTCCTGGGGATTTAGCATGTAGCGTCCCTGGGCGTCTGTGTTAAGATTTGTGCTTTGGCTGCATGCAGAAAAAACTAGGCAGAAAATCATGGCCGTGGCAAGTTTGTATACAGTCAGTCTAGATTTCATACTTTTAGTATAACCTAGGTTATGGTATTTGAAAAGAGAAAAATACCTAATATTAGGCAAAAATATACCATGTTTAGGGTAGTTTTTCTGTGTTGCATGGTATGGTATGCGGCATTACAATCAGAGCATACCTAATGGAGATGGGATAACATATATTTCGGGGAAGGGGCGGAGCCTGTAGAAGGGCTCCGTTTTTTTTTATGTCAACAACTTTTTATTAGTTCCCATGTTTTTTTTATTGTTTTTAAGGTGTTTT